>JANXSE010000178.1 GCA_025356695.1 Betaproteobacteria bacterium
CCCGAAAATGGACGGCACCCGCTGCCAATGGCAAAATGCCTGCCCTACGGAAGCGTGGCGGAGCGGTTGATCGCACCAGTCTTGAAAACTGGCATGCCCGCAAGGGCATCGTGAGTTCGAATCTCACCGCTTCCGCCAGAACCGCATCCGTAATCGTCCAAAGTAGTCCAAAAATACCGACGCCTTCCAATTTTTCCCTCTATAAAATTAACCTATGCCGTCCAAATAAGTCCGATTGCAGCCGGTGAAAAGGTGTGGTAAATAAGTGTGGTATCACATTTCTTACACTCAATAGTTACCACACCATGGCAAAGCTCAATATCCTCAGTGATACGGCGTGCAAGAACGCCAACGCAATGGGCAATGAAATCCGCAAGTTGCATGACGGTGGAGGTCTTTACTTGTGGGTATATGCTGATGGTCGGAAGTATTGGCGGCTGCGCTACAAGATCGATGGTTCGGAAAAATCACTCTCCCTTGGCGTCTATCCTGCGACCCCGCTGAAGAACGCCCGCAAGCGGCGTGATGAGGAACGTGCGCACCTGGATGCCGATCTGGATCCCGCAGCCGAGCGCCGCGCTGCCAAAGTGCGCCGACGTGTCGCGGCCGGAAACTCTTTTGAGGCGGTGGCCCGTGAGTGGTGCGAGAAGCAGGCCAAGACATGGGTTAAGGGCCACGCTGACGATGTGATGCGTCGGTTGGAGGGCAATGCCTTCCCCAAGATCGGACGCCGGCCTATATCGCAAATTGACGCGCCAGAGCTGCTTGCGGCACTTCGACCGATTGAGGAACGTGGTGCCTACGATTTGGCGCACCGCGTGTTGCAGGTGTGCGGCCAAGTGTTCCGATATGGCATTGCGACCGGGCGGTGCTCGCACAATCTGGCCGCTGATCTGCGTGGCGCCCTCACGCCCCACAAAAAGAAGCACCAACCCGCGGTGCGCCCTGATGATTTTCCGAGCCTGCTGCGCGCCATCGAAGTTTACGAAAAAATAGGCGACAAGCAGACACGCCTTGCGCTCGAACTGCTGGCGCTGACGTTCACGCGGACGAATGAGCTGATCGGGGCGGAATGGACGGAGTTCGACCTTGAGTCCGCAATATGGGTCGTGCCGGCAAAACGTATGAAGATGAAGGCCGAGCATCTGGTGCCGCTCTCGACGCAGGCGTTGGCGATTCTTGATGAGCTGAAGAAGATCGGTGGCGAGAGCCGCTTTGTTTTCCCTGGGCGCAACCGGGATAAGCCCATCAGCAACAACACGTTGTTATTCGCGCTCTACCGCCTCGGCTACAAGGGAAAAATGACCGGCCACGGCTTCCGAGCGGTGGCGAGCACCATGCTTAACGAGATGGGAAAGTTTCGCCCTGACGTAATTGAGCGCCAGCTTGCGCACTCCGAGCGGAATGAGGTGCGCGGTGCATATAACCGTGCCGAGTATCTGCCGGAGCGCAAGAAGATGATGCAGGCTTGGGCACACCACCTCGACGTAATCAGGGGCGGTGCCAAGGTCACGCCGATTAGAACGCGCGCTGCCTGATCGCATTATGAGCCAGCCTAAGCCGCGGCCCCCAGGGCTCTGGATCGCCGAGCGCGGTCCGAGGGGCGCCGCAATGACAGATGCGGATCGGGTAGAGACGGGGAGAACACGCCTCCTTGAACTGCTTGCTGACCCCTATTGTTGGGAGGCTATGCAGGAATTGATTTCTGAAAAGCACCCGGCCCTGAAGCCGAGAGTCGGCCCCAAGCCAAAGCGAGGGACATGGGCTGGTGAGTTGCAGTGGCAAATGGAAAAGAAACCCGCTGGACGACCAGCGAGTCGCAGAAGTCAAAATATTGGCCGTCGCAAGATAGCGGAGGCATTGAGGCAAATTGGTAAGGCCAGTTCGTTCATTGATGCTGCGCGTCAAATAGCAAAGGCTAAAAACCCGAATCTCATCGATCGAAAGATTGAAATTGAGGCGAAACGCATCGCACAATCCATGTCAGATGCGGGCAAGGTATCCAAGACTCTGAAAAAACCCCCTTATTGAGCCTGAGTTAGCGGGTTTTAGTCAGCAAATTTTAGAACTACATTTTGCCGTGTTTATATCCATTCACAACCGAGAGGATGCAACATGGCAAACGCAGCAGTATTACCTGAAACCGGATTTGTTCGGCTCGCGACAGTTTTGCAAATATTTCCCGTTAGCCGCTCAACGTGGTGGGCTGGCGTCGCATCTGGTCGCTTCCCGAAGCCTGTAAGGCTTGGGCCGCGCACGCCGGCATGGCGGGTTGAGGATGTCCGCTTACTTATCGAAGGCACGAAGTAACGTGCCGCCCCCCGAAAGCATGGTGGGTGAAGCATGATAAAACGCCGCTATCAGCGCGATCCTAACGGGCAGCACGCGAGGCTCTATCACGATATGTTGAAGAGCCCAGCGTGGGTTGCACTTTCCAGCTCTGCAATTCATCTGTTCGTAGATATGCGGCTCAAGCTCAACAGCTTCAACAACGGCAATATCGATGCTGTGTTCAGTGAGTTGAGGCATCGGGGGTGGAAGTCGAAAACAACGATGCACAAGGCGCTACGTGAGCTGGAAACGCTGGGTTTCATCGTTATGACGCGCCAAGGCGGCATCGCCAGCATGAGCAGGATTTGCAGTCTGTATCGCTTCACAGACATGGAAGCTTTCAATGTCCCGAAACTGGGCGTAACGGCAAGTAAGGCGACCCATGACTACCGGCGATTTACTTCACTGAGGGAAGCTCGTGCAGAAGTCTTGAAATCCGTAGTAGCGCGTTCGCAACGTCGTGAAGGCCGAGCGAATAGATCAAAAGTTCAAAAAACGGACATGACAAGTCCATTAGCTGTGCCTATACCGCTTCCGCATTAGGCCAGGAACTGGACACCATCACAGATCAATAGGCCAGTAACTGGACTTTTCGCGGATGCTGATGAAGCACCTAAGGCCTTGTCAGCATTTGTTTTAGCCCAGACCGCAACGTGAAAGTCCTCATTCTCCAGATTGTGCAGAAACTGGACACCTTTATAGTATTGCCACCCCCTGCACGGATTACATAGGCTGGTTTCGCGCTAACCAGAGTGCTAACCACGGTCACGTATTCCCCGACGGTTGGCTTGGAGGTCGCGTCCAAGATAGCCGACTTTGGTGTTTGCCATCCTGTTCACCAAAATCCGACCTGGCGAGGCGCAGATCTCAACTTGCCACCAGAAAAGGGCGATTTTTCTGGCAACCATCGTGGCAACCATGGGAGTAACTAGTCATCCATCAAAGGATTATGGCGTTAGAAATGGGCGAACCTGGTTCGCAATTGTTCATCAAGCAGACGGGGGGGGGGAAATGTCGCGCCGTTCGCGGTTGCCCGATGGGTGGTCTACGCCTTTTGTCGTGCCGTTCGCTGTTTCACGGGAAGCTGAAACGGCTTCCGGAAGCCAGTGAAATCTTGCTGGCCCAAACGCCTATTTGGATCGGCGGTGCGGAGCGGCCGTTAAGGATAGTGACCCGAGTATTTTCTCGTAGTCAAATCCAATAGCCTCTGCAAGCATTAGAAATTCAACTACATCGAGCCTGCGCTCACCATTCTCGTATTTGGAGACGAACGACTGCGGGCGCCCGAGTTGAAGGGCAACGGTGCGCTGAGAAAGGCCGCTGTTCCTGCGAGCCTCAATGAGGAGCGAGAGAAGCTTTTGGTAGCGCCCTGAATACAGCGACTTCAATGGGAAAGCACTTGTGGAGAGTAACAATCCACAAATGATCAATCCTGTTATGGGATAATCCCAAAATAGGATATTTTGATCGACCCAATCAGCAACCCCAAATCAGCCGAATGATTTCAGTCGTCCTATCGCTGGGATATACGTTGGCATCGCTAGCCTTCGTATTTGTGCTGACGTTCGTTGCCGGAGTTTGGGTCGTGGCGCAGATTTTCGAGGATGGAAAGGGGCCTCCGGGTCAGGTCGTAATTGCCGTCCTTGTTGCTGTTTCGGCCATTACAGCCTATGCCGTCGTGATTCAGGGTTCTGGCTCAAGATCCGAGTGTGTCGAATACACGCCGCAGGGATCAGGGCACTGCTAATTCATACATACCGCGAACGGGAGAGCAAATGAACGCTATTAAACGCAGCGCCCTTCTATGCATTGCGCTGGCGCTGACCGCCTGCGCGGCACGCATTAATGATGCCACAATGAAGGACGGCAAGCCCGGCCATATCGCGGTCTGCGGGGGCACAGCGCGCGCCTGGGATGTGTGCTACGACGGCGCCAACAAAACCTGCGCCAATGGCTTCACAATCCTCGACCGCGATGAGTTGCAAGATCAGTATGGCGTGAGGCGCACCCTTTACTTCCGCTGCAAGGCGTAATCGCGTCGCCGCAGCGGAAATCCTAAGCCGTGAAGACGACCAAGACATGAGCGAAGAAAAAGTATGCCCGTGAACCACGCTCTCTCTTGGGAATAATGCCCAAAAGGGCGCCTTTTCACGGGCAGGGTTTCAAGATAATTGAGCAGTCAGAGCTTGTCAACGCGCGCCGAGGCGATTCAACACGGTTGATCGAGATAGTGGAATGACAGACACACCGTTCGCGGTTGTATGCCCCGTGGAAAATGTCGTTTGTCGCTCCGTTCGCTGTTTCACGGGGAACGGTGTAACGTCTAGCGGTGGGCGCCACCAACAATTCAGGCTCGATCGAACACCGGCAGTTTGAGGATTGGAAAGAGCGCGTCCGGAACGGCGAACCGCTCTATCCGTGGACAAGGCTCACCGAGCGCGACGTGGAACTAGCCTGCCGGGACGATCTGATTGCGCTACTCGGGCAGCCTCGGCGCCCAGGCATCGACTTCGGGTTGCTGACGTGCGGTATGCGCTACGCCCTCGCAGTCCTGAACAGGGGAGTGACGCGCTTCCCTGCCTTTGCTTCGGAAATCGTGGGAACCCTCGGCAACGCGGCGATCCCCTACCTTCTGAGCTGGTATGCGGCGCGGTGGGACCCGCGCTTTCTTGGTGGCCCCGTCGACAGTGACGCCGTGGCGGAAAGCTATGGGCGAACGACGGCGCGCTGATTGTTGCGTCGTTTGGTCAACTCTCGCCGCGCATGCTTGCGCGCTGAACGTGTAACCTCGGGGTGCGTGAGAATGGTCTGCAACTGCTGGTGGGTCAGAGCGGGGTAATATGGTGCCTGCATGCCACCGCACGCCGCCCACCGAGGCAGTTGTGGCTGAAGCATCGGCCGGCCATCAATAATAAGAATGCTAGGGGCAATGGACATAAAGCAACTGAACCTAAGTCTAGCTAATGTGACATCCTAATACCGCATCGAGGCATCATGCAACTGACAATCTGGCAAAAAATCGGCATCGTATTGTCTATAATCTGGGCAGCCGGGGCGGCGCTTCACCAACATAATGACACTGTCGAGGACGCGAAGAATTTCGGTGCCCTCTCGTTCAATACGTGCGCGGACACCAAAGACCTGGCGCACGATTCGAATCTGTCCCCGTGCGAGCAGGAAAAGGCCAAGGGCGTCGCGCTATTCATGCAAGGCGATTTGGCTAACTGTGCGCTCGCTGCGCTAGTTCCGATTCCCTTCGCATGGATCGCCGTCTACGTGTTCGCATGGTTTGGCCGTGCCTTACTCATCGGCTTGCCCGCGGTGATTCCTTGGAGGAGCTTGTCACTCCTTCGAAAAATATTCGTCGGGATTGCGGCGGCAACGAGCGTCGCCGCAGCTTCTTTTGGGGTAATGACGGCCCTAAGTTTTTACACCGACTCGCTGACACCTGTGGTTCCGTCACCTTTTAGCGGCGTGAGCGAATCGGGCGAAAACCTCGTCGTCGCTCAAGGCACCTGGTCGCGCGAGGGCTCGCGCGGTGAAGGGTCCGCGATGGCATTTCCGTTGCAGACGTCGAAGATTTACTGCATGAAGAATGAAAACCGGTGCGTTGAGTCGAAGGCGTCTGTCAGTGGCAATGCGCTAATTGTCGATCGGATCGAATATGACCTCGAGTCGTGGTCACCTACGACGATCGTGTTCACGAACGAAACGCCGTGCGCCAAGGAGGTGTTCACCATCGACCGCAAAACTCAAGCGGTGAACGGCGTCGGTCACCATCTCGAATCGAACTTAAAAATGTGCAACATGCGCTTTGCCGGCGAGCCCGAGAGGGAGTGGAAATATCACCTCGTGGGGGGATTCAAGGTCTATTGGGATCTACGACAAAAGAACCGGCCGGCCGCTCTCCGAATCATCCAAGCATTCTTCGGGAACTGAGGGAAGTAGCAATGGCATCAGGCAGATGCTACGCCATCGGCATGGGCTACAGCTAGTAGGCTACTTTCGCCTGTTTGATGCCTGTTGGACGATATTTCCTGCTAAATTCATCACAAGCGGCACTCACCAGCGATTCCGATATCGAACCTGGGGCAGCGGTAAACGGACCTATTCCGCCAAAAGAATCCGCCTCGACCACCCTTCCACGTCCGCCACTCTCGGCATAGTAGAGATACTGGAAAAAGCTTTCTTCACGCGAGGTGCAATTGATTTCCTCGCGCACCTCGATGGAATAGTAGGTGCCCTTTTCCGAAGTCTGAGGCAGCTTGTTATCGATCAGAAACCAGACCCAAATCGCCGTGTCGTCGTAAGCGATTCTCGAATTATCGAGCGACCAGCGGATATCGCCCTCGGGACTCTCAACAACAAATATCCACTTCGCCTGCGCCGGCCCAGCCCAAAAACAACCTGTCGCAAGAACGATCGAAAACACACCAATGGCAATTATTCGCATAAACACCTCAACTACGCGCCACCCTGGTGGTCCGCCTCGGTCGCGCAGTCGCTTTATCTCACCGAGCAACAGCCGCACGTCCGGATTGCGACGGTATTGTGTGGCCAGCGTGACAAGCTGGTCGCGGGTAAGTGGAGTGGGTGCGTTCATGGGGCCAGTTTACTGCGGGGCGGGCGGGGCAAGACTAAGTGCGGGCAGGCTCGCCAATTGAGCCAGTCGCACCGTCGTGCCAGTTCAGTGGCAAACGTCAGTTGCTCGGACGCTGCCTAGATTGGCGGGTGCCCGATGCGTTACACTGTTCGCTGTGACTGCGCTTATATCCTCATTGATCTGCAAGGCCCCCTCGCCCGCACGATGGCGATAGTCGTTCCCGGCTGTCACTTCGCGGGCTGGTCTCCTGCTGGTCGTAAGCTGTTTGCCCTGTAGCACCGCTGAAAAAAGCGGGTAAGACTGCGGGTAAGAACGCAGGATTGGCCCACTGCAATACAACTAAATCAATAGGTTGGGCTTTTTATGCTGCTGATCGATCATGGACAGCATGGACTTGGGCGCCCGGGCCACCATCGCCCAGAAGCTCGCTGCCGCCCTCTCCACCCTGATCGACAAAGAACGCCTCGTCCTGAACATGAGCGAGCGAGAAACGTCCGAAGATGCCCTGATATCCTCGCTCAAACGCATCCATGGCATCGAGGATTGATGCCGTGCCGTTCGCGGTTGTATGCCCCGTGGAAAATGCCATTTGTCGCGCCGTTCGCTGTTTCACCGGGAACGGTGTAACGTCTAGCGGTGGACGCCAACGACAATTCCGCCCCGATTGAACCTGACCGCCTTGATAGCCTGAAAGAGCGCGTCCGGCGCCGGCTGGTTCTGCTAGTTCTCCTGGTTGCCATTCCTTCGCCGGCAGGTGCCAGCCCTGAAGCGGTTTACTCTGCAGCCGCTCCGAGTGTGGTGGTCGTCAGAGGGCTTGATCAAAAGAATGTTCTGCTTCAGCTTGGAAGCGGTGTGGTGATCGAAAAAGAACGGGTTGTTACGAACTGCCACGTCGCTAAAGGAACCGCGAGCATCCAGATCGAACACAAGGGCCGCAAATACAATGCGGCATTACAGTATTCTGATTATGGTCGCGATCTTTGCCAGCTACTCGTGGCCGGATTGGATGCCCCGCCTATCATGCGTGGCAGGGCCACGGAGTTGATTGTCGGTCAGCGCGTATACGCGATTGGGGCTCCAAGAGGGTTCGATCTCACGTTAAGCGAAGGCATCATTTCATCCCTGCGCGACATTGCGGGGGAGCGTTACATCCAGACTTCCGCTCCTATCTCGCCCGGGTCTAGTGGCGGTGGCCTTTTTGATGACAGTGGCCACCTGATTGGACTCACCACATTCGTAATCATGGGCGGACAAAATCTGAATTTTGCCCTTCCGGTTGATTGGATAAACGATCTGCCGTCGCGTAGCCGGAACCTTGGTAAAGAATCAGCCTCAATCGCAAAAAGCAGAAGCGAGCAGCTTGACGCACTGAGAAAAAAAGGCGATTTCAGCGGGGTGCTAATTGTTGCTAAAAAATGGGTTGATGATGAACCAGACAATCACGAATCCTACCGATGGCTAAATCTGGCGTATGTTCGGCTTCAGATTCACCCCAAAAGCCTTGAAACTTGCAGGGAATGGGTGCGAAGATTTTCTAATTCACCCGAAGCATGGCGAGAACTGGGGCGTGCCTACTCGTGGTTGGGGGACTATGCAAAGTCTCAAAAAGCATATGTTGAGGTTGTTGCGTTGAGTCCAAGCGACCCGGACGGATGGGACGATCTTGGCTTCGCCTATATGATGATCGACGACTATACCCAAGCGCTTAACGCTAACATGAGGGCGATATATTTATATACCGCGGCAATGGAGGCGTCGCGCAAATCGGATCGTGGCGCAACAGATCCTACGCTTTCACAATACTACTTGAACTTGGGCGAGACATATCTAATTGGAGGCTTCACAAAATACGCAATCGAGGCGTTTGAAAAATCTGAACGGCTGGGCGGTGGGTGCACTAGTTCACAGAGTTCTCTAGTTGATCTCTATAAGAAGAACAATATGCAGTTGAAATTGCGCGCAATCCAATCAAGAATGCACGATTGTCATTTTCGCAAGCCTCAGAAATAAGTGCGTGATGGTATCCAATGTCACAAGGCCACGCCCAGCCAGCAACGGCACGCGCTACTTTTATTGTTGTTTTCTCGCTTCCTCAAGCTCGGCCGTCAGGTGGGACAGATAGGTGCTGATTTTTGAACTCTCCGCGTCCCGTGCTTCGCTGGCCACTTTTCTTGCTAAGTCTGCAATGCTGGCATTTGGCGCCTTGCGGCTGATGCTTTTGGCGAGCGTGCATATTTGATCGGTTCGCCCTGGCACTCCATCCGGCAACGGCAGCAGCGCTTTGATCTCAGCGACCTTGGCCAGCAGATCATCGATGTTACTCGCCGTGTGAACGGTTGGTTCGTCGATATACTTACTCATGACACTTCTCTATTTTTGTCTTCAGCGAGCGGCGAATCGAACAAGGACGGTCGCACAGACAGCCGCTACGAAAGACGCCGAAGCTGCTCGGCGTCGGAAAGCGTCGGGGGAGTTATAGCTTCTTTTTTCGTTTGCAAACCGCCCGTCGCCCTGCACTAAGTCCGAAGCGATTCTTCGGTGCGGTCGGCATAAATGGTCAACCTCGACACTAGACAGACCGCAAGATGGGCGTAGCATGGTGTCGTCATAGCCAATCCGGCCGCCCGCGGCACAGCCGGTGACCAATAAAAAAGCCGATCCGACAGGAAGGTAATTCAATGAAAACGCTTGTGGTGGCAATCGCACTTTCGACAATCGCCGGTGGCGCCGTTGCCGCCGATCACCGCGTGGATGGCTACACGCGCAAGGACGGCACTTACGTTCAGCCACACCAGCAAACCAATCCGAATGAAACGCGAACAGACAACTACGGGAGCCGCCCCAACGTTAACCCGCACACCGGTAAAGAGGGGGCCCGTGATCCTTACGCGCAGCCCAATCCTTATGGGCAACAGCAGCGACGAAACAGCTTTTAACTCGGCGACGCCGTAAGTCGTTCAAGCCGCTCGGCGCCGGCGCCGGTGTTGGTTGCGGGGGACGGGATTTGAACCTGTGCCGCGATCGAGCGGCTGGCGCATAATGGAAGACTGGCTGAGGCCAAAAGCGGGGCGCCCCCGGCGAAATGCTCGCCGGCCGTTGGTTCGAGTCCAACCAGCCAGCCCGCTTTTTGCGATGGGTAGCGAGCCGCGAAACGTGGTAACAAACGTGGTAACTATGTTGGTGCCGCATCGTAAGACCTAGCATCCATGCGGGTCTTGAGGCGTAATGTGGCAGTCACCGCTCCGCCACTTCACTTGTCTGTCAGTCAGACATCAAAAGAAAGCAGTGCGCAGGCCGAGGCGCGTAACTCTGTAATCTGCTGGGCGAAACACTTCTGGACGAATTCAGTTGATGTACGGTGCGCAAAATTTGCAGACCGCTACGATCGTCGACTCGGCCAACCTTCCGCTTTCGTAATGGCTGTATGCCGGCCAAATTAATATCGTGTGTTATCAACCGCTTGCCCGCCTCCTGCGCTGGCGGGAAACAATGCGAATGTGATTGAAACTTTAACCTCGTTTCTGTAGTCTTATCCGCGTGCCGATAACCCGGCGCTTCGAGGAGAAAAAATATATGCAACCCGACCTGCAACCAGTTCAGAACAATTACGCGACGCCGATTTCCGCCAGTCAGGGCGTCAGCGCCGAGCAACGCGTGCTGCGCAATACCTATCTGCTGCTGGCATTGTCGATGATCCCGACCGGGATCGGCGCCATGATCGGCGTCACACTCGACTTCAGTTTCATGCGCGCCAGCCCGATGATCGCGTCGATCGCCATGCTCGCCATTGTTTACGGCATGTTCTTTGCCATTGAAAAGAACCGCGACAGCGGTATCGGCGTCGGCCTGCTGCTGGTGCTGACGCTGTTCCTCGGCGTCATGCTCGGACCGGTTCTGCAAATGACGCTGGGCCTGCGCAACGGCGGCCAGTTGGTGGCTCTTGCCGCCGGCGGCACGGCGGCGGTGTTCTTTGCCATGGCCGGCATTGCGAGTGTGACGCGCAAGAACTTCGGCTTCATGGGCAACTTCCTGGCGGTCGGCACGATTGTCGTCATGCTGGCGGTGATCGCGAACATCTTCTTCGCGAGCCCGGCACTGCATCTGACGATCTGCGCGGTGTTCGTGCTGCTGAGTTCGGCGATGATCCTGTGGCAGGTCAGCGAGATCATCCACGGCGGCGAAACGAATTACATCTCCGCCACGCTGACGCTGTATGTCAGCGTCTACAACCTCTTCACCAGCCTGTTGCAGTTGCTGACGGGTCTGGGTTCCAGCGACTGACGGCCACATCCAGCCGCATATCAAGGGCGCCTGCGGGCGCCCTTTTTGTTGGCCGGGTGTTGACCTCGATCAGGTGCGGTCGAAGACCGCGATCGATTCGACGTGTGATGTGTGTGGAAACATGTTCACCACGCCGGCTGCGCTGAGCGCATAGCCTTTGACATGAACCAGCACGCCGGCATCACGCGCCAGCGTCGCCGCGTTGCACGACACGTAGACGATACGGCGCGGCGCAGTGTCTTCGGTGAGTGCATTGATCAGCGCAACCGCACCGTCGCGTGGTGGATCAATCAGCATCCGGTCAAAGCGGCCCAGCGTGGCGAACCCCGCCTGGTCGACCTTGAACAAATCCGCCTGCCTGAACTCAACTGTCCCGCCGAGGCCGTTATGCGCAGCATTAGACTGCCCGCGCGCGACCAGACCGCCCGCCCCTTCAAACCCGATAACGCTGGCTCCGCTGCGCGCAATGGCCAGCGTAAAGTTGCCCAGCCCGCAAAACATGTCGGCGATGCGCTCACCGGCCTGCGGTTCAAGCAGGGTCACCGCGCGCCGAACCATAACCCTGTTCACAGCGGTGTTGACCTGGGTGAATTCGGTCGGCGAAAAACCCAGCTCCAGCGAAAATTCCGGCAGCGTGTAATACAACACGCCGTCATGCGGCGGGTAAAAAGGCGTGACGGTATCGGGCCCGCGCGGCTGCAGGAAAAACTGCACCCGGTGGCGGTCGGCAAATTGCCGGATCAGCGCCTCGTCGGCACTGTCGAGCGGTTCCAGAATGCGCAGCACCAGCGCATCGACCCCGACGCCGACGGCAAGCTCGATTTGCGGCATCCGTTCGGGTTTTGAAAACCCGTTGATCAGTTCGCGCAACGGCACCAACAGCGCGGAAATCCGCGGCGGCAGCACCTCGCAGCCCGTCATGTCAGTGACGTAGCTGCTGCGTTTTTCGCGAAAGCCGATCAACGTGCCGCCCTTCTTCAGGACATAGCGGGCAGACAAACGCGCGCGATGACGGTAACCCCAGGCGCTGCCGTAAATGGCTGGCAGGATGCAACCGACATCGACCTTGCCAATGCGCGCGAGGTTGTCTTCGAGCACGCGTTGTTTGGCAGCGACCTGCGCGCGCTCGTCCAGGTGCTGCATGCTGCAACCGCCGCACACACCGAAGTGCGCGCAACGCGGCACCGCGCGCGACGACGACGCTTTGATGATCGCTTCGACACGCGCCAGATCGTAGCTGGGTTTTTTCTGGTAGGGCGTGTAAATCACCGTTTCGCCGGTCAAAGCGCCATCGATGAAGACAACTTTACCATCGGCGTGGGCTATGCCCCGCCCCTCCTGGTCCAGCGCTTCGACCTGGATTTCTGCACTCATGGGAAAGTTCAGCCCGGCCAGCGTTGCAGAAATTCGGCCCAGTGCGGCAGCGTCGATTTCTCGATCGTCACGCGCAGCAGAGCAATTTCCTGTTTGTATTGTTCGGCGGTCAGGATGCCGCGCATCAACTGAAAGCGCAGGTAGACAAGATAGGTGTTGGCGACATCGGCCTCGCAGTAATTGCGGATCTGCTCGATACCGCCGTCCTGCCAGGCTTGCCAGACGAAGGCACCGCCGATGCCGATCTTGCCCGGAAAGCCCATCAACTGCGCGATGTCGTCGAGCGGCGCTGCGGCGCGCGGCTGGTACATAGCCATCAGATCCATCAGATCAAGATGGCGTGCGTGATAACGGCTGATGTAGTTGTTCCATTTGAACTCGCGGTCATCCTCGCCCTGGTCCCAGAAGCGCGGCGCATGCACACCATGAATAAGGCCGCGGTAATTGAGCACCGGCAGATCGAAACCACCGCCGTTCCAGGACACGATCTGCGGCGAGTACTTTTCGATACCGTCAAAAAAACGCTGGATCAACGCACCTTCCGCGTCGGACGGTTCGCCGAGCGACCACACGCGCACGCTATCGCGCTCGCGCAGCACACAGGCGATCGCCACCACGCGGTGCAGATGCAGTTGCAGGAAGTCGTTGCCGCTGGCCTGGCGGCGGCGCTGGAAGGCCATGGCGGCGACATCGCCGTCGCTGATCTCGGCACCGAGCTCATAAAGCGTGCGCAGCCCGGCGATGTCCGGCACCGTCTCGATGTCAAAAACCAGAACGGGATTCATGCGTTTAGCGGGCTACGCTTGCGGATTGAATGCGACATGTCTGCCCTGATCCCTAAGCCGGAAAAATGCCGGTCGAAAGATAACGGTCGCCGCGGTCGCAGATAATGCAGACGATGACGGCGTTCCTGACCTCGGCGGACAGTTTCAGTGCAGACCACACGGCGCCACCCGACGATACACCGGCAAAAATGCCTTCTTCGCGCGCAAGGCGGCGCGTGGTGTCCTCGGCATCGGCCTGACTCACTTCGACAACACGGTCGATGCGGTCCCAGTCGCATATCTTCGGCAGATACGCGGCCGGCCATTTGCGAATGCCCGGAATTTGCGAACCATCGGTGGGCTGGCAGCCGACTATCTGCACGACGGCGTTTTTCTCCTTGAGAAAACGCGAGACCCCCATGATGGTGCCGGTGGTGCCCATGCTCGAAACAAAATGGGTGATCTTGCCGCCGGTATCGCGCCAGATTTCGAGGCCGGTGCCCTCGTAATGCGCGAGCGGATTGTCCGGGTTACCGAACTGGTCAAGGATGATGCCTTTACCCTCGTCGCGCATTTTCTCGGCAATGTCGCGACAGGCTTCCATGCCGCCACTCTTCGGCGTCAGCACGATCTGCGCACCGAAGGCCGCCATCGTCTGCCGGCGTTCGACCGATAGATGCTCCGGCATCACCAGCACCATGCGATAACCCATCATGGCCGCGGCCATCGCCAGCGCAATGCCGGTGTTGCCGCTGGTCGGCTCGATCAGCGTGTCGCCCGGCTTGATCTCGCCGCGCTGCTCGGCGCGTTTGATCATCGACAATGCAGGACGGTCTTTGACCGAGCCGGCGGGGTTGTTGCCTTCGAGTTTGGCCAGCACGACATTGCCGCGCGTTGCCGCCTCTTCACCCGGCAGGCGTTTCAGGCGCACCAGCGGCGTATTGCCGACGTAGTCCTCAAGTGTTTTGTACATCGGCTCAACCTTCTGCGCGCTTGCACAGCGCACCGACGTAATCTGCCACGCCTTCTTCCACCGTCAGCATCTGGGCCTTGTAGCCGGCAGCGCGCAGCGCGCCGATGTCGGCCTGCGTGTAACTCTGGTATTTGCCCTTGAGATCGGCCGGAAACGGGATGTATTCGATGAGGCCCTGGCTCTGCATGGCGGCCAGCGACAGCGCTGTTTCACCGGCATGCGCGCGGCAGGCATTGAGCGTCGCCACGGCGACGTCGTTGAAACTCTGTGCCGCGCCGGTGCCGACGTTGAAGATGCCTGAACGTTGCGGGTTATCGAGGAAATGCAGGTTGACCTTGACGGCATCGGCGACCGAAACGAAATCGCGACGCTGCTCGCCGTTACCGTAACCGGCGGTGCCCTCGAATAACCTGACCTTGCCGTTGGCGCGGTACTGATTGAAAAAGTGGTAAGCCACCGAGGCCATGCGCCCCTTGTGCTGCTCTCGCTCACCGTAGACATTGAAGTAGCGCAGACCGACGACCTGTGCAGTGCATTCGTTCCAGTTGCGGCGCAGATACTGGTCGAACAGATATTTTGAATAGCTGTAGACGTTGAGCGGCGACTCGTGGGCCGGCTCTTCGCGAAACACCGTGCCGGCGCCGTAGACTGCCGCCGACGACGCGTAAATGAACTGGATTTCCTCTTCCATGCAGTAGTCGAACAACTGCCGCGTGTAGCGGTAGTTGTTATGCATCATATAGCGGCCGTCGGTCTCGGTGGTGTCCGAGCAGGCGCCCTGATGCAGCATGGCGCCGATCACGCCGTCGAAGGCACCGCCTTCGAGCTCCTGCATGAAGTCCTCGTGATAGAAGTAATCGGCGATGTCGCAGTCGACCAGATTGACGAACTTGTCGCCCTGCTTCAGGTCATCAACGGCGATGATGTCGTAGTCGCCGCGATCGGAAAGCGCTTTGACGATATTGGCGCCGACAAAGCCGGCCGCACCGGTCACGACGATATACATGTTCAGGATTCAGACTGAGTTGGGGGATGGATAAGACGACAACACACGGAATTCTAACGCGGCTTGCGCCTGCTTTTGCGCTTATCTGCAAGCGGTTTGCCGGATTCAGGCGCCTGCCCACCGAATAATTCTTCGGGGCGCACCACGGCAGTCCCGAATTTGCCGACCACGATGCCGGCAGCGCGATTGGCCAGTTCGACCGCGCCTTCGAGCGCAGAGCCCGCCGCCAGCGCCACGGCCAGGGTTGCGATCACGGTGTCACCGGCACCGCTGACATCGAACACCTCGCGCGCCTGCGCGGCGGCGTGCAAACGCGCCTTGCGCGTAAACAGCGTCATGCCTTCTTCGCTGCGCGTCACCAGCAGTGCATCGACCTTGAGTTTGCTGCGCAGGTGCCGCGCGCTGGCCGTGAATTCGCGTTCGTTGTTCCATTTGCCGGCGACCGCGCGAAACTCGGCGCGGTTCGGCGTCAGCAGGGTAGCACCGGCATAACGCGCAAAATCGTCCCCCTTCGGATCGACCAGTACCGGTTTGCGATAACGGCGTGCCAGCGCAATCATGCGACTGATGTGGGCCAGCCCCCCCTTGCCGTAATCAGACAACACGACCACGTCGCAGGCGGCAACCAGTCGCGCGTAATCGCTGAGTTTGGTGCGCAGGATCTCGTGGCTCGGCGTGGTTTCGAAATCGATGCGCAGCAGCTGTTGCTGGCGACCGATGACGCGCAATTTGACCGTGGTATCGATAGTGCGGTCGTAATGCAGACGCGCGGTAATTTTTTCTTCGCGCAGAAGTTCGCGCAAACGGCGACCCGGCTCGTCCTGCCCGACCACGGAGAGCAGCGTGACGCGCGCGCCCAGTGCGGCTGCATTGCGCGCCACATTGGCCGCACCGCCCGGACGATCTTCGCTGCGATCGACCTTGACCACCGGCACCGGCGCTTCGGGTGAGATGCGGCTGACGTCACCGAACCAGTAACGGTCGAGCATGACGTCGCCAACGACAAGCACGCGCGCGCGGCGGAATGCGCGCGGTGACGGCAAAGTGTTTACTGCAGGTTTGATTTTCGCCATGCTAGCGCCCTATGCCGGAGTACTCGATGCCGAGACCCCGCACAAATTCAGGTTCGTATAAATTCCGGCCGTCGATGATGACCGGCGACTTGAGACGTTTTTTGATTTCAGCGAAGTCGGGACTGCGGAACTCTTTCCATTCGGTCACGATAAGCAGGCAATCGGCCCCGTCGAGGGCGGCCAGCGGCGATAAAGCGTATTGAATGCCCTGCATCCCCGCAAACGCCTTCTTCGCCTGTTCGGTCGCCACCGGGTCGTAGGCCACGACAGTGGCGCCGCGCTGGATCAGACCCGATACGACGACCTGACTGGTTGCCTCGCGCATATCGTCGGTGTTCGGTTTGAACGCCAGCCCCCACACGGCAAAACGTTTACCCTGCAGTTTTTCGCCGTAACGGCTGACAATTTTTTCCAGCAGCCGCGACTTTTGCGCCTGATTGACGCGCTCGACGGCATCGATGATTTTGAGCTGCATGCCGGCATCGTTGGCGGTCTGCTGCAGTGCGCTGACGTCCTTCGGGAAACAGGCGCCGCCGTAACCGCAACCGGCGTAAAGGAAGTGGTAACCGATACGTGCGTCGCTGCCGATGCCCTGGCGCACGTGTTCAATGTCAGCGCCGAGTTTCTCGGCAAGATTGGCGAGTTCGTTCATGAACGAAATGCGCGTTGCTAGCATTGCGTTGGCGGCGTATTTGGTCAGCTCAGCCGACGGAATATCCATGACAATCATGCGCTCGTGGTTACGCTGGATCGGCGCATAGATCGCACGCATGATCTGCTTGGCGCGTTCATCGGTGGCGCCGATGACGATGCGGTCCGGCCGCATGAAATCGTCGACCGCCGCGCCCTCTTTCAGAAACTCCGGGTTGGAGACGACGCTGAATTCGAATGATACGCCGCGCGCGGCCAACTCTTCGGCAATCGCAGCGCGCACCTTTTCGGCGGTGCCCACGGGCACCGTGGACTTATCGACGACGACGCGGTAACCGTCCATGTGTCTGCCGATATTGTGCGCGGCGGCCAGCACGTATTGCAGATCGGCCGAGCCGTCTTCGTCGGGCGGCGTGCCGACGGCGATGAACTGCACTTCGCCGTGTTTTGCGCTCTCGGCAAAGTCGGTGGTGAAATGCAGGCGCCCCGCTGCCGCGTTACGTTTGACCAGCGCATCGAGGCCGGGCTCATAAATCGGAATTTCGCCACGCTTCAGCATGTCGATTTTGGCTTTATCGACATCGAGGCACATGACGTCATTGCCGAGTTCCGCCAGACAGGCGCCTGAAACGAGGCCGACGTATCCGGTGCCGATGATCGAGATTCTCATGCTGCCTTTCCAGTGCCGATTTCGCGGTTGATCGCGGCCAGCGTGGCGACCGGATCTTTGGCTTGCGTGACCGGGCGACCGATCACCAGATAATCCGCGCCGGCCGCAACCGCAGCCGCCGGTGTCATCACACGCTGCTGGTCGTCTTTCGACGCCGTCGCCGGACGTATACCCGGCGTCACCAGGCAAAAATGCGGCCCGCACTCGGCGCGCAGCATGGCCGCCTCCTGCGCCGAACACACCACGCCGTCGAGCCCGCTCGCCTGCGCGAGTTTCGCCAGCCGCCGCACCGCGTAGGGTGCCTCGCCAGTGAGGCCAACCTCTTCGATTTCACGCGGGCCCATGCTGGTCAGCAGCGTGACGGCGATCAGCTTCGGCCGGTCACTGCCGTCACCGACAGCAGCGCGCGCTGCTTCCATCATGGCGCGACCGCCGGATGCGTGCACGTTCAGCATCCAGACGCCGAGCCGGGCCGCAGCCTTGCATGCGCCTGCAACCGTGTTGGGTATGTCATGAAATTTCAAATCAAGGAAGATATCAAATCCCTGTTTCACCAATGTTTCAACCAGCGCGGGGCCGGCGGCGGTAAACAGTTCCTTGCCGATTTTCAGGCGGCAATCGGCGGGACTGACGCTGCGCGCAAAAGCAAGCGCGGCATCGGCGACCGGACAATCGAGCGCGACGATCACACGGGACGGGGTCATGCGGGCAAACCTTTTTCTTCGGTGCGCCGTGGCGAGTAGGTTTCCCATTCGCCGCAGGCGGGACAATGCCAGTAGAACTGGTGCGCGCGGAAGCCGCAGTTGTCACACTTGAACATGGCGAGCGTGCGGGTGTGCTGATGCACCAGGGTCTTCACCAATTCGAGATCGGCGCGGCGCTGCACCGGCGCTTCGAGCAACTGCGCCTCCAGTAATTTATCGAGGCCGAGCAATGACGGGCTGCGGCGCATTTCGTCGCGCACCAGCTGATAGGCCGGCTCGGCACCTTCGCTTTCGAGCACACAGGAGAACACCACATTGAGCACGTCAATCGACGGATAACGGGCCAGCAGTCCGCGCAACAGATTGAGCCCCTCGCCCGCCTTATCCATCTGCCGGTAGGCCTTGAGCAGACGTTCGCCGACTAGCGACAGATAGGCCGGGTTCTGCGATTCAATACGTTTCCATGCCTCAATCGCCGCCTCGGGGTGCTGCTGCGCAATCTCCAGATCTCCGAGCAACACATTGGCACGCACGCACAGGCGATGGTGTGAGAGCGCCTGTGCGAGATGCGGGCGCGCGCCCTCGGGTCGCGATTCCATGATTTCGCGCGAGGCCAGCTCGCAGAAGAAATTGGCGATCTGCTTCTGGTGCGACTGGCCCGTCACGCCTTCGAGCTGCTGTGCGGTGTCGATCGCCTTCAGCCAGTCTTTTTCCTGCTCGTAGATTTCGAGCAGGTAGCGCAATGCGGCCTCGGCGTGCGAGGTACCCTTCAATTTGGCGAACAGTTCTTCGGCACGGTCGAGCAGGCCCGCCTTCAGATAGTCCTGTGCGAGCTCGTAGAGGGCGTCGAGCTTTTGCGGCTCCGGCAGATCGTCGCGCTCGACCAGGTTCTGGTGCATGCGGATGGCGCGCTCGACTTCGCCGCGACGGCGGAACAGTGAGCCCAGCGCGAAATGCAGTTCGATCGTCTGCGGCTCGACCTTGACCACTTCGATGAAAGCCTCGATCGCCTTGTCGGGCTGCTCGTTGAGCAGAAAGTTCAGGCCCTTGAAATACGAACGCGGCAGCGCGCGCGATTCGGTCAGCAAATGCTTGATGTCGATGCGCGCAGCGAGCCAGCCGAGCGCGAAAAACAGCGGCAATGCCAGCAACCACCAGTATTCAATTTCCATGTTTTGCCGCTGTACCTGTCAGGTTAAGCCGCTTCAACCGGCACGGGTGCGTGAACATGCCGTTGCGCGTGCAGTGCGCGTTTGAGTGCAAGCAGTTCGCGGCGCTGCCTCGCCACCACCACGAGGTTGGTCAGGATTCCGGCGAAAATGCCCAGCCCGAACATCACCAGCAGCACGAAGGCGAGCGGCGCCTGCCACTCCATGCCGAGAAAATAACGGACAGTCACTGCATCCGTGTTCTTCACGGCAAACCCCAGCAGCAGCAAAAACACCGCGATCTTTGCCAGCAATGACAGAATTCGCATACTCACGCCTCCCGGCGGGCAAGCCCCGCACGGACAAAAAAAAGCGGCATGATCTTTCGACTATGCCGCACCATACCCATTGCACCGCGCTTATTTCTTGGTTTCGATTTTGTAATCGACGCGTTCGCGCAGTTCCTTGCCGGCCTTGAAATGGGGAACATACTTTGCCGGCACCTGCACCTTGGCGCCGGATTTCGGATTGCGCCCGGTGCGGGGCGGACGGTAATTCAGTCCGAAGCTGCCGAAGCCGCGGATTTCAATCCGCTGGCCCTGCGACAGACTCTTCCCCATGGCATCGAGCACCATCTTGACCGCAAGTTCGGCATCCTTCGCCACCAGCTGCGGGTAGCGCGCGGCCAGCTTTGCGATGAGTTCGGACTTGGTCATATTCACCCCTGTTATTGACCCGAGTTAGCGGTGTCCAGCTTGGCCTTGAGCAGCGCACCCAGACTCGTGGTGCCTGCATTGGCCGGCTTGTCCGCCGCCATCTTCTGCATTGCCGCCGATTCTTCGGCCATGTCGCGGGCCTTGATCGACAGGTTGATCGTGCGGTTCTTGCGGTCGATGTTGATGATCATCGCCGTTACCGCATCACCTTCTTTGAGGTGGGTGCGGATGTCTTCCACGCGATCACGCGCCACTTCCGAGGCGCGCAGATAACCTTCAACGTCGCCCTCAAGGCCGATGATCGCACCCTTGGCGTCGATCGTCTTGACCGTGCCCTTGACGATGCTGTTCTTGTCGTGCACCGACATGAAGCTGGTGAACGGATCGCCGTCGAGCTGCTTGATACCCAGCGAAATGCGCTCGCGTTCGACATCGATACCGAGAACGATCGCCTCGACTTCGTCACCCTTCTTGTATTTGCGCACGGCTTCTTCGCCGGCAACGCTCCACGACAGATCGGAGAGATGGACGAGGCCGTCGATGTTGCCCGGCAGGCCGATGAACACGCCAAAGTCGGTGATCGACTTGATCTGGCCGCTGACTTTTTCGCCCTTGCGGTGATTGGCCGCGAATTCGTCCCACGGGTTCGGCTTGCACTGCTTCATGCCGAGCGAAATGCGGCGGCGCTCTTCGTCGATCTCAAGCACCATGACTTCGACTTCGTCGCCGAGTTGCACGACGCGCGACGGATGCACATTCTTGTTGGTCCAGTCCATTTCCGAAACGTGGACGAGGCCTTCGATGCCCTGCTCGATTTCAACAAACGAACCGTAGTCGGTAAGGTTGCTGACTTTGCCGAACAGGCGCGTGCCCTGCGGGTAACGGCGCGAGAGGCCCACCCACGGATCTTCGCCGAGCTGTTTCAAGCCGAGCGAGACGCGGTTCTTTTCCTGGTCGAACTTGAGGATCTTGGCTTCGACTTCGTCGCCCACCGCCAGCACTTCCGACGGGTGTTTGACGCGGCGCCATGCCAGATCGGTAATGTGCAGCAGGCCATCGATACCACCGAGGTCGACGAACGCGCCGTAGTCGGTGATGTTCTTGACGATACCCTTGACCACTGCGCCTTCGGACAGGCTGGCGAGCAGCGCCTGGCGCTCCGCGCCCTGCGATGCTTCGAGCACGGCACGGCGCGACACGACGACGTTGTTGCGCTTGCGGTCGAGTTTGATAACTTTGAATTCGAGAACCTTGCCTTCGTACGGCGTGGTGTCCTTGACCGGGCGGATATCGACCAGCGAACCCGGCAGGAAGGCACGGATGCCGTTGACCATGACGGTAAGACCGCCCTTGACCTTGCCCGTGACGAGCCCCGAGACCTGCGTGGCTTTTTCGAGCGCTTGCTCAAGATCCAGCCAGGCGGCGAGGCGTTTGGCCTTGTCGCGCGAGAGGCGCGTTTCGCCGAAACCGTCTTCGAGGGCATCGATCGCGACCTGCACAAAATCACCCGGCTTGACTTCGATTTCGCCGCGGTCATTCTGAAATTCTTCAACGAGGATGTAACTTTCTGATTTCAAACCGGCATTGACAACGATATGGTTCGAATCAATGCGGATCACTTCAGCGGTGATCACTTCGCCAATGCGCATTTCCTTGCGCGACAGGCTCTCTTCAAACAGGGCGGCAAATGATTCGCCGGCGACGGCTTCAGTGGTTGTCATGGTGTTCAATGGAAGTTCCGAAAAACCCGTCAAATCAACGGGGGCTAATTAATAAACGCCATACGCCTGGCAGCGTGAAGGCACCCGAATTACACCTGCGTCACTGCTTTGTAACGACCCAGAACTGCTTCAACCGCCGCATCGATCGATAAATGGGTCGTATCGAGAAGGATGGCATCGTCAGTCTTCTGCAGAGGAGCCGCTGAACGCTGACTGTCCCGCTCGTCGCGTACCCGGATATCCTGCAAAAGGGCGGTCATATTAGCATCCATTCCTTTAGCTATCAACTGTTTATAGCGCCGTTCGGCACGTGTCGCAGCATCCGCTGTGAGGAAAATCTTGACCTTTGCATCGGGAAATACGACCGAGGCCATGTCGCGCCCGTCGGCGACCAGACCAGGCGCAATCCGCAAGGCTTTTTGCCGCGCCAGCAGGCCCGCCCGCACCCCTGGCCAAACGGCAACCTTGGAGGCACCCAGGCTGGCTTCCTCGCTACGTACAGTATTCGTCACAACTGATTGATTTAAATATATTTCATCACCCTCGAAACGCACATCCAGGGTGGCGGCAATGGGCGCCAGAGCGGCCTCATCACTCCACGCTACACCGACCTGCCTGGCCGCCACAGCGACCAGCCGGTAGAGCGCACCGCTGTCGAGGTAATGAAAACCGAGTGCTTGTGCAACGCGCTGCGCGACCGTGCCCTTACCGGACGCCGAGGGGCCGTCGATCGCAATCACCGGCGGCATCAGGGCGGCCTCGTTCACGGTTGTGCGATCCCGCGGAAAACGTCGAAATATTCCGGAAACGTCTTGGCCACGCAACCGGGATCGTTGATACGCACCGCCACCCCGCCCAGTGCCGCCAGCGAAAAGCACATCGCCATGCGGTGGTCGTCGTAGGTGTCTATGGTGGCCGGCTTCAGTTGTGCCGGCGGTGTTAAGCGCAGGCTGTCTGCCGAGGTTTCAACCAGCGCGCCAAGCTTGCGCAATTCCGCAGCCATGGCCGCAATGCGGTCGGTTTCCTTGACGCGCCAGCTGCCGATGTTGCGCAGGGTGCACGGCCCGTCCGCGAACAGTGCCGCGACGGCAATGGTCATGGCCGCATCCGGGATGTGATTGAAATCCGCATCGATGGCTTTGAGCTTTCCGCTGCGCACTGCTTCGGCACCGGCGCCCACGCTGATCCAGTTGTCCCCCATTTCGACCGCGGCCCCCATCGCCTGCAGCGCATCCGCAAAGCGCACATCGCCTTGGATACTCGAACGTCCGACGCCTTCGACCCGCACGGGTCCGTCGCCTTTAAGTCCGCTGATCGCCCCCGCCGCCAGAAAATACGAAGCAGCCGAGGCATCGCCTTCAACAAAGATTTCGCCGGGCGAACGGTAAACACTTTGCGGCACGATGAATCGCGACCAGCCTTCGCGTTCGACGTTGACGCCAAAACGCTGCAGTGCGTTCAGCGTGATTTCAATATATGGTTTCGAAATCAGTTCGCCGACAATGTTGACGGTCATGCGACGGCCCAGCAGGGGCAACGCCAATAACAGTGCCGTCAGATACTGGCTCGAAACGTTGCCACGGACGCTGACCACGTCACTACCGTTCGCCGCGCCGGGTTTGATGTGCAGCGGCGGATAACCCTCAACGCTGTCGTAATCGATTTGCGCGCCCAGATTGCGCAGGGCATCAACGAGATCGCCGATCGGCCGCTCGTGCATACGGGGCACGCCCGACAGACGATAATCGCCGCCGCAAAACGCCAACGCCGCCGTCAATGGACGAAACGCCGTGCCGGCATTGCCAAGAAACAGGTCGGCGTGCTTAGCCGCAAACGCCCCGCCCGCCCCACGCACGCGCAAAACACCGCCCGCCTCATTCGCAATATCGACACCCAGCAGACCCAGTGCGTCGAGCATGCGGCGCGTATCGTCGGCATCCAGCACGTCGTGAATAAACGTATCGCCGCCGGCCAGTGCGGCCAGCAGCAGAATGCGGTTGGAGATGCTTTTCGAGCCCGGCAGCTTTACTGTGCCGCACATCGAGCGTATCGGCGCAAGATCAAGGAATTCCACGGGCGCTCACCGGTTAGTTCGCATCGTGCCGCAGCGGCTTATTGGTATTTCAGCCAGCGCGCGCGGATCGCACGCGCCGAGGAGAAACGCGCTTCGAGTCCGGCCGCGTCGTTCGCCACGAGCAGACCGCGCAGGCGCTCGAACTCCGCGATGTAGTCGTCGAGCGCCGGCAGCAAGGCATCGCGGTTCGACAGGCAGACGTCGCGCCACATTTCCGGCGAACTGCCGGCAATGCGTGTGGTGTCGCGAAAGCCGCCGCCGGTGTGCGCAAGCAACGTCTGCGCATCACGATAACCGGCGATCTGCCCGACCAGCGCGTAGGCAACGATATGCGGCAGATGGCTCACCAGCGCAAACATGCGGTCATGATCGGTAGCGCGCATGCGGTTGATACGCATGCCGGCGATGCGCCACGCTGCCGCCACCTTCGCAACCGCGCGTGGATCAGTCTCGCGTTCGGCTGTAATGATCAATTCGTGGTCGCGATAGAGTTCGGCAAATGCGGCCTGCGCCCCGCTTTTTTCGGTGCCCGCGATCGGATGCGCCGGCACGAAGCGACTGAATTTTTCGCCAAGATGGCGGCGCGCCTGTTCGATGATGTCGCGCTTGGTACTGCCGGCGTCGCTGACGATCGTTTTAGGTCCGAGATGCGGCGCGATCTGCGCCAGCACCGTCGCATTTTGCGCCAGCGGCACCGCCAGCAAGACCAAATCGGCATCGCGCACTGCCGCAGCCGCATCGGTGGCGATTTCATCAATGATGCCCAGCCGTTTTGCCGCCAGCAGATTGGCACGCGTGCGGCCGACACCGACGACATGCCCCACCGCACGCTTTTGTTTCAGCGCCAGCGCAAACGAACCGCCGATCAGGCCGACGCCGAAGATCACCAGTTTACCAATGGCCCTTTTGGACGCACTGCTTTTGCGAGCAGCGGGTTTGCGTGCCGAGTGTTTCTTCACCGTAGCCTTCTTCATTCGGCGAGCGACGCCTTCAGCGCGTCGAGGAAGCGTTGGTTCTCCGACTCGAGACCGGTACTCACACGCAAATAACCCGGCATGCCGTAACCCGCAACCGGCCGCACGATGACGCCGCGGCGGAGCAACTGCTGAAAGACTTTTGCGGCGTCGCCGACCTTGACGCTGAGGAAATTTCCGAACGATGGAATGTACGAAAGGCCCAGTTTCGCCAGCCCCTGCGTGATCTGCCGCATACCGCATGCATTCAGTTCATAACTACGACGCACGAATTCGCGATCATCCAGCGCCGCAGCGGCGGCAGCCAGCGATATGCTGTTAACGTTGAACGGTTGGCGCACGCGGTTCATGAGATCAATCACCGCTTCATGTCCCAGCGCATAACCGACGCGCAGACCCGCCAGGCCATAGGCCTTGGAAAACGTGCGCGTCACGACGAGATTGGGGAATTGCGCCAGCCAGCCGATGCTGTCGGTCTTCAGACCGGGTTCCAGATATTCGTTATAGGCCTCGTCAAGCACGACGATGACCGACGCCGGCACCGCGCGCAGAAAACGCAGCAGCTCTTCACCGCGCAAAAGCGTGCCGGTCGGATTGTTCGGATTGGCGATGAATATCACGCGCGTTTGCGCCGTCACCGCTTTCAACATAGCATCGAGATCGTGACCGAAATTCCTGGCCGGCACTTCGACGCCTTTTGCGCCGATGGTCTGTGTGGCGATCGGATACACGGCGAACGCATGCTGCGAATAAATCGCCTCGACGCCCGGCGCCAGAAACGCGCGCGCCGCCATGTCCAGCACGTCGTTCGAACCGTTGCCAAGCACGACCTGCGACATCGCCACGCCGAACGTCCTGACGATCGCCTGCTTCAGTTCAAATCCGTTGCCGTCCGGGTAGCGCGCCAGATCCGCGATCGCCCGCTGCATGGCCTTCATCGCCAGAGGACTGACGCCGAGCGGATTTTCGTTCGATGCCAGCTTGATGATGCTGTCGGGATCGAGATTGAGCTCGCGCGCGAGTTCGCCGATCGGCTTGCCCGGCTGGTAAGGCGCAATGGCACGGACGTAACCCGGCGCGAGATCGCAGGCGTCGGAGGCGCGTTGTACAGCGTTTACGGCTGACATGGTTTCTGCTTGCCTTGATACTGTATGGGTGAATGCAGCCGCAGTCAGGCCGCCGCGACCGGATAGGAACCCAGGTTCTTGATGAACGCCGCCTGCGCACCGATCTCCTGCAGCGCCTGCGCGACGTTCGCATCCTGCTGATGCCCTTCGATATCGACGTAGAACACATACTCCCAGCGCGCGGTACGCGCCGGCCGCGATTCAAGGCGCGTCATGCTGACGCCGTGGCGCGCAAGCGGTGTCAGCAGCGCGTGGATGGCGCCCGGCACATTGCGTGTCGACAGCACCAGGGAAGTCTTGTCGCGCCCCGACGGGCCGGCGTCGTGCGCCGCAATGACCACAAAGCGCGTGGTGTTCTGCGGTTCGTCCTCGATGTTCGAGGCGATCAATTTCAATTTGTAGACGGTGGCGGCCGCCTTGCTGGCGATCGCCGCCGCGGCCGCATCCTTCGCCGCCATGCGCGCGGCCTCCGCATTACTCACCACCGGCGTGCGTTTGGCCGAGGGAAAACGCTGGTTCAACCATTCGTGGCACTGCGCAAGGCTCTGGCTGTGCGAATAGATCTTTTTTACGGCGCCCGGCTTGCCACTCTTGCTCATCATGCACTGGTGTACCGGCAGCAAAACTTCACCGCAGACTTTCAGCGGCGTCGCCAGCAGCAGATCGTGGGTACGGCCGATACTGCCCTCGGTGGTGTTCTCGACCGGCACGACACCATAACCGCTTTGGCCGGACTCGACCCGGCGGAACACTTCATCGATCGATGCGCAAGGCTGCAGGACAGCCTGACCGCCGAACTGGCGCAGGGCGGCTTCTTCACTGAAGGTACCCTGTGGCCCAAGATAGGCAACGCTGATACCGTCTTCCAGCGCGCGACAGGCCGACATGATTTCGGTATACAGGCGCCCAATCGCCGGTGCCGGCAGCGGCCCCTTGTTGGCCGCGGCAAGGCGGCGCAGCACCTGTGCTTCGCGCTCCGGGCGGTACTTAACGGCACCGCGCTTGGCACCGCCAATTTCCTGCGCCAGGCGCGCGCGCTCGTTCAGCAGTTCGAGAATGCGATCGTCGAATGCGTCGATGCGGTCACGGATGATTTTGAGCTTGTCGGTCACGTCGTCCCCGGCCGCCTCGGTTGTGGAACATCAAGCGGCGCCCGTCGATGATAAAACAAACCGCGCACCCGCGGCTATCCGGTGCGTGAATACTCCGGCAGCCGCGTTGTTGCGGGCAGGCGCACCCTGCTCAGGCGCGTTCGAGCGGCAGGTAACGCACCGTCAACACGCCCTTGATGGCGGCAATCTTCGCCACCACGGCGTCCGACACGGCGCTGTCAACATCGACCAGCGTATAAGCCATCTCGCCCTTTGATTTGTTCAACATGTTGTGAATGTTGAGGCCGGCATCGGCCATCGCGGTTGAAATCTGGCCCAGCATGTTGGGCACGTTGGAATTCGCAATGCCGATACGAAACGGCGATTCACGCGGCATCGTCACATCGGGAAAATTCACCGCGTTGAGGATGTTGCCGTGCTCCATGTATTCACGCAGCTGGTCGGCGACCATGATGGCGCAATTGTCTTCGGCCTCGCGCGTCGATGCACCCAGATGCGGCAGCGCGACGACACCGGCCTGGCCGGTCAGCTTTTGCGCCGGAAAATCGCAAACGTAGGCCTTGACCTTCTTCGCCTTGATGCCTTCGAGCACCGCGTCAAGGTCGACAATGCCGTCGCGTGAAAAATTAAGAACGACCACACCGCTCTTGCAGACTTTCAGGCGCTCGGCGGAAATCAGGTTGCGCGTGGCGTCGATCAGCGGCACGTGCAGCGTGACGAATTCTGAGGCCTTCAGCACTTCCTCGACCGAATTCGCCTTCTTTACCTGCGATGGCAGGCTCCACGCGGCGTCCACCGTGATGTGCGGGTCGAAGCCGATCACATTCATGCCGAGTTTGATCGCGGCGTCGGCAACCAGGCTGCCGATCTTGCCCAGCCCGATCACGCCCAGCGTATGCCGCGTGAGTTCGATGCCGGCGAAGTGTTTTTTGCCATCTTCAACCTGCTTGTGCAGCGACTCGTCGTCACCCGTCAGTCCGTCAACAAAGCGGACACCGGGCACAATATTACGCGCCGCCATGAGCATGCCGGCAATCACCAGTTCCTTCACCGCATTGGCATTGGCGCCCGGCGCATTAAACACCGGCACACCGCGTGCGCTCATCTGCTTGGTCGGAATGTTGTTGGTACCGGCGCCAGCGCGCGCAATTGCCTTCACGCGCGGCGAAATTTCCATCGTGTGCATGTCCTGCGAACGCACCAGGATCGCATCGGGGTCGGCGACTTTGGCGCCGACTTCGTAGACGGGGGCAGGCAGGCGTTCAAGCCCGACCTTGGCGATATTGTTCAGCGTCAGTACGCGTATTGCATTAGCCATTTTGATCAACCGTTTTTAGTCTGGAATTCGCGCATGAAAGCAACCAGCGCCTTGACGCCCTCGACGGGCATCGCGTTATAAATCGAGGCCCGCATGCCGCCAACCGAACGGTGCCCTTTCAACTCGAGCAATTTGTTCTGCTTGGCCTGCTTGAGGAACTCGTCATTAAGTTTTTCGTCGCGCAGGCGGAACGGCACGTTCATCAAAGAGCGGTCCAGCTTGTCCACGGGCGAATAATAAAACTCGGTCTGGTCAAGATAGTCGTAGAGCAACGCGGCTTTGGCGCGGTTGATCTCTTCCATCCTCTTCAGGCCGCCGGCCTTTTTCAGCCACTGGAAGACGAGGCCGGCAATGTATACGGCATAGGTCGCCGGCGTGTTGTACATCCAGCCGTTGTCGGCCTGTACTTTGTAATCGAGTAGGGAAGGGGTTTGCGGCGACGCGCCGCCGAGCAGGTCGTCGCGCACGATGACGATGGTGAGGCCGGCCGGGCCGATGTTCTTCTGCGCGCCAGCGTAGATCAGGCCGTAACGCGACACATCAACCGGACGCGATAGTATATGCGAGGACATGTCCGCGACCAGCGGCACGCCGCCCGTCTCGGGCACCCAGTTGAATTCGACACCACCGATGGTTTCGTTCGACGTGTAATGCACATAGGCCGCATCCGGATCGAGTTTCCACGCGCTCTGCGCCGGCGCATAGGTGAACTGCCGGTCTTCGGCGCTCGCCGCAACATTGACGCCGCCGAAACGTTTGGCTTCCTTGATCGCCTTCTTCGCCCACTCGCCGGTATTAACGTAATCCGCCGATTTTTTGCCGCGCAGCAGGTTGAGCGGTATGGCGGCGAACTGCAGTGTCGCCCCGCCCTGCACGAACAACACTTTGTAGCCGGCGGGAATGCCCATCAACTCGCGCAGATCGGCCTCGGCCTGTTCGGCAATCGAGATGAACTCCTTGCCGCGATGGCTCATTTCCATCACCGACATGCCACTACCATGCCAGTCGAGCATTTCTTCCGCAGCCTGCTGCAAAACCGGTTCGGGCAATATCGCCGGCCCGGCGGCAAAATTAAATACGCGCGTCATGATTGTTAAACACCAAAGTTAAGAATTAATTGCCGGGAGACGCTCGTCGAAAAAACGTGCCGCCGCTCATTCGGCAGCCGGCGCTTCCTCGTCGTCATCGGGTTCCAGTATCTTTTCCAGACCGGCGAGTTTTTCACCGTCGCCGAGATTGATCAGACGCACACCCTGTGTGGCGCGCCCCATATCGCGGATTTCTGCGATGCGCGTACGGATCAGCACGCCGCCGGTTGTGATCAGCATGATCTCATCGTCGTCGCCGACGATCTGCGCCGCCACCAGCTTGCCGTTGCGCTCCGAGTTTGCAATGGCCAGCATGCCCTGCGTACCGCGCCCGTGCTTGGTGTAGTCCCCGATCGGCGTGCGTTTGCCGTAACCGTTTTCGGTGGCCGTCAGCACCGAGACGTTTTCATTGTCAGCCGTCAGCAGCGAGATGACCTGACCGCCCTCCGGCAGCCGCATGCCGCGGACACCGCCTGCAGTGCGTCCCATGCCGCGCACCTCGTCCTCGGCAAAGCGCAGCGCCTTGCCCGCATCGGAGAACAGCATGACGTCCTGCTTGCCGTCGGTCAGCGCCACGCCGATCAGGTAGTCGCCGTCGTCGAGGTTGACCGCAATGATGCCGCTCGGACGCGGCCGCGAGAACGCGGACAGCGCCGTTTTCTTCACCGTGCCACTGGCGGTCGCCATAAAGACGAAGTGCTCGTCGTCGAATTCCTTGACCGGCAGAATGGCGGTGATCTTTTCATGCTCGAGCAGCGGCACCAGATTGACAATCGGTTTGCCACGGCTGTTGCGGCTGCCCTGCGGCACCGCATAAACCTTCAGCCAGTAAACACGGCCCCGGTTCGAGAAACACAGAATGTGGTCATGCGTATTGGCGATGAACAGTTTCTCAACGAAATCGTCATCCTTGGTCGTCGTCGCCTGCTTGCCGCGGCCGCCGCGCTTCTGCGCGCGATAGTCGGCCACCGGCTGGCATTTCATATAGCCGCCATGCGAGAGAGTAACCACCACATCTTCCGCAGCGATCAGGTCTTCCATCGACATATCCTGCGTGTGCTGCACGATCTCGCTGCGCCGCTCGTCGCCGTATCGCGTCTTCACGTCATTCAGCTCGGCGCTGATGATTTGCGTGACGCGTTCCGGTTTGGCGAGGATATCAAGCAGATCAAGAATGGTCTCCATGACCTCCTTGTATTCCGCGACAATCTTGTCCTGCTCCAGCCCGGTGAGGCGTTGCAACTGCATTTCGAGTATGCGTTGCGCCTGCGCTTCCGACAAACGGTAACCACCCTGCGGCTGCCAGCCGAATTCGGCCGCCAGACCGAGCGGACGGCTTGCCGACGGATCCACTTTTGAAAGCATCCCCTCGACCAGCGCGGAACGCCACAGGCGCGCCATCAACTGTTCTTTCGCCTCCGCCGGCGTCTTTGCCGCCTTGATCAGCGCGATGACCTCGTCGACGTTCGACAATGCAACCGCGAGGCCTTCAAGGATATGGCCGCGATCGCGCGCCTTCTTCAGTTCGAACACGGTGCGCCGCGTCACCACCTCGCGGCGGTGGCGCAGGAAGGCGTCGAGCATCTGCTTCAGGTTCAATACCCGCGGCTGGCCATCGACCAGCGCCACCATGTTGACCCCGAAACTGTCCTGCATCTGCGTCATGGTGTAGAGATTGTTGAGCACGACCTCGGCGTTTTCGCCGCGCTTCAGTTCGATCACCGCGCGCATGCCGGATTTATCCGACTCGTCGCGGATCTCGGCAATGCCTTCAAGTCGTTTCTCGCGCACCAGTTCGCCGACTTTGATCAGCAAATTGGCCTTATTGACCTGATAAGGCAGTTCATCAATGACGATGGCCTGGCGGTTGCCCTTCTCCATGTCTTCAATGTGCGCGCGCGCGCGCATGATGACGCGACCGCGCCCCGTACGTAATGCCTCGCGCGGGCCGGCGGCGCCGTAAATGATGCCGCGCGTCGGAAAATCGGGCGCCGGCACGATATTGACCAGTTCATCAATGTTGATGTCCGGATTTTTCAGCAGCACCTGGCAGGCATCAACCACTTCACAGAGGTTGTGCGGCGGAATATTCGTCGCCATGCCGACCGCGATGCCCGACGAACCGTTGATCAGCAGATTCGGAATCTTCGAGGGCATCACCAGCGGCTCATGCTCGGAACCGTCATAGTTCGGCCCGAAATCGACGGTTTCCTTGTCGAGATCCTCAAGCAGTTCGTGCGCAATGCGCGCCATGCGGATTTCGGTGTAACGCATGGCCGCCGCGTTGTCGCCGTCGACCGAGCCGAAGTTGCCCTGCCCGTCGACCAAGGGGTAGCGCAGCGAAAAGTCCTGCGCCATGCGCACGATGGTGTCATAGACTGCGGTGTCGCCGTGCGGGTGGTATTTACCGATCACATCGCCGACGATACGCGCCGACTTCTTGTAAGCGCGGTTCCAGTCATTGGAAAGCTCATGCATCGCAAACAGCACGCGGCGGTGCACCGGCTTCAATCCATCGCGGACATCGGGCAGCGCACGTCCGACAATCACGCTCATGGCGTAATCGAGATACGAGCGCCGCATCTCCTCTTCGAGGCTTACCGGTATGGTTTCTTTGGCGAATGTATCCATGAACTCTTTGGCGAAATTGCGGCAGAAAGCGCCGTGAAAATGCTGCTTTGCAAAGCGTTCGATTTTAGCATGCCGATGCTCATGCAGTCACCGCAACATTCGCGCGCCCGGCAGCCCTTTGACACGCCTCAAACCGGTTCGCGTTTTTTTGAATTACACCTTGCATTATGTTATGATTTGACGGGTTTTTTGCAGAACATTATGCAGCCCGCATTGCGACACAAACTGCACATCGTTTGCGGGTCTGCCGCAACCTCACGCACAGGGGCGTAACAGCCGTTGGCAACCTGCAATCAGAAAGTGTGGCCGCTCAAGAAAGCAGCACCTGCCATCACGGAACAAGGAGCAATAAAAATGATGACTCTCACCAAAAACACGTGGATTGCCGCGGTCATGTTCGCAACCGCATTGCCGATCGCCGCGCAGGCCCAGTTCAAAAACGAGGGCTATCTGATCGACCAGAACACCAATATAGTCACCAGCTCGACCACCGGCTTGTGCTGGCGCACCGGCGCATGGACGCCTGCGCTCGCTGTGGCGCAATGCGATCCGGACCTGGCAAAAAAACCCGATGCCACTGCCAAAACCACGCCGGCTGCGCCGAAAAGCACGCCTGTCGCCCCCAAAGAAACAGCCGCTGCGCCGAAGCAGCCGGCACCACCGGTTCCGCAGAAAATCAATTTCTCGTCAGACGCCCTGTTCGATTTCGACAAGTCCGAATTGAAACCCAAAGGCAAATCGATGCTGGACGACCTGGTCACGGTGTTGAGCGGTGCTAAATACGAAGTCATTCTGGCGATCGGCCACACCGACCGCATCGGCTCGGTGAAATATAACCAAGCCCTCTCGGTAAAACGCGCCGATGCGGTCAAGCAATATCTCATCAGCAAGGGCATCGCCGCGAATCGCGTTTATGCCGAAGGCAAGGGCAAATCGCAGCCAGTGACCAAACCCGGTGATTGCAAAATGACGAATCGCAAGGCACTGATCGCGTGCCTGCAGCCCGACCGTCGCGTGGATGTGGAAGTGAGCGGCACCAAGTAGGAACCGCATGGCCTGCACGAATTTGGCGCAGGCCATGCACCGAGTTGGCTTTGGCCGCACACAAATGTGTTAGGATTGGCGCATCGCTTGCCTAATCTGACGGCCTGTGATATTAATTGCCGGTCTAGATTCAGCAGCTTAAGTCTTTTTGTTGCAGCTTTGACAGTTACCCGGTTTTTCGTTTTTATTTTTGCAGATCAGGAGGAGCAAAAATCATGAATTCAGTTTTCCGTAACATCCTTGCAGGTCTGACCGCCGCCGCGGCGCTCAGCTCCCTGCCCGCGCTTGCTCAGGTTAAAAACCAGGGTTATGTCACCGACACCAACGGCAACGTCGTCATGGCCACTGGCGCCGGCGTTTGCGTGCGCAACGGCTTCTGGACGCCGGCACTTGCGGCCGCCGCTGAGGCCTGCAAACAGTGCACGCCGGAACTGTGCCCGGTACCGAAACCCGCTGCCCCGGCTGCTGCCAAACCGGAAGCGAAGCCTGCTGCGAAACCGGCCGACAAGCCGAAACCCAAAGTTGAGCCGCAGAACGTCGAACTCAAGATCGAGTTGCAAGGCATTGCCTTCAACAAGACCGAGATGACCGCCGACAACAAGAAGGAACTCGACGAGTTCCTGGCGACGGAAGTCAAGCCGCTGAACACGGTCGGCGCGGTGATCATCACCGGGCACACCGATCGCATCGGCAACGACAAGTACAACAAGACGCTGTCGGAAAAACGTGCTCTTGGCGTCAAGGACTATGTCGTCAGCAAAGGTATCGACCAGAAACTGATTTTCTGGGAAGGCAAAGGCCCGAAACAGCCGATCCCGGTAACCAAGTTCTGCGACAACAAGATGAAGCGCGCCCAGCTGATCGAGTGCCTGGCACCGAACCGCCGCGTGACGGTCGAAGTCGTCGGCACCAAACTGCCGCCGGCTCCGAAGCCGAAGCCCTAAGAATCATCTCCTGAAAAAAAGCCCTGCTTCGGCAGGGCTTTTTTTTGTATGCTTCAACCATGACAGCGCCCCAAAATTGCATTGATACGCTGATCGAGGCACGCTGGGTCATTCCGGCAGAGCCGGCGAGATGCGTTCTGGAACAACATGCCGTTGCCGTTGCCGACGGCCGCATCGTCGAAGTGCTGCCGATCGCGGACGCACGGGAACGTTATCGCGCAGCGGAAGTCGTGGTTCTTGCCGATCACGCTCTGGTCCCGGGTTTGATCAACCTGCACTGCCACGCCGCCATGACGCTGATGCGGGGCATCGCCGACGATCTGCCGCTAATGGACTGGCTCAATCATCACATCTGGCCGGCTGAAGCGCGACACGTATCAGAGGCATTTGTCTATGACGGCACGCGGCTCGCCTGCGCGGAAATGTTGCGCGGCGGAACCACCTGTTTCAACGACATGTATTTCTTTCCCCGCGACACGGCGCGTGCCGCGATCACTGCCGGGATGCGTGCCGCAGTCGGCATGATCGTGATCGATTTTCCGTCGGCCTATGCCTCCGACGCGCAGGATTATCTGAGCAAAGGCCTCGCCTTTCGCGACGAAATGAAAAACGAGCCGTTGCTGCATTTCTGTTTTGCGCCGCACGCCCCCTACACCGTCAGCGACGAGAACCTGCGCAAAGTCGCCACCTACGCAGGCGAACTCGATCTGCCCGTGCAAATACACCTGCACGAAACAGAGCACGAAATCCGGCAAAGCCTGGACCTGCACAAGATGCGACCGCTACAGCGGCTCCACGAAGCAGGCCTGCTGGGCCCCGGCTTGATCGCAGTCCACGCCGTACACCTGACCAGCGATGAAATCGCGCTCCTCGCCCGCTACGGCTGCCATGTGGCGCATTGCCCGACCTCGAATCTCAAACTCGCCAGCGGCATCGCGCCGGTCCGCGCACTGCTGGAAGCCGGCGTCAATGTGGGAATCGGCACCGACGGTGCTGCCAGCAACAACCGTCTCGACATGTTTGCTGAAATGCGCCTCGCTGCACTGCTGGGCAAGGGCGCCAGCGGCGACGCCACAGCAGTCCCCGCCTGGCAGGCGCTTGAGATGGCAACGATCAACTCCGCGCGGGCGCTGACCCTCGACGACCGTATCGGCTCGATCAGCGCCGGGAAATTCGCCGATCTCACCGCGGTGAATCTTGCAGACATCGGCATCGCCCCCTGCTACGACCCGCTGTCGCACCTGGTTTACGCCGCCGGCCGCGAACATGTCAGCGACGTCTGGGTAAGCGGTCGCCGCGTGCTTGAACGTGGCACACTCGCCAATTTCGACACTGAAGAACTGCTGGCTCGCAGCCACTACTGGCGCGACCGACTACACTCATCGCAATCATGACAACAAACGTCGATCCGGTCGAAATCGCCAAATTCAGCGAACTCGCGCACCAATGGTGGAACCCGTCGGGTGATTTCAAACCGCTGCACGATATCAATCCGCTGCGGCTCGATTACATTGATGCGCGGGTCGGCTTGCACGGCAAAAGCGTACTCGACGTCGGTTGCGGCGGCGGCATACTCGCCGAGAGCATGGCGGTATGCGGCGCGGCGGTGACCGGCATCGATCTGGCTGAAAAACCCCTGATGGTCGCGCGCCTGCATCTGGCCGAGACCGGCAACCACGTCGATTACCGCAATACCGCGGTCGAAGACCTCGCATGCGAGATGCCGCAGCATTTCGACGCCGTTACCTGCATGGAACTGCTCGAGCACGTGCCCGATCCAGCCAGCACCATCAAGGCCTGCGCGGCGCTGGTGAAACCCGGTGGCGATGTTTTTTTCTCGACCATCAACCGCAACCTGAAGGCCTATCTGTTCGCCGTCGTCGGCGCAGAATACGTGCTGCGCATGCTGCCGCGCGGCACTCACGATTACGCAAAATTCATCAAGCCGTCGGAATTGTCTGCGCTGTGCCGCCGCGCCGGCCTCGAATTGCGCGACGTCACCGGCATGACCTACAACCCGCTGACGAAAGTCTATTCGCTGGGAACAGACGCCAGCGTCAACTACATCCTGCACTGCGTGAAGGCCTGACCGGGAAACATGATCAAAGCTGTTCTCTTCGATCTCGACGGCACGCTCGCCGACACCGCACCTGATCTTTGTTACGCGATCAACTGCATGCGCGCAGCGCGCGGCCTTGCGCCGGTCCCTCTCGAAAAAACGCGGCCCGTGACATCGATGGGTGCGCGCGGACTGCTCGGAGCAGGCTTCGGCATGACGCCGGACCATGCGGATTACGAGACCATGCGCGTCGAATTTCTCGACATCTACGAACGCAACGTCTGCCGCGAAACGCAGTTGTTTCCCGGCATGTCGGAACTGCTGACCGAACTGGAGAACAGCTCCATTCTCTGGGGCGTGGTTACCAACAAGGCGGAGCGCTTTACACACCCCCTGCTTGAGGGGCTTGGCCTGCACCAACGCGCCGCCTGCATTGTCGGCGGCGATACCACGCCCCATCTCAAACCGCATCCCGCATCCCTGCTGCTGGCGAGCGAGCGCATTGCGCAACCGCCCTCCGCCTGTCTTTACGTTGGCGACGATGAACGCGACATGCTGGCAGGACGTGCCGCCGGCATGCCGGTCGCCGTCGCCGTCTACGGTTATCTGGGCCACGGAAAATCGCCGCAACAATGGGACGCCGACTTCTGGGCAGAAGATCCGCGCGATGTTCTGGATTTTTTAAGGCGTTGACCGCTGCAGTTGTTCCACCGAGAATGCCCCGCACACCGCAAGTCAAAGTTCCGGAGCCACCACCATGAACCGCTACGCAATCGCCGCCATGACGGCCGCCCTTGTTATCTCCGGTGTCAGCTCAAACGCCGCCGAACCGGCGCAAAAGGGCAAGACCCGGGCGAAACCGGTAGTCAAGGAATTGCTCCAATGCAAAATCGGCCCTTATGAAAAACAAACGCGCTTTGCGATTGAAACCGCAGACGGCAAACCGGCCTACCTCGCCTACTGGAGCAGCAACGGCCCATATCGTTGCTCCTTCGAATCCTCGCCGAACGATGGCAAAACAAAATGGCTGGATTCCAGCGTCGGCATCGTCATCAGCATGCTCAAGGGCACCCTGCTGATCGAAGATGAAAAGACACATTTCCGCATCACTGCCCGCGAAGTCGACCGTATGCCCTACTGCGGAACGTTCGGCGTCATCAGCGGCGTGCTGACCGTGCCAAAAAACAAAAAGGACTGCACCTGGGAGGAGAAAACCTCCGAAGAGGCCGGCCACCTCGATCCTGCGCCGGACGAAATGCCTTAATTCGGCCACAGCACTTGAATTCGTGCCGGACTCCCCGATATGGGATAATGATTGCAGAGCGGTGGATTGCTGTTTCGTGACGGGTGTTTTATTACCAGCCACGCAACTCCGAAAAACTGTTCTGGCAATGAAACTGGGGGCGACTTGGTTTCGACGTGGGTAGCGAAGCAGCACAGGGCATGCCAAGGTCCAGTAACCTTGTTAATCCGCTGGAAAAAACTTAAACGCAAACGACGAGCGTTACGCTCTAGCCGCCTAATACCGGCTAGACGCTGCACTGATCTGCTGATGGGTCAGGCCCAAAACACCGGGTGCAGCGTCATTTACATCAGCTAC
>JANXSE010000181.1 GCA_025356695.1 Betaproteobacteria bacterium
GCGCCGGTGGCGGTGTAGGCGACGGACTTTGTTTCCAGCAGCGTTTTTTTCAGCGCCTCGACCGAGCTGATGTCGGGTTTCGGCGCGCCGCGTTTGACCGCAATGCCGAGGCCGGCGCTGGCGAGTTCGGCGCGGCTCTCCGCAACCACCTTGCCCTGGGTGATCAACTCATCGATGCCCTCTTTGGTGAGGATCACCATGTCGGGTGTTTCGCCCGCCTTGAGCTTCGCCAGGATGGAGGCCGAACTGGCGATGGTCACAGCGATCTTGTCGCCGCTGGCGCGTTCGTGTTGCGCCAGCACTTCATCGAGCACGGTCTGCACCGCGGTGGAGGCGAGCAAATTGAGTTGTGCAGCATTAGCCGGCATGATGAGAACACCTGTCAGTAACGTCATTCCAGCGAAAGCGGGAATCCAGTATTTGAATGATTTCACGAAAACCTGAATTTCCGGGCTCCTGCTTTCGCGGGAGCGACGAATGGATGTAAGCGAGTAATCAAACAGAACGCAGCCGATCAGACCGCCTCGTATTTGAAGCGTTTGATGTTTTCCATATTGATGCCTTCGATGCGGATCAGGCGCGTCGCCCCGGCCCGGCTCGGCGAATGCAGGTCGCCTTCGTTGTAGACATGGGCGATGCCGGGCTTGAGCGTGTAGTCTTTTTTGTGTTTAACCTTGCCGGTCACGTCGGGGCCGGCGGGTGACACCAGTTCCCAGTCGAACATCTTGGTTTCGCCGCTGACCTGACCGTAGATCGCCCACGACGGACCGTGGTCGTGCGGCGGGCTTTCTTTGGCGCCCTTGTAGTTATGGGCAAGTACGCAGAAGTGAAGCTCCGGGTCTTCGTAGAGAATTTTCCGCTCCGGCGAATTGTCATCGAAGCATTTATCCATCAATTCGCGATTGACCAGCAACTCGCGCAACATCGCGCAAACGGTGGTGCGGCCGGCCGGGCCGGGCTTGGCTTTGAGTGCGTCGTGACAGGCTTTGCCGAATTCTTCGATTGAATGTTGCATGTTCATTCCCCCGTACGTGGTCAACGAAGGCCTAGCCTAATCAATTGTGGCGGGATAGGGAAGGGGCATGCGTTTTTAACGGATATAATCCTACGCTGCATCGAATGCGGAATTTCTGGAATTCAAACAATCATGCGTATTTTTCCGGTGTTGGCGGGATGGCTGCTCACAGCAGTCGGCATGTCGGGTATCGCGGCGGCGGCGCAGACGCCGGATTATCCCAATCGACCGATCCGCCTGGTGGTCGCTTTTCCGCCCGGCGGCAATGTCGACGTGTTCGCGCGGTTGCTGGCGCGCCAGGTCGAAGCGCAGCTCGGCCAGCAGATCGTCGTTGATAACCGCGCCGGTGGTGCGAACGGCATCGTCGGTTACGACATCGTTGCCAAGGCGCCAGCCGATGGCTATACATTGTTGAGCGCTGCCTTTGCGTTTGTCGTCAATCCGGCGCTTTACGACAAGCTGCCGTACAACACGGAGAAGGATTTCGTGCCGATCACCAACTTCGTGCTCGGCCTCGGTTATGTGTTGACGGTCAACGGCGGCGTGCCGGCGCAGTCGGTGCGCGAACTGATCGCGCTGGCGAAAAGCCGCAGCGAACCGCTGCGCTACAGCTCGGCGGGCATCGGCAACGGCCAGCATCTGGCGGCCGAACTCTTCCGTCTCAAGGCCGGCATTCCGCTGCTGCACGTGCCCTATAAAGGTGGCGGTCCCGCGCTGAATGCCGTCGTCAGCGGTGAAACGCAGTTGAGTTTTCCGTCGCCGATTCCGGTGGCGCCGCATGTCAAATCGGGGCGCGTGCGCGCGCTCGGCTTTACCGGTGACACGCGTGTATCGTTGTTGCCGGATACGCCGACCCTCGCCGAGGCCGGTTTGCCGGGGTTCAAGTTCGACGCCGGCTGGCACGCGTGGTTCGCGCCGGCGCGCACGCCGCCGGCGATCGTCAATCGCGTCTATGCCGAGGTGAAGAAAGCGCTGGAGGTGCCGAAGCTGCGCGAGATCTTCATTGCCGGCGGTTACGAGCCGAAGGGCGACACCCCGGCCGAATTTCAGAAAACGTTCCGTGCCGACATCAAACACTATGCTGAGATCGTCAAGGCGGCGAAGATCGAAGCGCAATAACTGGAGGAAGCATGAAAAATACGAGGCAATGTGTTATTCGAGGCGCCATCGCCATGGCGATATTCGTGGTTGGAGCATGCGGGCAGGCGTCCGCGCAGCCGCTGCCATGCAAAGTCCTCCGTGTCATCAATCCATCGGCACCCGGCGGCAACAGCGACATCGTGTTCCGGCTGTTTTCGGGCAAGATGGGCGAGATTCTCGGCCAGCAGCTGGTACTCGACTACCGGTCCGGTGCCGGCGGTACCATCGGTGCTGATATGGTCGCGAAGAGCCCGCCCGATGGCTGTACGACGGGGATCGTGGCGGCGAGTTTTGTCATTAATCCAGCGTTGATCAAAAAGCTGCCGTTCGACACCGTCAAGGACTTCACACCGCTCGGACTCGTTGTGGATATTCCGACCTCGGTGGTGGTGCACCCGTCGCTGCCGGTCAAGAACGTCAAGGACCTGATCGCGCTGGCCAAAACCAAGCCAGGTGAGCTGTTCTATTCGAGCTCGGGACCGGGCACGGTCGGCCACCTTGCCGGCGAACTGCTCAACTCGACCGTCGGCATCAAGCTCGTCCACGTGCCGTACAAAGGTATTGCGCCGGGTGTGGTCGACCTCATCGCGGGGCAGGTGCAATTGTCGTTTCCGAGCATCCCGGTGGTGATCGAAAATGTGCGTAGCGGCAAACTGAAAATGATCGCGCAATGCGGCACCGCGCGTTCGTCATCGGTGCCCGATGTGCCGACCATGGTCGAGTCAGGCGTCAAGGGTTTTGTCGTCAGCAGCGGTTTCAGCTTCATCGGGCCGGCGGGCATACCCAAAGCGGTGATCGAGAAACTCAACGGTGCGCTGGCCAAATCGCTGCAGGACCCGACGGTGCGCAAGGAGCTGATCAGCCGCGGCGCCGATCCGGTCGGCAATACGTCGGAACAGCACGCCGCCTATATCAAGTCCGAAATCGAGAAATGGCAGAAGGTTGCGTCGCATGCCGGCATCGTCCCCGAATAAGTTGAACGTGGCGCTGCCGCCGGTGGCCGTGGTCGGCCTCGGCCTGATCGGCACCTCGCTGGCGAAACGTCTGCTTGACGCGGGCTTCGTCGTCCACGGGTTTGACGTCGACGCGGTGCGCAGCGCGAACCTCGAAAAGATCGGCGGCATACCCGCAGCCTCCTTGCCTGAAGCGGCGCTCGCGGCGAAGATCGTCGTACTCTCGGTGTTCAATACCGATCAGGTCGAAGCCGTGGTCGAAGGCAGGGATGGTGCGCCGCATCTTGAGCTCAGAGCCGGGCATGCGGTGATTTGCACCAGCACCTGCGATCCCGATCGGGTGGCGGCGCTGGCCGAGCGCGTGTCGCCGCGCGGCATCCGTTTCCTCGAAATGCCGCTCTCGGGCAACAGCGACCAGATCGCACTCGGCAACGGTATCGGTCTGGCCGGCGGCACGCGCGAACTGATGGACGAACTGGCGCCGGTGCTCGACGCGCTGTGCAAAAAATATTATTTTCTCGGCAGCGCCGGGGCGGCAGGGCGCGGCAAGCTGGCGGTCAATCTGATCGGCGGCCTCAACCGCGCGGTGATGGCGGAAGGCTTGGCGTTTGCCGAAGCGATGGGGCTGGAACTCGAGGCTTTTCTGGAAGTGCTGAAGGCCTCGGCGGCCTACTCGCGGACCATGGACAACCGCGGCCTGAAAATGATCCGCAGCGATTACGAGCCGCACGCCAAGCTGTCGCAATCGCGCAAGGATTTCGCGCTGATGCAGAGCATGGCCGGCCGCGTCGGCCAGCAGTTGCCACTCGCCGGCCTTTATGTCGAATTGATCGAATCCTGTCTCGCGCATGGCGAGGGCGATCTCGATAATTCGGCCGTCATGAAGGAAATGCGCCGCCGCCGCAGATAGTGCGTCGTTGACGTGGATCAAGGTCGGGATGGCCCCGGATACGCCAAAATGGCGCCTGTTTTTGGCGGCAGGCATGAATATCGGGGATATCGCGGTATTCATCTGGACGGCTGTCGGCAAGCTTGATTAGAATCCCGTGTCCACAATAACCAGTAAATGGAGGAGAACATGAATAAGCTCCTGAGCCTCATTTCGATGTTGGCGTTGAGCGGCCTGTTTGGCGCGGCCAACGCGGCCGAACCGGCCAAGGCCAAGATCGGCATTTTGCTGCCGCTGACCGGCACGTTTGCCGCCGTGGCGGAAACCCAGCGCGACGGCGCGCTGCTCGCCATCGACGTCATCAACAAACGCGGCGGTCTCAACATGCCCAGCGGCAAAGTCGTGCTCGAAGGTGTCGTGCAGGACGACGAAGCCAAGCAGGATGTCGCCGTGCGCCGCTTCCGTTACATGCTCGACGAAGGCGTCAAAGGCGTGGGCGGTCAGACTTTCGCGCCGGTCGCTTACACAATCAACGGTCTGGTCAGCAAAGACCCGCTGGCCTACTTCCCGGTCTGCGTGATGTCAAAAGAAGCCTTTCAAAAAGGCAAGCTGGCCGAATCGACCTTCGCCACGGCCTACAGCCCGTGGACGGTCGGTTACATGGCCGGTTATTCGGCGGTCAAAACGCTTGGCAAGAAAAAGATTTTCTTCCTCGCGCGAGCCGACAGCTTCGGCTGGGATATTCGTGACGGCGTTTATGCGGCAGCCAAAGAGAACGGCGCCGAGATCGTCGGTTACGACGAACTCTCGCTGGGCACTGCCGACTACACGACCACGCTGCAGAAAGTGCGCGCGGCCAAGCCCGACGTCTTCATCTTCGCGCAGTTTGCCGCCGACGCGGTGGCGCTGCTCAAACAGGTCCAGCAAATGGGGCTGAACAAGGAGATGACGATATTCAATGCGTTCATTACCAACGTCGTCGCCAAAGGCCTGCCGCCGGAGGCGCTCGAAGGTGTTTACGCGATGCACTACTTCTACTACGACCTGGCCAATTTTGCCGACAAGGAAGTGGCGAAGAGCGCCGCGGAATTCACCAATCTGTTCCGCGCCAAATACAACCGTCCGCCGGATGCTTATGCGGCGATCGCCTACATTGCCTACATGGAAATGTTCCGCGGCTTCGAGGCGGCCAAGACTTTCGATGCGCTGAAAGTGTCGGCGGCCCTGATGGCGAACAAGGGCGCATTCAATTCGGTCAAGGGTGCGGCGCGCTGGCGCGAAGATCACGCCGCCGAATACAAACACGCGGCCTTTCTCGTCAAGGGCAAGGGCGAAAAAGAGCGCAAGAATGAATGGGATCTGTTCCAGGTGATGGGTTCGGTCGGCGGCGAGCAGGTGATGCCGACGCTGAAGTCGCTCGGTTACTAAATTGCATTGACGTATAAAGGAACGGCGGACGCATTCTGCGTCCGCCGTTCCTTGTGCCGACAACCCGGACATCCGTTTGAGCACTGAAATTCTCCAGGCAAAGGCCGTAACCAAACGCTTCGGCGCGATGGTTGCCGTCGACCGCGTTGATTTCATACTGCGCGAATTCGAAGTCGCGGGCATCATCGGTTCGAACGGCGCCGGCAAGACCACGTTTTTCAACCTGCTCACCGGCATGTACCCGCCGGAAGACGGCGTGATCCTGCACAAGGGTGTCGACATCACGCACATGACGCCGCAGCAGCGCGTCGCGCGCGGCATTACGCGCACCTTCCAGCTGACCTCGACCTTCGATACGCTGAGCGTGACCGACAATCTGGTGCTGGCCTATTACCGTGCCTTCCACAAGGCGTCGATGTGGAACCTGTTGTTCACGAAAATGAAGCGTTTCCACGACGAGCCGAAAATCGTCGCAATTCTGGAGACCTTCGACCTCCTGCCGGTGCGCGGGCGCATGGTGAAGAACCTGAGCCTTGGTGAAAAGCGCCGGCTGGAAATCGCCATGGCGGTGCTGGCCGAACCCGAAGTGCTGCTGCTCGACGAACCGCTGGCGGGGCTGGCCGAATCGGAAATCCATGGCGTGCTTGATGTGCTGCGCCGGCACATCGGCAAGCAGACGATTTTGATCGTCGAACACAAGATTTCGCACGTCAAGGATTTCGTGCAGCGTCTGATGGTCATGCACGAAGGCCGCGTCATCGCCGAGGGCGGTTACGAGGAATGTCTCAATCATCCGGAGGTGCGCAAGAGCTACTGGCAGATCGACGACAGCGCGGAGGCGGCCCATGGCTGAGGTAAACGCGAGCCTCTTTGTGCGCGGCCTCAATGTCGCTTACGGTGAAGCAAAAGTATTGTTCGACATCGATTTCGACGTGGCGCCGAACCAGATCGTCTGTTGTGTCGGCCGCAACGGCGCCGGCAAGACCACGTTGTTGAGAAGCATCGCCGGATTTTTGAAGCCGACCTCGGGCGAGGCAACTGCTGACGGCGTCAACCTGCTGGGCCATCGTCCCTACGACGTGGCGCGCATGGGCGTCAAATACGTGCCGCAGGACAAGAAGGTGTTTTCCGACCTCACGGTGCGCGAGAACCTTGAACTCGGCAGCTACGCGACCAAAGATTACAACTGGGACCGCGTGATGGAATATTTTCCCAAGCTGAAGATCCTGCTCGACCGCAAGGCCGGTTTCCTGAGCGGCGGTGAACGCCAGATGCTGATGATCGGCCGCGCCACGCTGGGCAACCCGAAGGTGATGCTGATCGATGAACCGACCGAGGGGCTGGCGCCCAGCATCGTCACGCATCTCAAAACCGTGTTCGGTGAACTCAGCAAAAGCGCGGCGCTGGTGATCGTCGAGCAGAATCTGCCGCTGGTCTGTTCGATCGCGCACAAGGTGTATGCCATGCGCGACGGCCGCATCGTCGCCGAACTGCCCGGTGGTGAGTCGTTGAAGCCGGCGGTCTGCGAGCCGTATCTTTAGGGTGCCTGACGTTATGGTCAATGCAATCAAATGGTGGTGGGGCATACTGTTGGCGTTTTCACTGCTGGCGGCATCGCGTTTGTTTCTGCCGCTGCCTTTCGTCAATGAAGTCGTGATTTTTTCGATCTACACGATCGGCTGCAGCTTTCTGCTCGGGCGCGTCGGTTTCATTTCGTTCGGCCAGCCGGCCTATCTGGCCTTCGGCGCCTATGGCACGGCCTTCTACCTGTTTTACTTCGGCACCAACCCGTACGTCGGCATCATGGCCGGCGTCTGCACCGGCTTCATCTGTGCCTTCATCGTCGGCCCGCTGTTCGTGCGTCTGCGCAGCGATTACTTCGCGCTGGTCAATCTGGCGCTGGCGGTGATCGTGTTCTACATGATGCAAAAGGTGCTCGCCGATTACACCAAGGGTGACAACGGCCTGTGGTTCCTCACCAACATTGCTTCGACACCGGTGCTTAATATCGGCAAGTCGAGCGATTTTTTTATTTTTGCCACGCTGGTGGCGATCGGCGTCTGGGCGCTCTATAAATACCTCGACGACACGATTTTCGGCGCCTGCTGCCTGGCCACCAAGATCAACGAGGCGAAGCTGCAGTTCCTCGGTTACAGCAATTTCAAGGTGCGTCTGCTCGCGTTCATCGTCGCCAACACCACCACCGCGCTGGCCGGCTCGCTCTATGCAGTGTATCTGGGTTCAGTCAGCCCGGAGATCACCGCCGCGGCACGCACTGCCGATCCGGTCGTCGTGACGATTCTGGGCGGCGTCGGCACCCTGTTCGGGCCGTTGGTCGGCACCATCGCCTACACCGCACTACGCGACGTGCTGAGCAAATTTATCGGCAACTGGGAACTCTTCGTCGGCTTTATTCTGGTCTTCATCATGCTGGCCGGTGAAAAAGGCCTGTGGGGCAGCGCGGCACCGTGGCTGGAGAAACTGTTTTCGCGCGGCAAGGCGGCCGATGCCGCCGGCGGGGAGCGTCGATGATCGACACCCAGCTGCTGATTTCTGGCGTGATCTTCGGTCTCAGCATGGCCAGCGTTTATTTTCTGATGTCGATCGGCCTCTCGCTGTGTTTCGGGCTGATGCGCATCATCAGCCTCGATCAGCTGCTGTACTACTCGGTCGGTGCCTATCTCACCTATACCGTCAGCGTGGTGACCGGTAATGTGTGGCTGGGTGCGCTGGCCGGAGTCTGCGTCAGCGGCACGCTCGCACTGCTCGTCGAGCGCTTCATCTTCCGCCGCATTTACGAGCGCGAACTGACCTTCAGCATGATCACCTCATTCGGCATCCTGATCGGCGGGGTCGGCGTGATCAAGGCGATCTGGGGCGTGGTGCCGCGCCCGGTGCGCATGCCCACCGGCGATCTGATCAATATCCTCGGCACCGAAGTGCCGGTCTACCGCCTGATGGTGGTGGGCGTCGCGGCGATGGTCTATCTCGGCATCTGGCTCTTCCTCAATAAAACGATCATCGGCAAGGCGATCCGCGCTGGCATCGAGGACGTTGAACACGTCGAGGGCCTCGGCATCAATGTCTCGCGGCTGTTCACCATTACCTTCGTGATAGCCGGCGCGCTGTCGGGGCTGGCCGGCGGTCTGCATGCGCCGCTCATCATGGTCGATCCGCAGATGGGCCTCGAAGTGCTGGCCTTCGTCTTCATGGTCGTCATCATCGGCGGTCTTGGCAGCATCAAGGGCACCTTGATCTCCTCGTTGATCGTTGGCCAGGTGGTGTCCATCGGCTCGCTGATTTACGCGCCGCTGGCAATGATGGCGCCGTTTGCGATCATGCTGCTGATCCTGTTGGTCAAACCGACAGGGCTTTTCGGCAGCACGATGGTCAAGAAATAGCCGCGCATGGAGGCCGATCGTGGGCGGCGCGCAATCGTTGGCACGGCGGCGGCATGCGCGGTGGCCGCGGCCACCGGCACTTTCAGCGATCCATCAAAAGCACAAACAGCGCCGCGCATGAAAGGCCCGCGCGTTTACCTCGATTACGATCAGGCCGAACTCGATGCGGCCTACGACCAGGCGGTTTACGCACCGAATGCGCGCGACGTGCAGGGTCGCATGCGGCGCCTCGCCGCTGAAGCGCGCAAACGACTCGGCGAGCCGAAGCGTTTTGCCTATGGCCCGACGGAAATCGAAAAGCTTGACGTCTATCCGGCCAAGCAGCCGAACGCACCGATCCAGATTTTCATCCACGGCGGCGCCTGGCGCAGCGGCACGGCGGCCGAGCACGCCGATGCTGCGGAACTGTTGCATCAGGCCGGAGCTGTTTATGTGGTGCCCGACTTCACGCTGGTGCAGGACGCTGCCGACAGCCTGCGCAGCATGGCGGAGCAGGTGCGGCGTTCGATGGCCTGGGTTTACAAGCATGCCGGCGAAATCGGCGGCGACGTCAACCGCATCTACCTGTCAGGGCACTCGTCGGGCGCACACCTCGCCGGCGTGGCGCTGGTTACCGACTGGCGGCGCGAGCATGGCATCCCCGACGATTTTCTCAAGGGCGCATTGCTGTGCAGTGGCATGTACGATCTCAAAGGGCCGCGCCTCTCTGCGCGCAGCAGCTATGTCAAATTCGATGACGCGATGGAAGAGGCGCTGAGTGCACAGCGTCATCTCGACAGGGTGCGCACGCCGGTGGTGCTGGCGCACGGCACGCTGGAGACGCCGGAATTTCAGCGCCAGACGCGTGAATTCGCCGCCGCGCTGAAGCAGGCGGGCAAACCGGTCGAATTGATCGTTACCGAAGGCTTCAATCACTTTGAAATCCGCGAAACCTTCGCCAACCCGTTCGGCATCGTCGGTCGCGCCCTGCTGGCGCAGATGAAATTGTCGATCAACGGAAACTGATCAGGAGTGATGGTGGCAGACCGCGCGTATTGGATCAGCTGGTATGACCTGCCGGCACCTGGGGGTGAGCGCAACAGATATCTCGACTGGATGCACGCCCGTTATATTCCGGCAATGATGAAACGGCCGGGCGTGTTGTGGGGCGCGCACTATGCATCGCTGCCAAACATTGCGCCGCTCGGTGGCGGCAAGGGACGTGTGAGCAAACACGCGGGCGCATCGGAAGTGCCGCAGGGCGACGGCTTCATTGCCATCTTCGGTGCCGGGTCGCCTTATGTGTTCGCCGAACCGGGCCGCAGCGCCATGCATGCGGCGTTGACCGATGCCGATCGCGCCATGCTGGCGCTCAGAATCGGCGAACGCAGCAACATCATGCTCGAGGAGGAACGCATCCACGGACCCGAGGCGAAGCAGCCGCAGCCCGATCCTGCTCCGGGGCCATGCATACAACTCGGCAGTTTTAATTCAATCGACTGGCGCGACGAAGAAGACATGGCGCGCTGGTACGCGCAGTGGCGCCTGCCGTCGCTGAAGACGCTGCCCGGCGTCATTCGCGTGCGCAAGCTGGTGTCCGTTGCTGGTTGGGCGAAACACGCCTGCTTTTACGAATTCACCTCGCTTGAAGCGCGCAACGAACACTTCGTGCATTACGAAGAGTCACGACCGGAGATGGAGGCGTGGTCGAAGGAAGTGGTGCGCCGGCTCGTGCATGCGACGCCGTTGCCGATCGTGGCGCAACGGCTTTTCCCGGCGTAGCAACGCTTAGTGCGGCTGCACCCTGGCAGTTCTCACCGCCAGCGACCATTTCGCCAGTTCAGCCTTGATGTGCGCGCTGAATTCCTCCGGCGTGTTGCCGATGGCCTCGGCACCCTGTTGCGCCATGAAGTCGCGCATCTCCGCACCGCGCAGTATTTTCGCGGCTTCGATATTCAATTTGCCGACAATGTCCCGCGGCGTTCCAGCCGGCGCGAAAAATCCATACCAGGAGTTGGCATCGAAGCTGGCGACGCCGGCTTCCTGCATCGTCGGTATTTCAGGCAGGATCGTCATGCGATGGTCGGCGCCTACCGCCAGTGCCCGCAGTTTGCCGGCGCGGATTTGCGGTAACAACACCGGAATGCTGTTGAGCATCATGTGGACCTGTCCCGCCAGCAGATCGACCACCGCCGGCGCGGCACCTTTGTAAGGCACGTGCACGATATCGGTAGCTGTGGCGAGCTTGAACAATTCGCCCGCCAGATGCGCGCCGTTGCCGATGCCGCCGGAACCGTAGTTGAGCTGGCCCGGCTTCGCCTTCGCCAGTGCGACCAGTTCCTTCACCGATTTCACCGGCAGGGACGGATGCACCACCAGGCACAGCGGCTGCACGACCACCAGCGTGACCGGTGCAAAATCCTTTACCGTGTCGTACGGCATCTTCAGGCTGAGCGCGGGATTAATCACCATCGGCCCCGTGCTGGAGATCAGCAGGGTGTAACCGTCGGGCGCCGCTTTGGCGACTTGCTCGGTGCCTATCATGCCGTCGGCACCCGATCGATTGTCGACGATCACCGTTTGCCCGAGCGCAGCCGATAAACGCTGGCTGAGTGCGCGCGAAACCAGATCGAGGCCGCCACCCGGCGGAAACGGCGCGACGATTCTGACCGGCTTGACGGGATAATTTTGCGCTGAAGCAACCGTTGCGCCGAGCAGTGAAAGCAAGGCGAGCAGCCGTTGTGAAATGCCCATTGGATTCCTCTCCCTGTCCCAATCGACGGCGTCGCAGGCCGCACCGGTCTTCAATGTATTTTTGGTGGTGGCAGCCTTGACGTCGGCAATTGCATCTTACAATATCGGAATCGCTGCGTAATACAAAAAATCCAGAGGAGAACGCATTGAGCACAGTCGCCGGCAAGCCGCCGAACTATTTCATGTACTTTCCCGGCAACTATCGCTGGTCCGCCGAAATGCTTGCCATTCTCAGTACTGCTCCGTACGGCGGCGCCGATCTCTCCGAGGTGGACGGCATTGGCCGCAAGCTGCGCGATCACATCGGCGATGACGAGGCGTGGTTTGCAGCGTGGCGCGAAGGCGGCGACCTGCTGCGCGCGCGTGCTGAACTTGCAGAGGAACGAGGGCATCCGCTGACGGCAGCCTCGAATTATCTGCGCGCCTGTTCGCAATACCAGCATGCCGATCATTTCCGGCAGCCGAAAGACGAAAAGGCGACGGCGGTATTTCGCCAGTCGCTCGAATGCTTTCACAAGTTCCGCGCGCTGAACGACCGCCCGCGCATCGAGGCGGTGGACGTGCCGTACGAGAACGGTGCCTTGCCCGCCTATTTCATCCATGCTGAAAACACCAGCGAAAAGCGCGCACCGTGCATCGTCCGCTTCGGTGGTTTCGACACGCAAAAAGAACTGCAATATCTGCGCGGTGTGGCAGAGATTGCGCGCCGCGGCTTCTCCTGTCTGCTGGTCGATGGCCCGGGCATGGGCGAGGCGATTCGCTTTCGCAATTTTTATCTGCGCCACGACTACGAGGTGGCCGGCACTGCGGCGCTTGACTATCTGGCGGCGCGGCCGGATGTCGATATCGACCGCGTCGGCATCGTCGCACTCAGCCTCGGCGGTTATTACGCGCCGCGCTGCGCAGCGATGGACCCGCGCTACAAGGCCTGCATTGCGTGGGGGGCGATGTGGGATTACCACGAAGTCTGGCAACGTCGCATCGAACGCCTGAAGCAGGCGTCGCTGTCGGTGCCGGCCGACCATCTGCTGTGGGTGTTCGGTGTGAAGACTTTTGACGAAGCCCTGGCGAAACTCGAGGGCTTCAAGCTCGACGGTATTGCGCAGAAAATCCAGTGCCCTTTCCTGCTGACGCATGGCACCGACGATGAACAGGTGTCGATGGCCGATGCGCAGAAGTTGTTCGATGCCGTCGGCTCGAAAGACAAAACCTTCCGTATATTCACGCCGGAAGAGGGTGGCGCACAACATTGCCAGCGTGATTATCTGACGCGGGTGAGCGACGTGATGGTCGACTGGCTTGAGGAAAAGCTCAAGTAACATCGTATGGCGGCGGTTGCCGGCGCTCCTGATTGAACCGGCGGGCATCCCGGGCCTGGCTCGCAGTGATTGCCGGATGGGCTTTATGACAGAGCAGGCGCAATGACGGAAATCTTCAAGCTTCCTCCAACCCTCAACACCAACCGGCGGCTCGACTGCTGGGTGCGCATCAACGCCGATGGCACGGTCACGGTGCGTAGCGGCAAGGTGGAAATCGGGCAGGGCATCGTCTCGGCGATGGCGCAGGTTGCCGCCGAGGAACTCGATGTCGACTACACGCGCATCCGCATGCTGCCTGTCGATACCTCGCAGAGCCCGGATGAGGGTTCGACCTCCGGCAGCCGATCCGTGGAGGAGGGCGGCACGTCGTTGCGTCAGGCCTGCGCCGAGGTGCGCGACCTGCTGCTGCAGACTGCGGCGCAAAGACTCAATGCGAGCCTCGAACGGCTTGAGGTGGAAGACGGCACGATCAGAGTACGCGGTGCCGCGGAGACTGTGACCTATTGGCAGCTCGCTTCGCACGTCGATCTTTCGCGCGACGCAACGGGACAGGTGAAACCCAAGGAGCGCAGCGAACTCACTTCGATCGGCAGGCCGCTGCCGCGCCTCGATATTCCGGCGAAGCTCGCCGGCGCGGCTTTCATCCACGATCTGGAATTGCCGGGCATGCTGCACGGCCGCGTGCTGCGGCCGCCGTCGTATCGCGCCACGCTGAAATTCTTCGATGAGGCCGCTGCGCGCGCCTTGCCTGGTGTCGTCGCCATCGTGCATGAAAACAATTTCATCGGCATCGTGGCGGCACGGGAAGAGCAGGCGGTCAGGGCGGTGCAGATGATCGCCAAAACCACGCGTTGGGACGAGTACGCCGATCTGCCGGATGAGTTGGCGATGGCGGCGTTTTTGCGTACGCAGCCGACCGAGGACGAAGTGCTGAGCGATAAAACGTCCGTGTGCGGCGACGCAAAAAAACGGACGGCGACGTATACGCGACCCTATCTCGCGCATGCTTCGATCGGCCCGTCGTGCGCACTGGCGTGGTGGCACGATGGCGTGCTCGAAGTGTGGTCGCACAGCCAGGCGATTTTTCCGTTGCGCGCGGAATTGGCGAAGATCCTGCAACGCGATAAAGACTCGATCGTCGTCAGGCATGCCGAAGGCGCGGGCTGTTACGGGCACAACGGCGCCGACGATGCCGCGCTCGATGCGGTTTACCTTGCGCGCGCGGTTGACGGCAGGCCGGTGCGCCTGCAATGGATGCGCGAAGACGAATTCGGCTGGGAGCCCTTCGGCCCGGCAATGGTGGTGAAACTCGAAGGTGCGCTCGACGCCGATGGCAATGTCGTGCACTGGGATGAACAGATCTGGGGCAACCGGCATTTGACGCGGCCCGGGCGGCATCCGAATCCGGGCCTGCTGGCGGCATGGCACGCCGATCCTTCGCTTACGCCACCGCCGGCGATCGACATGCCGGTGGCGATGGGCGGCGGCGGACATCGCAATGCCGTGCCGTATTACGATTTTGCGAACCAGCGCGTGGTCAATCATGCGGTGACGCCGACGCCGCTGCGCGTTTCGACCTTGCGCGCGCTGGGCGCGCATCTGAACATCTTCGCCATCGAATCGTTCATGGATGAACTGGCGGCCGCAGCCGGCATTGACCCCGTTGAGTTTCGCCTGCGCCATCTGAAAGATGCGCGCGCACGCGCTGTCATCGAAGCGGTGGCGCAGAAGTCCGACTGGAGAACCGGTGCGCAGGGTGACGGCGCGCGCGGCTGCGGCATCGCTTTCGGACGTTACAAAAACACCGGCAACTATGTCGCAGTGGTGGCGCGCGTATTCATCGACGATGCGGTGCGCGTCGAACATGTGGTGGCCGCCGTGGATTGCGGTCGTATCATCAATCCGGATGGCGTTATCAATCAGGCCGAGGGCGGCATCGTGCAGGCGATGAGCTGGACACTCAGGGAACAGGTGCGCTTCGACCGCACGCGCATCACCTCGCGCGACTGGGAGAGTTATCCGATCCTGACGTTCGGCGAGGTGCCGAAGATCGACACCGTGCTGATCGACCGTCCGGACGAGGCCTGGCTCGGTGTCGGCGAGGGCATGGTCGGGCCGACGTCGGCGGCGATCGGCAATGCCGTATTCAACGCAATGGGTGTTCGCGTACGTGACATGCCGATCACGCGTGAGCGTATCCTTGCGGCCATGGAACAATAAGCGGGGCCGCAATCCACATTTGAGGAGGCAACAATGACGCGCACCATCGGAGGTTTGCTGTCCGTGCTTCTGTCGTTCATCGTCGTAATTGGCGCAATGTCAGCCGCCGCGCAGAACTATCCGGCGCGCAACATCCGTGTCATCGTGCCCTTTGCGCCGGGCGGCGCCACCGACGCGGTGTTACGCATGCTGGCGCCGCGCCTGTCTGAAAACCTCGGCCAGCAGGTCGTGGTTGATAACCGGCCAGGCGGTGCCTCGACCATCGGCATGGACACGGTGGCGAAATCCGCGCCCGATGGTTATACGCTGGGCGTCGCCAATCTGTCGTTCAGCATCAATCCGACGCTGTTCGGCGCCAGGCTGCCCTACAACACCGAAAAAGATTTTGCGCTGGTCAGTCTCATTACCATTGTGCCGCTGGTGATGTCGGTGCATCCGTCGGTGCCGGCGCGTTCGATCAAGGAACTGATCGCGCTGGCGAAGGCCAAGCCCGGTAGCCTCAACTATTCTTCTTCAGGCAACGCCAGTGCCACGCAGATGGCGACCGAGCTGTTTCGCTATATGGCCGGTATCAACATTGTGCACGTGCCGTATAACGGCGGCGGGCCGGCACTGGTCTCCGTGCTGAGCGGGCAGGTTTCCATCTACGCGGGCAGCATTCCAACCCTGCTGCCGCATTTCAAATCGGGTCGCCTGGTCGGACTTGCCATCACCACGGCGAAACGTGATGCGGCGATTCCAGACATACCGACCATTGCAGAAGCGGCGCTGCCGGGCTTTGACTCGCGCGAATGGCAGGGCATCGTGGTGCCCGCGGCGACGCCGCCGGCGATTATCAGCCGTCTGTATCAGGAACTCGTGAAGACCCTGCACTCGCCTGAACTGAAGGATCGTTTCGCCAGTGTCGGTGCCACTGCGGTGGGCAGCACGGCCGAGGAATTCGCCGCCCATCTCAGGCAGGAAACCGCCACCATGGCGAAAGTAATCAGGGAAGCGGGCATCCGCATCGAGTAAAACGCGCGCTGCCAATGCAGTAAAGTAGCAACGCGATCGAATATTGCATTTTTGTTTTCGGCGCGACATGGAATCCCGACGAAGGTGCCTGCCACAGTATCTGGTGCAGTCGGTAATAGAGGAGGGTGTATGCAGAAAAAAACAATCGCGCGTGCTGAAGCGCTGCTGGTGCTGGCGGCCGCGGCGGGTGTGTTTTGCCTCAGCGGTGAGGCGTACGCGCAGGCTGGCGCGTTTCCCGATCATCCGGTGCGCATCGTGTTACCGACGTCGGCGGGTTCGGGTGTCGATATCACGGCGCGCGCGATCGCGCAGAAGCTGACCGAGATATGGGGCCAGCAGGTGGTTGTCGACAACCGCCCGGGTGCGAACGGCATCATCGGCATGGAAATGGTGGCGAAGGCGAAGCCTGACGGCTATTCGCTGCTGCAGGGCTTTACCTCGGCGCTGACGATCAACCCGTATGTCTACAAAGCGTTGCCTTACGACACCTTCCGCGATTACGCCGCGATCACACAGACGGCGACCAACACCATGGTGCTGGTGGCCAATCCCGCGTTACCGGTGCGCAACGCGAAGGACCTCGTTGCCTTGGGCAGGTCGCGGCCGGGCGAACTGGTTTACGCCTCGGCGGGCATCGGCAATCTCACCCATCTCGCCGGTGAATTGCTGCGTGTCGAAGCCGGACTCAAGGTATTGCACGTGCCTTACAAGGGCGAAACGCCGGCGTTTACGGATCTGGTCGGCGGACAGACCGCCTATATGTTCAGCGCGGCATTGGGTGTTGCCGCGCATATCAGTTCGGGCAAGTTGCGCCTGCTCGCGACCTGCGGCGAGACGCGCGCAACGGCGTTTCCAAATGTGCCGACGATGGTCGAGAGCGGTTTGCCGAAGGTGGTGGTCACCGGCTGGGGCGGGTGGCTGGCGCCGGCCGGCACGCCTGTCGACATCATTCAGAAGGTGCAGCGCGACGTCGCGCGCGTGCTGGGGTTGCCGGAGATGCGCGAGCGCCTCGGTACGCTTGGCGCGGAACCGGTTGGCAGCAGTGCGGCCGATTTCGCGGCATTCCTGCGCGTCGAGGCCGACAAATGGTCACGCGTGACGCGTGCGGCCGGCATTTATCAGAGTCAATAACAGCGGCAACGCCGCTTAATTTCAGGAGCAAGCGATGTTGGATCATGCCCGTAAAGGCCAGAAGTGGATTACCGAGGAACTCTACAAGGTCATGGACGTGTTCGGCTTCCGCGCCGTCATGTTCGTCGAGTGGGGCTTTCGCCCGGCCGACGTGCGGCGCACCACCGAACGCATCAAGCTGCCGGGCGCGGTAGTCAAGGAATGGGTGCGCACGGCGAAGCAGGAAGAAGAACTTGCGCGTGAAGCGGAAGCGGCGGGGCATCGCGAAAGCGCGGCCGAGTTTTATTATCGTGCCGCGCTGTATTACGGCCCGCCCTGCGGCGTGCTTCACGCCAACACGCCGAAAAAGCACGAACTCTATGCGCGGCTGGTGCACTGCTACACCAAGTTCACCGAGCTGTTCAACGAAGCGCCGGTGCGCCGCGTCGAAATCCCGTTCGAGAACGGCAAGACGATCCCTGGCATCCTGCAGACAGTGCCGGGCAACGACAAGGCGCCCTGCGTGCTGGTGGTGCCGGGCATGGACACCATCAAGGAATACATGCCGAGCCCGTACCATAATCATTTCCGCCGGCGCGGTATCGCCACGCTGACCATCGACGGGCCGGGGCAGGGCGAGAGCAACATCCGCGAAACCTGGGTGACGCTCGACAATTTCGAGCGTGCCGGTTCGGTAGCCATCGATTTTCTCGAGAAGACGCCGGGCATCGACGCCAGCAGGATCGGCGCCTATGGCTGGAGCATGGGCAGTTACTGGGCGCCGCGCATTGCCGCCCACGATCCGCGTATCAAGGCGGTGGTCGGCGCGATGGGCGTTTATCAACAGAAAGACACCATTTTCAAGCACAGCAAGCCGGCTTATCGTTCGAACTACATGTACATGTCGAATGTGTACGACGAGGACAAATTCGATGCAATGATTGAACAGATGTCGCTGGCACCGCTGGCCGACAAAATTAAATGCCCGACGCTGCTGGCGATGGGCGAGTTCGACGAGCTGTGCCCGCTCGAAGACGGCGAGGAACTGTTCGACATGTTGAAGTGCCCGAAGGAACTGTGGGTATTCGAAAACGAAACGCACACCTTCGGCGGACGCCTGCCCGATTTTTATCTGTTCGTCGCCGACTGGCTGAAGGACGCACTCAACGGCAAACTCAAGGCGGGACATGCGAAGCGTATCGACTTTGCCGCGCGCTAGCACGACAGAACCGGCGTTATTGAATCAATGACTGGAAAGACATCATGAACAAACTCATTCGTATTCTTTGTGCAACCATCGCGCTGGCCGGCATGCAATTCTCCGCGCTGGCGCAGCAGCCTTATCCGAACCGCCCGATCCGCATCATCGTGCCGTACCCGGCGGGCGAGTCGGTGGACGTCATTGCGCGTCTGCTTGCGTTGCGCCTGTCGCCCCTGCTCGGGCAGCAGGTCATTGTCGACAATCGCGGCGGCGGCGGCGGTGTGATCGGTGCGGCGATTGCCGCACAGGCGACCCCCGACGGCTACAACCTGCTCTACGGCAATGTCGGTGCGATCATCATTGCGCCCAATCTGCAGGCGAAGCCACCGTATGACGCGTTGAAAAATTTTGCGCCGGTTTCGCAAATCGCCGACGTGCCGTTTTTCCTTTTCGTCAGTCCCGCCGCGCTGTCGGCGAAAACATTGAAGGAAGTCGTCGCTTATGCGCGCGACAACCCCGGCAAGCTCAACTACGCCTCGACCGGCATCGGCAGCGGCGTGCATCTGGCCGGCGAGCTGTTCAAATCGCTGGCGAAAATCGACATCGTGCATGTGCCCTACAAGGGCGTGGGTCTGGCGTTGCCGGACATGGTGGCCGGCAAGATACAGATGGTGTTTTACCCGCCGACTTTCCTGCAGTTCGTGCGCGACGGCAAGCTGCGTGCAATCACGATTGCCGCGCCGGCGCGCTCCGCATTGCTGCCCGAGGTGCCGACGTCGGCAGAAAGCGGCATGCCCGACCTGCTGGCCTCATCGTGGCACGCGATTGTCGCGCCCGCCGGTGTGCCGGCGGAAAACATCAAAAAGTTTCACGCGGCTTTGACGACCGTCATGGCCGACAGGGAAGTGCGCGAGAAGATGGCCGGTGTTGGTGCCGACCCGATCGGCAGCAGTCCCGAGAAGTTCGGGCCCTTCATGCGCACCGAGGTGGATAAATGGCGCAAGGTGATCAAATCGTCCGGTATCACCGTCGATTGATTGAACGAGGAGTATGACGATGGCCGATCTGATCGACCGCTCGAACATGATAGCGCGCATGAAAGACGCGCTGACGCTGGACCCGGCCGACTGCGCCGTGCTGACCATCGACTGCCAGCGCGGCAATCTCGATCCGGAGATGGCTTCGCTGCCGGTGCCGGAGCCCGAGTGTAAACGCGTGATGGACGGTACTAACCGCCTGCTGGCGATGGCGCGCGCAAATGGAGTCGCGGTGGTGCATGCATCGACGGTGTGGGAAGCGCCGCTGATGGCGACGCATCCCTTCGAGCGCGCGATGGTCGAACTCAAAGAATCGTTCACGCCGCACAAGAAGAGCAATTTCGCCCACCACAAGAGCCCGGGTTCGATCGGCGGTCAGTTCATGCCGAACCTCGACATCCAGCCGTCGGACATCATCGTCGACAGCAAGCGCACGTTCGACAGTTTTCTCAACACGCCGCTGGAGATGCTGCTGCGTGCGCTGAAGCGCAATACGGTGCTGGTGGCGGGCTGCAATACCAATACCTGCGTGTTGTCGACCACCTTCGGCGGCTACAACCGCGGTTTTCGCATGGTGTTGATCGCCGAGTGCGTAGCGTCGGCTTACGGTAACGACGTGCACGAATTCGCGCTGGCCAATATCCAACGGCGGCTGGGTTGGGTGCTGACGTTGGACGAACTGGCAGCCAAAATCGCCGGCAAACGCGCGGCGGTGGCGGGCGCCTAGGAGTCGGTAGGGTGCGCATCGCGCACCGTTCATCGACGTACCGCGTGCGCGGTGCACACCCTGCGGTACTGTCTGGATAGCCGCGCTCGCGGGTATGACGTACTAACTAACGAAGCGTGGCGGCAATCCAGTCGGCGATGTAATCGACGCCGATCACGCGGTTATCGACCTGCGCGTGCTGCGCGCCGGTTTCCCCGGTGCTGAAGAGTTTGAGTTGCTTCTGTTTCGAGCCTACAGCCTCATAGAGCTTGTGCGCTGAGGGCAGCGGCACGACGCGGTCGTCCTCGCCGTGCAGAATGAGGAAAGGACAGCTGATCTGCGGCGCCACATCGACCAGCGAGAATTTGCGCGCCTTCTCGATCGCCGCGTCGGCGTCGCCGAGGCAGCCCATGATCCACTGAAAGTGGAAGGTCGATTGCGCGACGGCGGTTGGATTCGCGTCCTGTTTGCGCTTGATCTCTTTCTGCCACGCGTGCAGGTCCCAATGCAGGGCGGCGAAGGCGACGCCGGCGGCATAACGTTTTTCAAAGGCAGCGACGCGTGACGAATAGTAGCCGCCGAAGCTGTAGCCCATGACCACGACCTTCTGCGCATCGACATCGGCGCGCTTTGCGACGTAATCGTAGGCGGCGGTGCCCGCTACTTCGTAGTCATGCCGTGCATAGAGTTCGCGCAGGCGCAGCGATTCGCCCTGGCCGGGGCCGTCGATGGCGAGCGTGTTGAAGCCGCGTTTGGCGAATTCGAGGCCGTTGAAGAGAATGCTCATCTCCTTGCAGTTGTCCATGCCGTCGAACACCACCACGGTCGGCGCCGGACCTTTTGCGCCTTCGGCCTTCATGAAGTAGGCCGGCAGGCTGCCATTGCCGAAGGGCACTTCGACGCGTTCGAGGTTGGCGTAGCGGCGCAGCAAGCCGGCCTGCTGCATCTCAATGGCTTTCTGTCCCATGGCGCGTTTTTCGGCGCCGGGATAAATGAAACGTTCGGCAGTGAAGTAATACATGCCGGAGCGCAGATAGTAATTGCCGGCGCTCATCGGGTTGCCGGCGGCCGCTGCGGTATCGCCGCTTTTTTCGCATTGCGCGCCCATGCGCGCCCATTCGTCGCGCCAGGCCTCGGCTTTGGTCTGCTGCGGGCGCAGCCGCTCGCAGATGAGATCGATCTCGGCCATCGCTACCGCGTTATAGGGCACCATGCCCTTGGTCACCAGCAGCGCGTTCGACCACAGTTGGTTGCCGGGGAAGGTGTCGATCCAGGTGACGCCTGACATAGTGTTCTCCATTCCTGTAACAGTCATTATCGAAGTTTTCCCTCCCCTGCAAGGGGAGGGTTAGGGTGGGGATAGGGTAACTCGCTTGCTTTGACCCATCCCCATCCCAGTTGCCCCCTCGCCTGCGTCGCAGGCTCTCCCCTTGAAGGGGAAGGCGCTGAATTCAGTTCTAAAAAGATTCGTCGGCGCCGAGATAGCGCCACTGCCCGAGCGGTAGATCGCCGAGCATGACCTTGCCGATGCGCACGCGCTTCAAACCGCCGACGCGCACGCCAACCATTTCGCACATGCGGCGGATCTGGCGCTTCTTGCCTTCGTGCAGAATGAAACGCAGCTGTTCCTTGTTCAGCCAGCTGACCTGCGCGCGCTTGAGAGCCTTGCCGTCGAGACTCAAACCGAAGTTCAGTTTGGCCAGCCCCTCGGCGGTCAGATCGCCGACGACGCGCACGAGGTATTCTTTTTCGATCGGCGAATTTTCACCGATCAGTTGTTTGGCAATGCGACCGTCCTGCGTCAGGATCAGGAGGCCGGTTGAGTCGATGTCGAGGCGGCCGGCGGGGGCGAGGCCTTTGGTCTGCATCGGATGAAAGCGGATCGGCGAACGGTCGCCGGTGAAATGGGCCTCGGCGGTAAACAGGGTCGCTGCCGGCTTGTAGCCCGGTTCGGGCTGGCCCGAGACATAGCCGATCGGCTTGTGCATGAGGATGGTCACGCTGGCGTCCTGCTTCGACTGTGCGTTGCGCGTCAGCGTGATTTTCTGGTGCGGAAAAGCGCGCGTGCCGAGTTCGGTCACAGGCTCGCCGTCGAGCAGCACCCAGCCGCGCTCGATGTAGGCGTCGGCTTCGCGGCGCGAGCACAGGCCTTGTTGCGACAACAGTTTTGAAATGCGGACTTTTTCAGTTTCTTCGGCCATGATGCCTTCTAGTTTGATTGGAGCATGTCGAGCGCCAGCGCTTCGACGACTTCGATGCCATCCACCGCAGCCGACATGATACCGCCTGCGTAACCGGCGCCTTCGCCGGCCGGATACAGGCCGCGGGTGTTGATGCTTTGGTAATCCTCGCCGCGGCGGATGCGCAGCGGCGACGAGGTGCGCGTTTCGACGCCGGTCAGCACCGCGTCGTCCATGGCAAAGCCGGGGATCGTCTTTTCAAAAGCCGGCAAGGCTTCGCGGATTGCTGCAATCGCGTAATCCGGCAGGCAGTCGCGCAGATTGGCCGGCTTCACGCCGGGCGTGTAGGAGGGCAGCACCGCACCGAGTGCGGTGCTCGCGCGATCGGCGAGAAAATCGGCGACGCGTTGCGCCGGCGCGCAGTAATCGCTACCACCTGCAATAAAAGCCTGCGATTCCCAGCGGCGCTGAAACTCGATGCCGGCCAGCGGCCCGCCCGGATAATCTTCGGGCGTGATGCCGACGACGATGCCTGCGTTGGCATTGCGTTCATTGCGCGAATACTGGCTCATGCCGTTGGTAACCACGCGTCCGGCTTCGGAGGTGGCGGCCACCACCGTGCCGCCGGGACACATGCAGAAGCTGTAGACCGAGCGGCCGTTTTTGCAGTGGTGCACGAGTTTGTAATCGGCCGCACCGAGCAATGGATGGCCGGCGGCCTTGCCCCAGCGCGCGCGGTCGATCAGCGCTTGCGGATGTTCGATGCGAAAACCGATCGAGAAGGGTTTGGCTTCCAGATACACGCCTTTGTCGTGCAGCATCTCAAAAGTATCGCGTGCGCTATGGCCGACGGCGAGCACGATATGTCTGGTTGCAATGCTTGTGCCGTCGGCGAGCACGATGCCGCGCACGCGACGCTCGTCGCCGTTGACGTCGCATTCGATTTCCTCAACGCGGCTGCTGAAACGGATTTCGCCGCCCAGCGCCGTGATCGTCTCGCGCATATGTTCGACCATGCCGACGAGACGGAAGGTGCCGATGTGCGGCTTGCTCACATACATAATTTCTTCAGGCGCGCCGGCGGTGACGAATTCGGTGAGCACCTTGCGCGAGAGGAAGCGCGGGTCCTTGATCTGGCTGTAGAGCTTGCCATCCGAGAAGGTGCCGGACCGCCTTCGCCGAACTGCACATTCGATTCGGGATTCAGAATATTTTTTCGCCACAGGCCCCAGGTGTCCTGCGTGCGTTCGCGCACGGCTTTGCCGCGTTCGAGAATGAGCGGTTTGAAACCCATCTGCGCCAGTAGCAGCCCGGCGAAGAGGCCGCAGGGGCCGGTGCCGATGACAACGGGGCGTTCGGTGTTGCCGGCGGGCGCGCGGGCAACAAATTTGTACGAGGTGTCCGGCGTCGGCCCGGCGTGGCGATCGTTCTTCAGTTTTTGCAGCAGCGCCGGCTCATCGGCGACCGTGACGTCGATCGTATAAATGAGCGATGGCGCATGGCGCCGGCGCGCATCGACGCCGCGGCGGAAGATCGTGTAAGCCGTGAGTGCGCCGTCGGCGATGCCGAGCCGCTTGACGATGGCCGCGCGCAGGGCGGCTTCGTCGTGGTGGAGCGGTAGTTTGATTTCAGTGAGGCGCACGGCGTTGGGCAGTGTTTATCTGCGTAACGGTCAGAAGCGCTATTCTATCGAACCGGCGTGCTGCACGGCAGCATCCAGGGTTTAAATTTTGAATTGCAGTGTCAGGGCGGGAGGCCTAGACTCAACCGGTCAACTTCGGGGGAGGTTCATCATGACACTGCGCCATTTCAAGGTTTGTCTCGGGTTCGCTGCTGTGTCGCTGGCTATCGGCGTACCAAGCGCATTTGCGGTTTCATCGCTGATCTACGTCACCAACAGCGCCGGCGACAACGTGCACGTGATCGATTCCGCGACTAACAAGGTCGTGCAGGTGATCAAGGGCATCGAGGCCTCGCATGGTGTGGGCTTCTCGCCCGACGGCAAGACCGTCTACATCAGCAACGAAGCCGATGCGACGCTCGATGTCGTCAACCAGAAGTCCGGCAAGATACTGAAGAAAATTCCGTTGAGCGGACGGCCCAATAACATCGCGGTGACGCCTGACGGCAAGCGCGTGGTGGTGGCGATCACGCATCCGGCGACGCTCGATCTCGTTGATACGGCCGCGCAGAAGGTTTCGACCAGTGTCGTCATGACCGGCCGGCTGCACAATACCTACGTCACGCCCGACGGCAAATATGCGATATCGGGTTCGGTGCGCGAGAAATTCATGAACGTGGTCGATCTCAAGGATGAGAAGTCGGCCTGGGAGATCAAGTTCGACGGTGGCGTGCGGCCGATGGCGATTGAAGCAGCGCCGGACGGTTCGACCAGCCGCATCTTCGTGCAGCTCTCAAACCTGCATGGTTTTGCCGTGGTCGATTTCAAACAGCGCAAGGAAGTGGCGCGCATCATGCTGCCGGATACGCCCAAGGGCTACGGCGCGATCGAAGGCCGTGCCAGTGCCGGTGTGCCGTCGCACGGCATCGGCGTCGCGCCCGACGGCAAATCGCTGTGGGTCAACAGCCATATCGCCAATGCGGTGTTTGCCTATTCGCTGCCGGACCTCAAGCCGATCGGCTTTGCGTCGCTGCCCGACGACAAGGTCGCAGGTACCGATATTCGCGTCGGCTCGATCCCGGATTGGCTGACCTTTACGGCGGACAGCAAGACGGTTTACGTCGGCAACTCGACCTTCAATCAGGTTTCGGCGATCGACATGAAGACGCTGAAAGTGGTGGCGAAGATTCCGGTCGGGCAAGTGCCCAAGCGCATGAACACGCTGGTCATGCGCTGATCGTCAGGCGCCCAAACAAAACGGCGGTGACCTTTCGGTCACCGCCGTTTTTAATTGCCGGTGCGTTATTTCGCGGCGAATTTCGCGCCCTTGACCCATTGCTCCATGATTTTCCAGTTCGGGTCGCTTTGGCCTGAAAACTGGCGACCGCCCGAATGATAGGGATTGCCGCCGGCTTCGCGTGCCAGCGGTTGCAGCAGCAGGCGGCTTTTCATCGGCTCGCCCGCTACTACCAATTTGGAGACGACCTCGAACAGGCGACGCGATTGTTCTTCATCCCACATGGCGGCGCCGTCTTTGAGATGTTCGAGCTTAAGGCCGGTGTTGTTTTCCGAGTGGCAGACGTAGCAGCGCACGTGATCGTCGCGCTTTTTCAAAAAGATCGGCGCCACGCGTTCCTTAAAATAGTTGTAATCGAGTGTGGTGTCGGCGAGTGCCGGTGCGGCGTTGATGGCAAAAGCCGTGGCCACGGCAATGCTCCAGTTGCGCGGTGTCATAATGCGTTCTCCCCCGAGTGATGACGAGGCAAAGTCTAATCGTATTTCGTGTCGGCGGGTGTGATGGCGGTGGAAGATTGCCGGTTTTTTTGATGGTGGCACCGAATCAGGTAGTGGCGTGGCTGTTGCGTCGCACCATCTTTGCCATGAAGTGCATGCGCCGGGAATGAAGAGGAGAAATCAGATTGATCGGCGGTAACGAATTCGCTTACGCGCTCGGCGCCATGCTCTGTTACGGGCTGGCTGACCTTGTTTACAAACGCGCCGCCATGGCGGGCATCAAGCCGCACCATTTTTTGATGGTGCAGGCGTGGTTGTTCGCGCCGGCGATGGTGGCGTTTGCACTGGCGACCGGCACGCTGCACGTGGTGCCGGCGGCAGCGTGGGGTGCCGCGGCGGGGGCCTGCGTGTTCGTCGGTCTTTACAATTTCACGCGCAGCCTGCGCGACGGCGCGGTGAGTGTTAACGCGCCGATCTTTCGGTTGAGTTTTACGATTACGGCGGCGCTGGCCGTCATCGTGCTGGGCGAGCCGCTGGGCGCATTGAAGATCGCAGGGCTTGTGCTGGCCTTGCTGGCAACGTGGCTGCTGCTTGGCGGCAGCGGTACGGCTGGTGTGACGCGTTCGTCACTCATGCGCGTGCTGCTAGCCACGTTCTCGTTCGGCATTGCCAACTTCTGCTACAAGTTGGGCGTCATGCATGGCGCAACGCCGGCGACCATGGTGGTGTCGCAGGCGGCAGTGTTTTTTCCGCTGGCGACCGTGTTTGGTTATCTCGCCGAAGGCCGTTTCGATCCGCCGCGCGCGACCTGGCGTTACGCCGCGCCGGCGGCATTGCTGCTGGCCTTTGCCTTCATGCTGATGGCGACCAGCCTCGTCAGCGGGCAGGCCAGCGTGCTCGTGCCGGTGGCGCAGATGGGTTTTGTCATCACCGCGGCGGTCGGCATTCTGTGGCTGGGTGAGCCCTCGAGCGCACGCCGCATCGCCGGGCTGGCGACGGCGGTCGCGGCGCTGCTTTGTCTTGCATCAAGCTGAAGATGGCTTTTCTGTGTTCTGATAGCGGTTCTGAATCCACGGTAGTCACTGGAAGGAAAACGACCATGATGCAAAAAACCTGTGCCGCACTGGCGGCGATTGCGCTGCTGCACACTGCAAACGTAAATGCACAAACCTATCCGGCCAAATCGATCCGGCTGATCGTGCCTTTCGCGGTCGGCGGTGGTGCCGATATTCTGGGGCGCCTGTTCGCGCAGAAACTCTACGAACAGATCGGCCGCACAGTGGTGGTCGATACGCGCGCCGGTGCCGGCGGCAACCTCGGTGCCGAACTCACGGCCAAGGCGCCGCCCGACGGTTACACCGCACTGTTCACCACCAATTCGATTGCCGTCAACATGAGCCTGTATCCGAAGCTCAACTACAACGCGCTGACTGAACTGACGCCGGTGGCGCTGGTCGCCAACGTACCTTTGATTTTGACCGTGCATCCGTCGGTGCCGGTGCGCACGGTGAAAGACCTCGTCGCGCTGGCGAAAAAACGGCCGAAGGGTTTGAACTTCGGTTCCAACGGCAGCGGCACCACCAGCCATCTGACCGGTGTGTTGTTCGGCGATCTCGGCGGCATTTCGATCACGCATATCCCTTACAAGGGCGCGGGTGCGGTGATGATCGCACTGTTGAGCGGCGAGGTCGACATGGGTTTCGTCGGCGCGGTCGGTGCGACCCCGCATCTGAAAGCCGGCAAGCTGCGCGCGCTCGCGGTGACGACGGCGCAACGCTCCAGCGCCTTGCCGGACATTCCGACCATGGCGGCGACCTTCCCGGGTTTCGATACCGACCTCTGGTATGCCTTCTTCGTACCGCACGGCACGCCGCAGCCAGTGATCGCCAAACTCTACGAAGAAATCCAGAAAGCGCAGAAAGACCCGACGGTGCTGGCGGCGATGGCGCGCGACGGCGCCGAGCCGCGCAATCTCGGC
>JANXSE010000186.1 GCA_025356695.1 Betaproteobacteria bacterium
CCGATCGGCAATCTTTATTTGGCGCTCGAATCGGGCCCGCCCGCTGGACGCGTCGCGCGCGTGTATCCGGACGACGGACATATCGCCGCAAAAAATGAACGTGAATGGGGGCCGGCGGCGTGGAAATGGTTGCGCCAGCAATTAACGCAGTAATCGCAGTTGCATTGCTGGTTGCGGGCAGTGTCGTTGCCGCAACGGGGGATTATCCGAACCGCCCGCTGCGCCTCGTCACGCCGGTGGCCGCCGGCGGCGGCGCCGATGCGACGGTGCGCATGCTTGCCAACAAGCTGTCGGAAACATTCGGTCAGCGCGTCGTCGTCGACAACCGGCCCGGGGCGAGCAATATCATCGGCACCGACATCGTCGCCAAAGCCCTGCCCGACGGTTACACCATTTTGTGGGTATCAAGCACACACGCGATCAACGCCGGCGTGCGGCGCGGCAAACTGCCCTTCGATCCACTGAACGATTTCGCACCGGTCACGCTGTTCGCAAAAATTCCTTTCATTCTGGTGGTGCACCCGTCGCTGCCGGCGAAGTCGGTACCAGAATTGATCGCGCTGGCACGCAATAAGCCCGGCCAGCTCAATTACGCCTCGGCCGGCATCGGCTCAACCAGCCATTTCGCCGGCGAACTGATGAAAAAGCTGGCGAAAATAGATATTACCCACGTTGCCTACAAAGGTTCGGCTGCATTGCTCGCGGTGGTCAGCGGTGAAACGCCGATACTCTTTACCGGCCCGCTGTCGGTATTGCCGCACGCCAGGGCCGGCCGTTTGCGCGCGCTGGCCGTCAGCACAGCCAAACGTTCGGCGGCATTTCCCGATCTGCCGACGGTCGCCGAAGGTGGCGCGCCCGGCTACGAATACACCTCGTGGTACGGTTTGCTGGCGCCGCGCCGCACGCCAGCCGCCATCGTCAACACTTTGAGCACTGCAGTGGCGCAGGCGCTGCAGAGCCGGGAAGTTGCGGGTTTTCTTGCCGGCGAAGGTTTCGAGCTCGACGGCACAGGGCCGGCGGCGTTCCGCGACTTTCTGGCGCGCGAAGTCAAAAAATACATCGAACTCACACCGACCATCGCCGGCCTGCAGCTAGACTGAACGGACGATATTTTCCACACCGCTTTCGGTGTAATCTGTCGTTCCTTCGCAACGGGGCATTCGCGGTCATCACATGAGTACGCTCGGCAAATACGAACTGAAGCACGAAATCGGCAGAGGTTCGTCCGGCACTGTCTATCTCGCTACCGACAGTTTCACGCGCGAAGACGTCGCTTTGAAGGTGTTGGACAGAAGCCTGCTGGAAGATCCCGACCGCCGCCGCACCGTGCAAACCCAGTTTTTGAACGAAGCCTCACTGGTCGGCAAACTTTCGCATCCGCATATCGTTTCGATACTCGACGCTTCGGTCGGCGACAACTACGGCTATATCGCGATGGAATATGTCGGCGGCGGCAATCTGCGCACGCTCACCGACTCGCAGAATCTGGCGCCGGTCGAGAAGGTCATCGAGATCGGTTTCAAGTGCTGCGGTGCGCTCGATTACGCGCACCGCCAGGGCATCATTCACCGCGACATCAAGCCGGCCAACATCATGGTCGTCAACGATACCGACATCAAGGTCACCGATTTCGGCGCGGCGTTACTGAGAGACACCGACCGCACGCAAATACTCGACATCGGCTCACCTGCCTATATGTCGCCCGAGCAGGTCAGAGGCGACGTGCTGACTTACCAGAGCGACATGTTCTCGCTCGGCACCGTGCTCTATCATCTGCTCGCCGGCGCAAAACCGTTCATCGGCAAGGTCGGCCTCGAATTGCAGAATAAAATTCTGCACGAAGAACCCGCCCCCCTGAGTTACGTGCGCCCCGAACTGCCGCCGGAACTCGACATCGTGCTGATGTCGGCACTGGCGAAAAGCCCCGCCGACCGTTACCCGACGTGGGCCGAATTTGCGCTCGAACTGGCCAAGATCGGGCGACTCAGCCGTTTCGACCAATCCATCCTCGACAGCAGCAAATTCGACGCGTTGCGCGTGATGCCGATGCTGAAACCGTTCAGCGATCCGGAAATCTGGGAGCTCGTGAACTGCACGAACTGGACGCGCCTGCCGTCACGCAGCGCCATCGTCACCGAAGATCAACCGGGGCAAAGCCTATTTTTCCTTGCGCAAGGTGAAGTCAAAGTGACCAAGGGCGGACGCCTGTTGAGCATTTTGCGCGCTGGCGAATGTTTCGGTGAAATGGGTTACATCAAGGCCGGCGAAACGCCACGCCACGCCACCGTCGAAGCAATGACCGACGTTGTCATCGCCGAACTCGGCGCCGCCGAAGCCAATGCCGGCGTCGGCGACGTTGCGCAATCACATCTGATGCGCGCCCTGCTCAACACGCTGGTCGACCGGCTGGCGTTTGCCGACAGCCGGATATCGCGGGTGATCAGCTAA
>JANXSE010000194.1 GCA_025356695.1 Betaproteobacteria bacterium
TGCCATCCGGTCGAAGATGTTTACGGCGGTCCGGTCGGCCACATCTGGATATTCGAAGACGTCACACTCGATCGCCAGACCGCGGCGCAACTGGTTTACCTCGCCGAACGGGATTCGCTGACCGGCTTGTTCAACCGGCACCGCTTTAACGAGGAACTCGGGCGCATGCTGGCCGAAGCGCAGCGCAACGGCACACGGCTCGCGCTGCTGTTTTTCGATCTCGACGAATTCAAATACATCAACGATACCTTCGGCCATCGCGCCGGCGACGCCATGTTGATTCGCGTCGCCGGTGATGTGTCGAGCCAAGTGCGCCGCAACGAAGTTTTCAGCCGGCTTGGCGGCGATGAATTCGCGATACTGGTGCCCGAGGTATCGGATACGGCGTTGCCGGTGATTGCCGAACGTCTGGTGCGCTCGATTTCGACCATCAAGTTCGAGTTTGAAGGGCAGAGTCTGCGCCTGACGACCAGCCTTGGTGTTGCAGTGTTCCCCGATCATGCCGAAACCGCCGAGGAACTGATTGCGCACGCCGACACCGCGATGTATCAGGCGAAGGACGCCGGCAAAAACGCCTGGCGCACCTACCGGCGTGACCGCGATGCATCGCGCGAAATGGTTTCGCGCCTGTCATGGAATGACCGCATCTCGCATGCGCTTGAGCACAATCTGCTCGAACTTTATTTTCAGGGCATTTTCGAGGTCGACGACAACCGGCTCGCGCATTATGAAGTGTTGGTGCGCATGCACGATCAGGACGACCCGTCGCGCATACTGATGCCGGGACAATTCATTCCGTATGCGGAAAAAAGCGGCAAGATCCTCGACATCGACCGTTGGGTCATCCGCAACAGCATCGAGCAACTCGCCGATGCGGACGTGCCTTCGCTGGCGATCAATATTTCCGGACGTTCGTTCGACGAACCGACGCTGCCCGAGTACATTGCCGGCGAACTCAAGCGTTGCGGCGTGGCGCCGCGCCGCCTGCTGGTTGAATTGACCGAAACGTCGGCGGTATCGGATCTGCACGATGCGCGGCGTTTCATCGAGGCGCTGCGGCAGACCGGCTGCCGCACCTGTCTTGACGATTTCGGCACCGGTTTTTCGTCGTTTGCCTATCTCAAACATTTGCAGGCCGATGCGGTCAAGATCGACGGCTTGTTCATACGCGATCTGCCCAGCGATTTCGACAACCAGATTTTCGTCAAGGCGATCGTCGCAGTGGCGCGCGGCATGCGCAAAGTCACGATCGCCGAGTGCGTTGAAGATCTCGAAACGCTCGACATGTTGAAATCATTCGGTGTCGATGCCGTGCAGGGCTATTACCTCGAACGCCCGCATCCGGGCTGTCATCCGCTGCCGCCGCTCATCGTTGACCGCGTCGGGGTGCCCGGGCATTCCTGATAAAATCGCCGTCCCTTTCCAGGAGTGCCTCATGGCCAGAAACGTCAACTGCGTCAAACTCGGACGCGAAGCCGAAGGGCTCGATTTCCCGCCGTATCCGGGCGAAACCGGCAAGCGCATATTCGACAACGTGTCGAAGGAAGCGTGGAAGCAGTGGCTCGAACAGCAGAAAATGCTGGTCAATGAAAACCGGCTCAACCTCGCCGACAAAAAAGCGCGTGACTACCTCGTCGAGCAGATGCTGAAGCACTTTTTCGGCGCGGGCGCCGATCAGGCGCAGGGCTATGTGCCGCCGGCGCCGAAGTAGGCTATCGGCAGCGTTGCGCAATCATGGAATTGATTCTCTGGCGGCACGCAGACGCTGAACTGGGCAAACCGGATGGCGAACGCCGGTTGACCGAAAAAGGCCTCAAGCAGGCGGCGCGCATGGCGAAATGGCTGAGCGCGCGTTTGCCCGAAGAAATCGTTGTGATGGCGAGTCCGGCGGTGCGCGCGCAGCAAACCGCGCGTGCGCTGGCCGAGGATGTGACGACCGTGCCTGATCTTGATACTTCCGCGTCAGCGCAGGATTTGTTGCGTGCCTGCGGCTGGCCGCGCGGCGATACGGTTGTCGTTGTCGGTCATCAACCGACCATGGGGGAAGTGGCGGCCCTGCTGCTGACCGGAGCAACCGCGCCGTGGGCGGTCAGAAAAGGCGCCATCGTCTGGTTGTCGCTGCGCGGCGCTGAAACGCGGCCGCGGCTCAAGGCCTGGATTTCGCCCGATCTGATTTGATTTTTCAAAAAGCCGTCGACAACATTGTGGCGCAGGCGCCCCGCCTGCGCGAAGCGCCAAGGCGTACTGATGCGAAGGTGTTTTGACGCAGGCGGGGCGCCTGCGCCACGAAAACGCAATATGCCCCCGGACGCGATCAACGCGTCAGCGTTTGCACGCCGTCCGCCGAGCCCAGCAGCAATACATCGGCGCCGCGCCGCGCGAACAGCCCGTTGGTGACGACGCCGGTGATTTGATTGATCGCCGCTTCGAGTTCCGGCGGATTCATGATCTGCATATTGTGCACGTCGAGTATCACGTTGCCGTTGTCGGTGGTGAAGCCCTGGCGCAGTGCAGGCTGACCGCCGAGCTTGACGAGTTCGCGCGCGACGTAGGAACGCGCCATCGGCAGCACTTCAACCGGCAGCGGGAATTTGCCGAGCACATCGACGAGTTTGCTCTGGTCGCAGATGCAGATGAATTTGCGCGCGACCGCGGCGACGATTTTTTCGCGCGTCAGCGCGCCGCCGCCGCCCTTGATCATGGCGAGGTGGCGCGTAATTTCGTCGGCGCCGTCGACGTAAACCGGCAGATCGCTGACGTTATTCAGATCAAGCACCTCGATGCCGTGTTTGCGCAGGCGCTGCGCCGAGGCTTCGGAGCTGGCCACCGCGCCGTCGATCTTGTGTTTGATTTTGCCGAGCTCGTCGATAAAAAAATTCGCCGTCGAGCCGGTGCCGACGCCGACGATGCAACCGGCCGGCACGTGTGCAATGGCGGCCTTGGCGACCGCCTGCTTGAGTTCGTCTTGTGTCATGCGGAGTATCTTAATTCCTGCGGCAAAATTAGTAAACGGCCGCATTTTTGTACCCCGGGGTAGAGGGGGGTAGCAGAATTGGCGGTTTTGCCGGATTCCTGCTAGGCTTTGCGTCCTTTTGTGTAATGAATGCAGGCGGCGCCATGAATAAAGATTACCTGGAACGCATATTGACGACGCGCGTTTACGATGTCGCCATCGAGTCGCCGCTCGAACGCGCGCCAAACCTGTCGGCGCGCATCAACAATACGCTGCTCTTGAAACGCGAAGACATGCAGCCGGTATTTTCCTTCAAGCTGCGCGGTGCCTATAACAAGATGGCGCTGCTGAAGCCGGCGGAACTGGCGCGCGGTGTGATCGCAGCCTCGGCGGGCAATCATGCGCAGGGCGTGGCGCTGGCGGCGCAGAAGCTCAAATGCCGCGCCACTATCGTTATGCCGGTGACCACGCCGCAGATCAAGGTGACGGCGGTGGCGGCGCGCGGCGCCGAGGTCGTGCTGCACGGTGATTCGTACGACGAAGCCTACCAATATTCAAAAACGCTGGCGCGCAAGCGCGGCCTGACTTTCGTGCATCCGTACGACGACCCCGACGTGATCGCCGGGCAGGGCACCATCGGCATGGAAATTCTGCGCCAGACGCGGCGCAAAATCGACGCCATATTCGTGCCTATCGGCGGCGGCGGTTTGATCGCCGGTATCGCCGTCTATGTGAAACGCCTGCAGCCCTCGGTCAAAATCATTGGCGTCGAGCCGGTTGACGCCGATGCGATGCGGCGCTCGCTCAAAGCCGGCCGCCGCGTCAGGCTCGAGCAGGTCGGCCTGTTTGCCGACGGCGTGGCGGTCAAACAGGTCGGTGAAGAAACTTTCCGCCTGTGCCGCCGCTTTGTCGACGAAGTTGTGCTGGTCGATACCGCCGCCATGTGCGCGGCGATCAAGGACGTATTCGAGGACACGCGCGCGGTGCTGGAGCCGGCAGGCGCGCTGGCGATCGCTGGCGCCAAGGCGTGGGTCGAAAAGAAAGGCGTGCGCGGCAAAACCCTGGTGGCGGTAGCGAGCGGCGCCAATGTCAACTTCGACCGTCTGCGTTTTGTCGCCGAAGAAGCCGAGCTCGGTGAAAAACGCGAAGCCATACTCGCCGTAACCATTCCGGAAACGCCCGGCAGTTTTCGCAAATTCTGCGCTTTGCTCGGCGCGCGCAGCGTCACCGAATTCAACTACCGCTTTGCGGATACACGCGAGGCGCAGGTGTTTGTCGGCGTAAAAGTGCGCGACCGCAAGGAAACCGCGCGCCTGCTGCGCGCGCTACGGCGCAACGGCCTGATCGCCTGCGATCTGAGCGACAACGAGCTCGCGCGCTTGCATGTGCGCCACCTTGTCGGCGGACATGCGCCGGGTATCGCCGACGAAATTCTGTATCGTTTTGAATTCCCGGAGCGCCCCGGCGCGCTGGTCAAATTTCTCGACAGCATGCGTCACGGCTGGAACATCAGCCTGTTCCACTACCGCAATCACGGCGCCGATTACGGCCGCGTGCTGGTCGGCATGCAGGTGCCGCCGCGCGAAATGGCGGCTTTCAAAGCGTTTCTGGCGAAACTCGGTTACCCGCATTCCGATGAATCGAAGAATCCGGCGTATCGC
>JANXSE010000235.1 GCA_025356695.1 Betaproteobacteria bacterium
GAGTTTCTGAAGAAGGACGTCGTCAAGCAGGCCGAGGTCGTCAGGAAGATCGGACTCGAACCGCAGTAATTTTCGCAATCAATCTTCGGCGAGACCTTGCCTAATCCTTGCATTCCTGCATCTTGTGCAGTTCGTCGAGCAACTGGTTGAATTTTTCCGCGCGCCCGGCAATCTTGTAGACGGTCAGCAGTTCATCCGCCACCACCGCGACAGTCCGGCCCTTGCCGGCCTTCAGCGCGGCTTTGGCTTCGGTGCTGACACCGCCAGTGAAAACTTTTTCCGCGACCGAGAAGGCGAGTTCGCCGACACCGCGGCAGGACTCGTCGGACGGAAAGCTGTGACTGGCCTCGCCCGGGGCGAGAAATTGTTTCATCAGGCCTTTCGATTCTGCCGCGGTAAAACAGGCGAATGCTTTCTGCGCATCGTCGATCATGACTCTGGCGAATCCGCAGATGGGGGTTCCAGTGCCACCCAGGGTGATGGTAGCGGCGCCGGCGATCAGGCAGGCCTCGGTTTTCGCCTCCTGGAACACGCGTGTTGCCAGATTGATCATATTGCCGGGCATGGAGCCGGATGAACTGACCAGTTTCGACAGCTCTTTCGGCAAGGCGCAATAGAAACCGTCCTCGATTTTCGTGTAACACCGGTTGGCGGCGTCGTTGACGTTTTGAATCGCTTTGCCGGTTTTCGGATCGACGGTACCGAATTTGGAGAGCGTGCCGGAGACTTCGCTGGCGCCTTTGAAATAGGCGCTCACCGGCAACGGAAATGCGATGCGCCCGATGGCGCCGCAATTGGCGTTGAGCAGGGCCCATGCCTCTTCGGCAACCTTGGCGACTGCGTAGCCGACGATCTTGCCGTCTTTGACGATTTCGTTCGGTGCGCCGCTGCTGATTGTCGCCGAGGCCGGCGGCCTGAGCGGACAGGGCATCTCCAGCAGCGGCGACGTGCAGACGCCGTGCAACCGCGTCGATTACATCCGCTTCACGAGCTATTATTGGCCGCCGGTGCTGACGCGCAGCACCGCGGAAGTCGCCAACGGCTGGGTCAACAACTATGTCGACCGCAGAACGACGGCGAGCTTCATTACCTACTTCGGCCTGACCTTGCTCAAGCGCTAGGCGCGCGCGATGTCGAGTGTGGTGGTGCGCCGCAGTTCGCGCCTGTATTTGACGTCGTCAAACGGGCGCGCGCGGTGCATGGTGCTGCGGTTGTCCCAAATCACCAGATCGCGGCCCTGCCAGATGTGGCTGTAGACAAAGCGCGGCTGGGTGGCGCGTTCCATCAGTTCGCGGATCAGCAAACGGCCCTCGGCGAGCGACATGCCGAGAATGCTGGCAGCGTGCGAGGCGAGATAGAGCGAGCGGCGGCTCCCGGCCATGTGACGCACCAGCGGCTGCACGGCGCCTTTGAGTTTCTCTTTTTCTTCCGGCGTGAATTCGAAGCCCAGTGTCTCGCGCGAGTAGGCGATCGAATGATGCACCTGCAGGTTTTCCACCAGCGATTTCATTTCCGCATCGAGCGCATCGTATGCGGCGCGCATGCAGGCGAATTCGGTGGGCGGGCTGACGGCCGGCAGCACGCGCGCCGACAGCAGCGAATAACGGCCGGGCGGATCGACGAACGACGCATCGGTGTGCCACAGACGGTTGGCCAGCGAGCCCATGCGGCGGCGGTCGTTGGGCGGCAGAATTTCGCCGTTTGGACCGACGTTTGAAATATCCGACAGTGCTTCGGTGCCGAGGCGGTTTTTGACCAGCACCGCCTGTGAGGTCTGCGTGTGCAGCGTGCCGTCGAAGCGTTGCGCGAAGGCCAGTTGTTCTTCGTCGCTGAACGGCTGGTTGCGAAATACCAGCACGCCGTAGCGATCCATGCCGTCGCGGATTTCGGCGAGTGTGGCCTCATCGCGCACACTGCGCAGATCGATGGCGCCGGCTTCGGCGGCGAACTGCGGGTGCAGGGGGGTGAAGGTCAGGGCCATGGCTTGATCAAATTGATTTGGTAGCGCAGGCGGGTCACCTGCGCTACGTGAATTCGAGCGATGCTCAAGTATCTGCGCAGAATACGACGGCAGTCAATCGTGCTTTTGAATTCCGGCATTGCCGGTTGAACCGCTGCACGCATCTCTCTTAGAATGCACAGACATCGAATGCCAGCCGGAAAGTCACGACAACCATGAATAAATTTCTCCCGCCATTGCTTGCCGTCGTCGCGTTGTCCGCAATGGCGGTGTCGGCGCAGCCATATCCCGCCAAGCCGATCCGCGTGATCCTGCCGTTTGCGGCGGGCGGGCCGACCGATCTGCTCGGTCGCGTGGTCGGGCAGAAGATGACCGAGTCATGGGGGCAGTCGGTGGTGGTCGAAAGCCGCGCCGGTGCCAACGGCATCGTCGCTTCGGAGTTCGTTGCCAAAAGCGCGCCCGACGGTTACACGCTGTTGATCGGCACCAACGGCACACATGGAATCAACGCCAGCCTGTTTCCGAAACTGCCGTACGATACCGCCAATGATTTCGCACCCATAGGCCGCATCGGTTTTGCGCCCTATGTGTTGGTTGCGCATCCCTCGCTGCCGGTGCGCACGGCCAAGGACCTGATACAACTGGCGAAGGGGGCGCCCGGGCAGATCGCCTGTGCCTCGGGCGGCAGCCCTTCGCAACTCTCTTGCGCGCTGTTCAAGAGTCTCGCCAAAATCGATTTGCTGATGATCCCGTACAAGGGCAATTCGCTGGCGGTGTCGTCGGTGATCGGCGGCGAAACATCCCTGGTGTTCGGCGGTGTGGCGCAATCGGCGCCGCAGATCAAGGCAGGACGTTTGCGCGCGATCGGCGTGACGGGCCTGCGCCGTTCGCCGGTGATGAAAGATGTTCCGGCGATTGCCGAATCCGGATTGCCGGGATACGAAGTCTCCACCTGGTACGCCATGTTTGCGCCGGCCGGCACGCCGCGCGCCATCGTCGAACGGTTGAACGGCGAACTGGTGCGCATATTGGGCCTGCCCGATGTGCGCGAACGTCTCGGCGCCGAAGCGTACGAACTTCCAGCCGATACGCCGGAACAATTTGCCGCGCTGATCAAGGCGGAACTCGGCAAATGGGCGCGGGTGGTGAAAGAAACGGGCGTGAAGCCGGAATGAGTGGCGCATGCGTCACTTTCATTGCACCATGAACGATCAAGTTTTGACGGAAGGAATTTCATGCTTTACCTGACGCGTTGTATGACACCGAAGTTGTTGCCGCTGCTGTTGTCGCTTTGTGTTTCAGTCGCCTATGCGCAGGGGCAGAAACCCGCCACGCATTACTGGATGAGTGTTGAAACCACCAACATGACCATACCCGGCATGTCGGCGCAGGACATGGCGATGCTGGCGGGCATGGGCAGCAATATGCCGGGCGGCGCGCAGCGCTCGATCATGCTTGATTTGTCGGTGCCCGGACAGCAGTCGAACCCCGACGCGACGCATGACATACCGCCCGGCCAGAACATGGGCAGGACTTTGCCGCTGAAGACGCCCGTCAGTACGCCGACGCGATCGACAGAGACGGAGCCCTACGAAAAACCGCGTGGTCGCATGCTGATCTATTGGGGTTGCGGCGATTCGGTGCGCCAGGGGCAACCCATCGTGATCGATTTCGCCAACATGGATCCGGCGAAGATCAATATGCCGGCGGGGCATGTCGGTAGTTTGCCGCGGCCGCCGGCACCGGCACGCGACCGTGTATACGCGACCTGGCCTTATGAACGCAACACCGTCGCTGTGCCGCGCGACAGTTCGCTGGTGGGCGATCATTTCGTGCATGGCAATTATCCGCCGGACATCCGTTTCGCCGTCGGCGCAAACCACGATTTCATGCCGCCGGTGGTGTTTTCGAATGTCGCCGGCGGACTCGCCGACGCCATCAATTTTCAGTGGGACGGCGTGGCGCCGGCGACCGGTTATTTTGCGATGGCCATCGGCGGCGTCGACAAGGGATCGGAAATGATTTTGTGGACGTCGAGCGAAGTCGCGGAAACAGGCGGTGGGCTCACCAGCTATCTGCCGCCGGCGCAGGTGCAGCGCCTGATCCAGGAACGCGTCGTGCTGTCGCCGCAGACCACGCGTTGCACGGTGCCGCAGGGCATCTTCAAGAGCGCACAGGGTGCGATGCTGACGGTGCATGCGTATGGCGGCGAACTCAATCACGTGTATCCGCCGAAGCCGGCCGATCCGAAGGCGCGCTGGGACCCCGAGTGGTACGTCAAAGTGCGGCTCAAATCGACCGGCATGACGCCGCTGGGCGCGGAGGAAGGTGCGAGCCGCAGCCGCGGTTCGTCGCGTTCATCCACGCCACAACAGGCGCCTGCGCAAAAAGCGCCCGAACCGGCGCGGCAGGATGCCTCGCCGAATCCGCTGGATGCGGTCAAGTCGTTAAAGGGTTTGTTCGGATTGTAAAAAAACACCGGCCGCTTGCATTGATTGCAAGCGGCCGGTGTTGGTCAGGCGGGCCTTGCCGGGCGGAACGCATTGCGCGTTCCGCCTTTTTTTTTAGATCGGCCGGATCTGCACTTTACGGAACTTCACCACGCCGCCGCCGTATTGCAGGGCGAAGGGGCCCTTGGCGAATTTGGTGTCGCGCACGTCAACGGTCTTTACGCCGTTGAGCACGATCGTCAGTTGCGAACCTTTGGCTGTGATGTCGTAGACGTTCCACTGGCCGCCGGCTTTCAGCGGCACCATGGTCGGCGCGACATTCGGTATGCCACCGGTGCCATATGAGGGATCGGGGCGCTTGTCGAAAATGTTGACTTCATACGAAGTGTCGGCGCCGATCTTGGCCGGGTTTTGCGCGCGGATGAAGATGCCGCTGTTGGCATCGGAATCGACCCAGAACTCGGCGCGGATCTGGAAGTCGCCGTAGGATTCCTTCGTTACCAGATAGCTGGCGTCCTTGCCGCCGAGATCGGCGATCACGAGGCCGTCATCGAGACGCCAGTTGGCATCGCCGACGCGGTTGAAATTGTTCAGATTAGTGCCGTCGAATACCGTGATCCAGCCGACTTCGGATGGCGGCGGCGTGATGCAGCCGGTCAGGGTGAATGCGATTACCAGCAACCCGCTAAGCAACGCGGAAATTCGTTTCATGGATGGTCTCCTCCCGGCGTGGACGCCGACTGTATGTATGACGACTGAAATGACAGGGTGGTCTGCAGCTAAAAGCGCAGGAAGCATGAAACACAGGCAGGGGCGCTGTCAAGGCGCCAGAAATGCCGCTGTGGTGCGCTACAGCGGGCCGCGTTGCAATGCTACTTTTGCGCGAGTATCCAGCCGGCCAGTTGCGCAAGTTCTGCATCGGACAGTCTGGCATGCGCGGGCATCGGGATGGCACCCCAGTTGCCGGCGCCGCCGGCCCTGATTTTGGCGCCAAGCTTTGCCGCTGCGCCTTTATCGCTGGCGTAGCGTGCCGCAATATCGCGGAACGAAGGGCCGACGATTTTCTGTGCCATTGCATGACAACCGCTGCAGGCATTGTCCGCGAGCAGACGCTGCACCGGGTCACCGGTAGCTGCCACGGCTTCGGCCGGCGGTGCTTCGGTATCACGGTTGTAATAGGTCGCCAGGTAGTCGACGATCGGGGCAATCTCGCCCGGTGCGATCGGTGCGCCGCGTTCGATCATGTTGCGCACGTTGTCCTGCCATTCGCCGCGCGACAACTTGCCGCGCGTGATGTGGGTGACGTCGTGGCAGATGCCGCAGCGCGCCGAGGCCAGGTCCGAGCCCTTGCCCGGCGTCAAGGTTCGCGGCGCTTCGCTTTCCTGCGCGGACAGCGGCGCGATGGCGGCACCGTTGACGAGTAGCATCAAGGCGGCGGCGCAGACGGCGCCGTGTCTGCCGTTGTGAGGCAAGATCAGGCCTCGACGATGAAGCCGACGCGATGGATGCCGTTCCAGAAGTAACCGAGCGGGTTCCACGCCGAAATGATCGGCTGCACGTTGCCGCGGCTGTCGGTGGCGCGTGCCAGCACCGTCGTGTAGCCCGGCGCTTTCGGCCAGAACTCGGCGCTGAAAATGCGCCATGCGTATTTATCGCCGCCGCTGTTGATGTAGGCGCGTTGCCAGCTGCCGCCTTCGTTGAAGGAAACCTCCACCTTATCGATGTCGCCTTCACCGACCCAGGCGCGGCCTTCAATCAGCACGCTGCTGCCGAGCTTGAATGTGGCGTTAGGTGCCGGCGTGGTGATCATCGATTTGACGGGCCACGCTTCCGTGACGATGGCATCGGGCGGCATTTTTTCGCCGGGTTTCACCGGCGTACGCGGGATGCGGTAGCTGCTGTCCATGTAGGTGCCCTTGAACGGCGCATCGAGCACCGTGATAGTGTGCACCCATTTCGTCGAGGCGGAACCGACCCAGCCGGGAACGATCAAGCGCAGCGGGAAGCCGTGGATTTTCGGCAGCGGCGCATCGTTCATGCCGAAGGCAATCAGCGTGTTGTCGTCCATGGCTTTGGACAGTGGCACCGAGCGGATCACCGGCGCCGCACTGGCGATGACGCCGAAGTCCCCGCCCTGTCCGGCGACGTACGCCGCGCCTGCTTTGATGCCGGCGGCCTGCAGCACATCGCGCAGACGCACGCCGGTCCACTTCGGACAACCCATGCCGCCGGTCGGTAGCCACGGCGTGCCGCTTGGCGTTGGCACGAAGGCGGAACGACCGGAGCCCGCGCATTCAAGCATGCCCTGCAGGCTGACGACGGGAAATTGCTGCCGCAGTTCGCCGAGGGAAAAGCGCAGTTCCTTGTCGACGAGGCCCTTGATGGCGAGACGATGCTCGGCAACCTGCAAATCCGGTGTGAGCAGATTGTTGCGCACGAACATGCGGTCGTTCGGTGTTACAGCGAAATTGTGCTGGTCCGCCGGCACGCTGCCGGTGAGCGGGCGGTCGGAATGCGTTTTCATGGCGGGATTTTTTTCCGCCAGCACGGTTGCATTGGTTACGGTGCCTGCCGGATCGGCTGGCGGCTTGGGCGCTTCCGTCTGTGCCAGCAGTTGTCCGGGCAGCGCGGCGAGCGCGCCGGCGCCGACAAACCTTCCGACAAATTCGCGGCGGGAAAGCTCATTGCCGCGGTTCGCAACCTGATGTTCCGATTTCGCTGTCATGATGTTTTCCTCCAGTAGGGGGGCAAGTCCGAAATTTTGTTGAAGCATTATAGGCCGGCGCTGACCGCGCATGCCAACCCGGGAAAATGGCCGGCGGGTACGGAAATGCGAACTGCAGTTATGCCTGAAAAGCAGGCTGCTGCATTCACCGCCTTCTACCTTGCGCAGAAAGTTTACGGCGAAACGGGATTTTCAAGCTGCTTTGACTGCGTCATACTGCGGCAACACAACAATAACCGGGGGAGAAGGTCATGCAGCTTTTCAAATGGGCGGCTTTGATTGCGACGGTCGTGTTGTCCTCATTGCCGGGGATCGCGCAATGCGCGCAGGCTGAGACGGCAAAAAAAGCGGTGGCCCCCGAAATCATCGCGCGCGGCAAATACATGGTGCAGACCGGCCATTGCAACAACTGCCATACGAGTGACTACACGAAAAAGGAAGGCCAGGTGCCCGAGGCTGAATGGCTGCTGGGCAGTGCGCCGCTTGGTTTTCGCGGCGGCTGGGGCACAACCTATGCATCGAACCTGCGCCTGACGGTGCCGAAATTTCAGGAAGAGCAGTGGGTTAAATACGTGAAGGTCATGCGCACGCGTCCGCCGATGCCGTTCTGGGCGTTGCGCGATACCACCGACAGAGACCTCGCGGCGATGTACCAGTACATCGTCAGCATGGGCGGGGCCGGTCAACCCGCGCCGGATTTCGTGCCGGCCGACCAGACGCCAAAGCCGCCGTACGAGACGCGGAGTGTCGTGCAGTAATCAATCCGGTTTCAAACCGGTGGCCTTGACCACCTTCGCCCATTTGCCGATTTCGTTTTTAACGAATTCGGCGAAGCGGGCGCTTGAGCCATTCTCGGCTTCCATACCGATGTCGAAGAGGCGCTCGCGCGTAGCGACCGCACTGGTGGCGCGGTTTAACTCTTCGTTTAAACGCGCGATGATTTTCGCCGGCGTGCGCGCCGGCACTGCGATGCCGTACCAGTTGCTCGCGGAGTAACCGGGCACACCGGATTCCGCGACGGTCGGAATTTCCGGCGCCGACGGCGAACGTTTTTCGCCGGTCACGGCAAGCGCGCGCAATTTGCCGCCGCGCACCAGCGGCAAGCCGCCGGGAATCGTCGGAATGCTCATAGTCACGCGGCCGGCGACGACATCGGTAATGCCGGCCGCCATGCCCTTGTAAGGCACATGCGTCATCTCGATGCGTACCATTAGCCTGAACAATTCGCCAGCCAGATGGCTCGGTGAACCGGTGCCGGCCGAGGCGAAAAACAATTCGAGGCGGTGCGCGCGTGCCGCCTCGATCAATTCGCCGATCGATTTGACCGGCAGCGCGGGTGTGACCACCACCAGGCCCGGCCCGCTGCTCAACGGCGCGACCGGCGCAAAATCGCGCAGGCTGTCGTAGGGCAGCTTCGGGTAGAGCGTTGCGTTGACCGCAAAGCCCGCAGAAATCATCAGCAGCGTGTAACCATCGGCATCGGCGTGCGCGGCGAGTTCGCTGCCGATGATGCCGTTGGCGCCGCCGCGGTTGTCGATGATCAGCGTCTGGCCCCAGACTTTGTTGAGATGCGCGCCGATCAACCGCGCCTGCACGTCGCGCGGGCCGCCGGCCGCGAACGGCACGATCAGGCGGATCGGTTTGGTCGGGTAGTCCTGTGCCGATGCGTTAAACGTGACGGCGGCAATTATGGCAAGAGCGCACGCATGCATTTTGGTAGGGTGCGCATTGCGCACCTTCCGCCGTGATTCAGCGTGCGCGTTGCGCACCCTACGCATTGCCGTGATTGCCGCGCATACGATTCGGTTTACGGTTCGCGACAGGCAACGCCGTCATGCTGCGCAATGAAATGCAGTACCTGTGTCGCGCACGAGGCGGCGAACACCAGTTGCACTTTGTGAAACGCCGATGGTAGATGCACGAGCCGCAGATTGCGGATGCTGGTGGTCAGCATGCGCTCCTGCTCCGCGTCTGTGATCGGGCCGCCGGTCGGATACAAGCCGAGCACCGGCGCCTCGATGCGCGGCAGGTAGTCGGCTGCGTTGGCCGTGTTGACAAGTGTGGCCATGGCGCTCTGCGCGGCCGGATTGTTTTTCAGAAATTCATTGTTGTACCAATCGAGCAGGCCGGGATCGGTGCCGGGCGGGAAACGCGTGCTCGCGTTGGTGGCTTCCAGCCAGGCCTTACGGCCCATGGCGTCGACGGCGTCATGGCGCGTTTCGTGGCCCATCGCGTAAGTGACTTTGCCGGCCTTGTTGATGAAGGCGGGTGTCGAGACGAGTGACAGCGTGCGCACGCGCTGCGGGTGCAGCGCTGCCAGCGCAATGCACAGCACGCCGCCGATCGATTCGCCGCACAGATGCACCGACTCCGCGCCAAGATCGTTGATGATGTCGATGAGATCGCCGACACAGTGCTCGAGGGTGAATTCGCGCTCAAGATCGAATTCGGCGGAGGACTTGCCGAGCCCGCGTATATCGGGTCGCACGACCTTGTAGAAACGCGCGAGGTAGGGCACCCAGCGGTACCAGAACTGCGACGAGCGGCCGTTGCCGTGCTGCAGGAGGAGATAGGGCGCATTGCGCCACGGGTCGGTGAAATCGTCGACGACGTAGTGCAGGGCCGGTTTGTTTTTGCGTTCGAGTATCGGCATGGACGCGATTATGCCGCAAGCAGTTGCTTAATTGGATCGATGCGGTATTGGCGGGGGCGCCATGCGGATAGAATGGCAGCGTGTAGCGTTGTCGTTGAATGAATTAGATCGGAACCGGAGAGCCATGCAGAACTTGACCGAACTGACGGGATTCGTCGCCGCCATATTGACCACCTTTTCGTTTGTTCCGCAGGTCCTGCATGTGTGGCGCACGCGCTCGGTCGCCGACATTTCCCTGGGCATGTATTCGACGTATACCTTCGGCATTGCCATCTGGCTGATCTACGGAATTTTGATCATGTCCTGGCCGGTTATCCTGTCGAATCTGGTGACGCTGGTCCTGGCGAGCAGCGTTCTGGTGATGAAAATCCGGTTCCGGCGCTAACCGCTGTTTTTTCTGCCGTATCGTCAAAAACGGGTAGACTTGCCAAAAAAGCGGCCACCAAACCGCAACCACTGAAGGGGGCGTCATGAATCGCACAGTCGCAGCACTGATGCTGGGGTTTGCCATCGCCGCGCCGTACGCCGGCGCGCAGCAGGCCACTGGCGAACTGAATGTCAAACAATTGCAGGGACGACAGGTTTTTGCGCAGTCGTGCGGCGTCTGCCACTTGCAGCCGTCGCTCGGCGTCAAAACCTACGGGCCGCCGCTGAACAAGACATCGGCGGCCGGGAATGATGCTGTCATGCGCGTCATCATTGCCAATGGCAGCGATCGCATGCCCGGCTTCAAGCATTACCTCAAGCCCGCGGAGATCGACGCGATCGTCGCTTATCTGCGGACTGTGCCGGCACCGATCGTGCGCGCTGCCAACGAAGCGCAGAAATAGGAGAACATCATGCGCAACTTGAAAACGGGTTTGCTGATCTGCGTTGCTGCCCTGCTGTCGGTGGCCGAAGCCTGTGCGGCGGATGTCATGTTGAGCGGCATGATCACCGCGCGCAACGGACAGAAGCTCGAGGGCGTCACCGTCTCCGCCAAACCGGAAGGCTCGACGATTACGACCAGCGTTTATACGGATAGCGGCGGCAGCTATGTTTTTCCGCCGCTGGCTGCCGGCAGGTATCGCGTCTGGGCACAGGCGCTCGGTTTTGAAACGGCCAAGAGTACGGTTGTGCTGGCGACGGCACAGCGCAGCAACTTCACGCTGGATGAAATCAGGAACGCCGAGCGGCGCTTCCGCCAGTTGCCGGGCGAGATGATGGTGGCCGCGCTGCCGGAGGCCACACCCGAAGACGCTCACATGAAGAAGATTTTCATGAACAACTGCACGGGCTGCCATGCGACAAGTTACGCGCTGCAGTTCCGCTTCGACGAAGCCGGCTGGAGCAAGATCATCGACCTGATGAAAGTGGTGCC
>JANXSE010000254.1 GCA_025356695.1 Betaproteobacteria bacterium
GAACACATCAACGGCAAGAACCTGCATGAAAAAGAATTCTGGCCGATCTACGAGCGCGCCGAAGCGCTGAACCTGCCGATCTTCACGCACAACCTCTATCCGACGGACGGCCCGCGTCTGAAAGATTTCTTCATGATCAACACGCTCGGCAACCTCAGCGAAGACGGCATCGCCGCGGTGTCGCTAATCTGCGGCGGCGTGATGGATGCGTTCCCTAAGCTGGATGTTTACCTGCCGCACGCCGGCGGTACCTTTCCGTTCATGATCGGGCGCCTCGACTTTGCGATCGGTGTGAGTCCCGCGCTACAACACATGAAGCAGCCGGCGCATCGCTATCTCAAGCGCTTTTACTACGACATCATCACACTCGAACCGCAGGTAATGAAGATGGTGATCGATCTGGTGGGCGTGGAACGCGTCGTCATGGGCACGGACTTCCCGCAACTGATGGCGGTCAAGCAACCGGTCGATTTCATCGATTCGGTGCCGGGCCTGACGCGGCGCGAGCGCGAAATGATCCTCGTCGACAATCCGGCCAAGCTGCTGAAAATCACCTAGGGATTTCGCTGCGGCGCGAGCGACGCGCCGCAGCGCCTACTGCGGCCGGAACACCGCGAACACCTTGTCCGAATTCGTCACCCACGATTCGAGAAACACGGCGTGGTCGGCCTTTTTATGACCGAGTTCGCTCAAGGCGCCGGCGAGGCAGAACCAGTTGAGCAGTTCATGCTGGCCGCTGTCCTCGATTTGATCGAGTTGGGCGTTGCGCCAGACCTCCCAGTCGCCGCTCTTCAATGCCTCGAAGTAACGCTTGTCCGCCGCCACATCCGGAAACAGGCGCGCATTCTTTTTCACCAGAAACGAGTGGCTCCAGCTCGATGACGCGATGATCGCCACGCGCCACGGGCTTTGTTTAAGCGCGCGCGCCACCGCCGCCCCCACCTGAAAGCAGCGCCACGGCTGCGGTGCCGGCGGATCAAGGTCGGCCTGCGCCTGCGGCAGTTTGCTGTCCGACGACGGCGACAGCGGCACACCGCCGCCGGCGATCAACCAGCGACCATAGGCATTCACTGCAAACGGCACCACCGGGTAATCGAAGCCCTTGCGCTCGTAATCGAGAAACAGCAGCGAATTCGCGAAGGCATGGCCGAGCGGATGATGCAGCGGCTTGTAGGCGTACGCAACATCGACGCCTTCGGTGAGCAGCGCCGTGGCGATGTGCTTGCCGCCGGCGCGATGGCCCTTGACGCGAATTACATGGTCGTCCGGCTCGTTCCAGACATTGCGCCCGCGCTTGTAGTTTTTCCACGGCTGAAAATCGAGCGTGTCGTAAGCCAGCACGGAAAACGGCGGCACGCAGTCTTCGCGGAAATTTTCATACTGGTCGTCGCCCCAGATCAGAACGAAATCCGGATTGAAGGCATCGAGCTCGGCACGTATTTTCCGGAACTGCGCGATCATGTCCTGACGGTGCGCGTCGGAGTGCGCCTGCCCGTGGTCGTCGCCCCATTGCGCGCGCATGGTCGGATGCCAGTTTGCTTTCGAACGCAATGCTTCCGGCAGTGCGGGGTCGTCGAGCGATTTCTGCATGCGCCAGCTCATGTTCAGATTCGCCGCGAGATTCGGGTAGTGCGTGATGCCCAGCCCCAGTATCTGGCCCATCTATCATTTCCTCCTGCCCGCCGGTTCGACGCCACAATTTTTACGGCGCTGCTTTTTAATTGTTGCGACATGCTAGCATTATCAAAGGGGGATATGCGATGCAGGCAGTGATTACACGCGACAGAGTTGCGCGATTGCGCCGGTACGCCGGTTGCATTACTACGATGGCCACGACGGCCACGATGATTATCGCCAGCAACGCCTATGCACAGGGCCAGACTGCCTATCCGCAGCGCAACGTGCTGATGGTCGTTCCGTACTCGTCGGGCACCGGCGCCGACATCGCCGCGCGCACGCTCGGGCCGCGACTCGCCGAGCGACTGAAAGTCAGTGTCGTCGTCGATAATCGCACGGGCGCGACCGGCATCATCGGCACCGATTTTGTCGCCAAGGCGGCGCCCGACGGCCATATATTGCTGATGACCGGGACATCGTTCGCGACCACGCCGGCACTGATCCCAAAACTCCCCTTCGATCCGGTCGGCGGTTTCGCACCGGTGGTGCAGATCGGCGCCAGCCAGTTGACGCTGGTGGTGCATCCGCAACTGCCGGCGAAATCGCTGCGTGAATTCATCCAGCTCGCCAAGCAGCGACCCGGCCAGCTGCTCTATGCCTCGCCGGGCATCGGCGGCCCGCAGCATCTGACCACCGAGTTGATCAAGCTCGAGACCGGCATCGATATCGTGCACGTACCGTACAAGGGCGCGGCCGGCGCGATCACCGATCTTGTCGGCGGACATGTGCAGGCGACTGTCGCCGCCATGCAGACCATTGCGCCGCAGGTGCGCGGCGGCAAGCTGCGCATGCTGGCGGTGATGGGAGAAACGCGCGTGCCGGCGTTTCCCGACGTGCAGACCATGAA
>JANXSE010000266.1 GCA_025356695.1 Betaproteobacteria bacterium
GGCGTTGTAACGCGTCGGCGCCGCCAGCCAGGTGTTTTCCCACGGCATGTGCAACGCGTAATAGACGGCGTCGCGGCGCATGGTCACGGCGTTGATACGCACCTGCGGGTTCCAGTGCAGCCCGCCCATCAGGCGGGTGAATTCGCCGAAGCGGCCCTCCGGATAGATCCAGCCGGTCGGCAGGATCTCGCCTTCGAGCACGATCTCGGCGTCGGCAATGCACGGCAGGTCGATGGTTTCGCAGGCAACGAGATCGACCGGCGCGCCGCGGATGCCGCCGGCGATGCCCATTTCATCGACACCGAGCGGCGCGCGAAAGCCTGAGCCCATGATTTCGAAGGGATGCGTGCCGATCGAAATCGAAATCGGGCAGGGGCGGCCGGCTTCGTAGGCGCGCTGCGCGAAGAGGCGCATGTTGTTCGGCGTGACGATGTCGATGCCAGTGAGGTTTTTTTCCTTCACCATGAAGCGGTACATGCCCGAGTTGAGGCCGAACTCCGGGTCTTTGGCGATGACGACGCCGGCGGTGATCATCGGGCCGCCGTCGTAGATCGACGACATTGGTACTGGCAGCTTGAACAGATCGACCGCATCGCCTTTCTGGATGACTTCCTTGTGCGGCGCGGTCTTCAAGTGGCGCGGTGCGATCGGCTGGGTGATGCCGCGCTCGAGCAGCGCTTCGATCTCGTTCCAGTTTTCGACACCCATGCCCAGGGCGGCGCGCTTCTGTGTGCGGATGATGCCGGAGACTACAGGGATGTCGTAGCCGATGACGTTGTGAAACCACAGCGCGTGTTCGGATTGATCGACCAGGGTGGCGATGTGGCGGATGTCGACGGGTTGCCGGATGTCGATCAGTTCTTTCTCGCTGCGCAGGTGGTCGAGGAACTGGCGGAAATTTTCACTCATGGGGTTAGCCTTTTTTCTTCGCGGTTTTCGCCGACTTCATGCCTTCCCAGCGCGCGATGTTTTCGTGTGGCACGTCGAACAGATCTAGAATGCGGCCGACCGTGTGATTGACCATGCCGTTGATGTCTTTGACCTTGCTGTAGAAGGCCGGCACCGGCGGGAAGATGATGCCGCCCATTTCCGTTACCGCCACCATGTTGCGCAGGTGCGCAAGATTGAGCGGGGCCTCGCGTGTGATCAGCACGAGGCGGCGACGTTCTTTCAGGATGACATCAGCGGCGCGCACCACCAGATTGTCGGAGTAGGCATGGGCGACGCCGGAGAGTGTTTTCATCGAGCACGGCGCGATCACCATGCCCTGCGTAATAAACGAGCCGCTGGCGATGGTGGCGCCGATGTCGCGCGGATTGTGCACGACGTCGGCGAGCTTTTCGATGTCGGCGCGTTTCAGGCCGAGTTCCTGGAACGCGTTGAGCACGCCGGCCTCTGAGAGGACAAGGTGCGACTCCCAGCCGCCGATGGCGCGCAACTGTTTGAGAATGCCGATGCCGTAAACGGCACCGGTGGCACCGGTGATGGCGACGATCAGGCGTTTTTTCATAGGGGCTTTCTCCGGGTCACTGCGTTTCTGCTTCTTTTTTCCAGCGGAAGAGATGATTTTCAAGTGGTTTCAAGACGCCCGATTCGAGCGCTACCATCATTGCAATCATGGTGAGGGTCCAGGCAAATACCTGGTCGGTTTGTATTAGATCGGCGGCCTGGCGCAGGCGGTAGCCGACGCCGCTCGAGGCGCCGATAGTTTCGGCGACGAGGCTGACGCGCCAGCCGAAGCCGAAGGCCAGCCGCGCGCCCGAAAAGAAATAAGGCATCACGGTCGGCAGATAAATTTTCCGCATGACTTTCCAGCCGGGCATGCGCAGTGTGTGGGCAAGTTCGATGAAATCCGCGTTGACGGCACGCGTGCCCTGCCAGACGTTGGTGATGATCAGCGGCATCGCGGTCATGAACACGACGAAGATGATCGAGGCTTCCGAAATGCTGAACCAGATGATGCCGAAGATCGCCCAGATCGCCGAAGATACCGTGTTCAGTACCGGCAGCACGGGTTCGAAGAATTCGCCGAGCGGGCGGATCGCGCCGAGCATGATGCCCAGCGGCACGCTGACGACGGCAGCCAGACCGAAACCGATGCAGACACGCTTGAGTGTGACGGCGAGATTGTGCCAGAGGTCGCCGTTGTCGATGATCAGCGACAGGGCGTCCCAGACGCGCAGAGGTCCCGGCAGCACGTAATGCGGGTAACGCAGCGACAGCAGCCACCAGATGCCAAGCAGCACCACAAGCAGCGCGGTGCGTTTGGCGATCAAATCGACGCGCACGCCGCTGGCGCGCGTTGCGATGGTTTGGGGTTGGTTCATGCTGCGTTGAGTTCCGGTTGTGAAGGCTAGGCTTTCGGCGGCGCGGTGAAATAGGTGCCGCGCCCACTGGCGACCAGTGCGCCGTCCTTGTCATAGACGTAGGCTTCGGCGGTCGAATACTGGCTGCCGCTTCTGATCACGCGTGCCTTGGCGGTCAGGTCGCCGGGCATCGCAGCCTTGTGATAATCGACACGGATGTCGATGGTCGGCACCGGGCGCCCGATTTGCGCGGCAATGGCGTAGTCGGCAGCAACATCGACGATCGCAGCGAGGATACCGCCGTGGGTGTACTTGCGGTCCGGGTTGACCACCCATTCTTCGCGCCAACCCGATTTAAGCTCGATGCCTTCGGCGTCGGCTTTCAGCACGGTGAAATTCAGCCACTGGTTGAACGGCCCGCGCGTGATCAGTTTTTGCAGGGTTTCAATGCTGACGGTGTTTTCTGCCATGGAATGCTCCGGTTAGCGTGAGTTGTTTGCGGTTGGTGTGGCGGCTGCGATCTGCCGCAACGCGTGTTGATCGATCTTGTTGGTGCCGGCCAGTGGCATGCGTTCGAGGAAAAACACGCGGCGCGGATGCTGGTAGGCGGGGCCGTGTTCGAGTGCGTAATCCTTCAGTGCCTGTTCCGAGGCTTGTTGCCCGGGCCGCAGTACGACGAACGCATACGGTACCTGGCCCTTGAGGTCGTGCGCAAACGGCAGTACCACCGCCTGATGCACGGCCGGATGGCGTTCGAGCAGGGAAACGACCTCGATCGGAAAAATGTTTTCGCCGCCGCAGACGAACATGTCGTCGGTGCGACCGACGAACCAGTAAAAGCCCTCGGCATCGCGGCGGCATATGTCGCCGCTGTGATACCAGCCGTCGCGGATGCGCTTGGCGGTTTCTTCTGGCATGTTGTGATAACCGAGCAGGATGCCGGGGTTCTTCAGGATCAATTCGCCTTCGTCCGGCGTGGCGCCACCGATGAGTTTCGCTTCGGTGCTGCGATAGGGCACGCCGATCGAGCCGGGTGGACGCGCCTTGCCGTCGGGATGCGGGCCCAGCGGCACCGGGCCGCCTTCGGTGACGCCGTAGACAACCAGCGCTTCGGCGTTGGGGAAATCGTGTTTGAGATCGCGCAGAATCTGCAGCGAGGCGGGGGCAGAACCCATCATCACTGTATGCACGGACGACACATCTGTTTTGGCGAGCAGGTCTTTGCGCGCGAGCACCATCGATGTCATGGTCGGCACGCCGGAAATCACAGTGCAGCGATAGCGGCCGATCGCATCGATGTAACGCTCGACATTGAACTGCGGCAGTAGCGGCAGCATGGCGCCGGCGGTCAGGCCCTGCTTGATCGCGTTGAGCGCATTCTTGTGATAGAGCGGCGCGGCGACGAGGATGACGTCGTCTGCCGTAGTGCGGCGCGACCAGGCAAGCACAAGGCGGCTCCAGTTCTGGCCGTAGTGCGTCAGCAACACGCCTTTCGGACGGCCCGTCGAGCCCGAGGTGTAAGGCTGTATCGCCACGGTGTCTGCGGCGGGTTCGATGGCCGTGAATTCGCCATGATCGATGAAAGCGTCGAAGCCTGCCGCTACGCCGTATTCGGCGACCGTGCTGTCCGCCGGACACAAACGCCGCAACGACGGTTCGGCGAAAATCAGTTTTGCGCCGGCATCTTTGACGATATAGCCGACGGTGTCAGTCGGCAATTTGATATTGATCGGCACCGGCACCACGCCAGCGCGCATGCTGCCGAGCACGGTCGCGACGAACTCGACCCGGTTCAGCGAAAGTATGGCAATACGATCGCCCGCGACGAGACCGGCCCGCACAAGTCCGCGCGCGACGGCATTGCACAGGGCGTCGAGTGCACGAAAGCTGATTTCGCGCGGTTTCGTCGCATCGTGCAGATCAACAATCGCGGTGCGGTCCGAACGCGCGTGCACGGCGAACAGCAAGCCGAGATTGCCGGCATGGCCGCGCGCCGAGGGTTCGGCGATGCCGCCCGCGACCGGCGCCTTGTGTGCGGTCAGGGGCAAATCACCACCTTGCCGAAGACTTCGCGGTTTTCGATCAGCTTGAGGCCCTGTCCGGCTTTTTCCAGCGGCAGCACTTCGTCGATCACGGGTTTGATTTTGCCTTCCTGAATCAGGTCCATCAGCGCCTTGAGGTTTTCGTCGTAGAAACTGTTGGAGCCGACGATCTGGATTTCGAAGCTCCAGATGTAGCGCAGGTCTTCCTTCGGATCGAAGCCGGCGGTGGCGCCGCAGACGAGGATCTTGCCGCCGCGCTTGACGCATTTGAGCGACGGCAGCCAAGTGTCGCCGCCGGTGAAGTTGATGACGACGTCAACGCCGCCTTCATAGTTGCGGCGCTGCGGCTTGCCGAATTTTTCAATCGCCCATTTCGAGAAGTCCGTGTCTTTGTAATTGACGACATGGTCGGCACCGAGATCTTTCAGGCGCTGGATCTTGTCGGCGCTGCTGGCGCAGGCGATGACTTCGGCGCCCAGCATCTTCGCCAGCAGTACGCAACCGGTGCCGACGCCGCCGCTGGCGCCGAGTACCAGCACCTTGTCGCCGGCCTTGATTGTGTTGTGCGTGATCATCATGCGGTGCGCAGTGCCGTAGGCGACCGGCAGCGAGGCGGCCTGCTCGAAGCTGACGTTGTCGGGCATGCGGATCAACTGGCCGGCGGAAACCAGACATTTCTCAGCGAGACCGCCGTGCATCATTTCACCCATCAGGCCGACCTTGGGGTTGAGCGGGTTGACCAGCACGCGGTCGCCCTTTTTCCAGCCGCTGACACCGGCGCCGACTTCGAGAATTTCACCGGCGATATCGAGGCCGATGATCATCGGCATCGGCACCTTGATGCCGGGCATGCCGCGTACCGTGAAGACGTCGTGGTAGTTGAACGAGGTGGCGCCGACGCGGATGACCACATGCCCTTCCTTTGCCACGGGATCCGGAAAGTCGGTCACGTATTCGAGATCGTCGATCGTGCCGTGCTGTTTCAATACAACTGCCTTCATGGTGTTCTCCGTTGAATGATTTCTGGTGTCTAAATGCGTTTCAATCGCCGCTGAGGGCGAGGTTCATGATGCTGTGGCTGGACATGACCGCGGACAACACCATGCTGCGCGCGGCTTCGATCTGTTCGCGCGCAAGGCGTTCTGCACTGTCGCCGTTGCCGCGCACCAGCGCCTTGAGTAGGGCGCGTTGTTCGATTTGCATTTCGCCCGAGCGGTTGCGCAGGCCGAGGCCAAGATGCAGCAGCCGCGTCATCTGGTCGTGCAGTTGCGCAATCATCGACGACAGTCGCACGTTGCCAGTGGTTTCGGCGATGGCGACGTGGAACTCTTTGTTGGCGTCGAGAAAGCTGGCGATGCTGCGCGCGTCGTGCATCTGGTAACCGTTGCCGGTGGCGGCCTCGAGTGCGCGGGCACGGCGCGTGTCGATTTTTCCGGCGGCCATGCGCGCCGCCAGTGGTTCGAGCATCAGACGCAGTTCGAAAATGTCCTGGATGTCTTTGAGCGTGACCGGGCTGATGCGATAACCGCGGCGCGGGATTGCGCGCACCAGGCCGTCATGAGCGAGGCGGATCAGCGCCATACGCACGGGCGCTTTGCCGAGCCGGTATTGCAGGCAGAGTTGCGGTTCGGAGACTTCGGTGCCGGGGGCGAGCACGCAGGTGATCACATCGTGCTTGATGCGTTCGTAGGCGCGGTCGGTGAGCAGCGGTATCGGCGCATCGGCACTGCGGGGGCGGCTTTGTGGGGGCGGAATGGCCACGGCGATCGTCCGGTTGGGCTTGCGATACTATGAGCAGCCCCGTGACATGTCAACGTTGTGGTAACAATCTCCGCACGCGAAAGTTACCCGGAGAAGTTGCAGAGTGAAGCGGGATGCGCCGGTCGCCGTGCAGGCGGAGTCCGGCGTTTGCGCGTTACTTGAGGAAAATGACCGCGGGGAAGGTTCCTGCAGCCAACGCAAGCACCAGCCACTCAAGGTTGTTGCGCCGGAGCCAGCCGGTGAAATGCAGAATCAGAATGACGATCGCTACTGCGTAAAAGGCGTAAAACCCCATAATTGCCTCCGTCTGATCGGGTGCCGCGCCGCTCAGTTTAATCGTTGATTGGATCAGTAATAATCATACATCAGAACAGCACAAATAAAAAGTTTTGGGGCGGTGTTTCCGCATGATTACGGGCACTTTTCGGTGTTTTGAGGGGGCGACCGGCACGGTCCGCGCCGAATAGCGTTTATGATCACCTTTTAAGCTCCGATTGCACAGGCACGATATGCTGGTTCTAGCGCACCGTGGATATCACGCAGGGCTTCCGGAGAACACGCTGGCCGCGTTTGAAGCGGCGCAGCGCCTCGGCGTCGACGGCATTGAAACCGACGTGCGTCTGAGTGCGGACGGCAAACCCGTCATCATGCATGACCGCGTCACGTCCGCCGGGCGCGCCGTGTCGGCGATCACGCACCGCGAAATTGAAGACGATTGCGGCCATGCGGTGCCGCTGCTGGCGGAGATTCTCGATGTGGCCCCGGCGCTGCTGTGGAACATCGAGATCAAGCTGCCGGAGGCATGGCCGGTTGCCGCGCCAATACTCAAACAGTTTCAGAAAACGCGACGCATCATGGTCAGTTCGTTCCGGCATGACGTGGTTTATCAATGCGCGTCGGAACTGGAGGTGGACTGCGGTCTGTTGATCGCCAGCCGGCCGCTGGATGTCGGTGCCATCATGGCGGCGTGCGCGGCGCGGCCGCGCATCCAAAGCATCGTCTGGGACTACAACATTATCGACGTAGAAATCCTGCAGACCGTCGTAGCGCGCGGCTGGAATAACTATGTCTATGGCGCGCATACACCGGAAGAACATGCGTATTGCGGGACGCTGAACCTGCGCGGACTGATCACCGATCACCCGCAGCGGGCAGGGTGCGGCCTGTGAGTTACATACTGGCGCTCGATCAGGGCACCACGAGTTCGCGCGCCATTGTGTTTGACCACGGCGGCGCCGTTCGCGCCATGGCGCAAAAGGAATTCACGCAGATTTTTCCGCAGCCGGGCCGGGTCGAACACGATGCGAACGAAATCTGGGCGACGCAATCGGGGGTGGCCGCTGAAGCCATTGCGCGCGCCGGCATTGCCGTCGGCGATATCGCCGCGATCGGTATCACGAACCAGCGCGAAACCACGGTGTTGTGGGACCGCACCAGCGGCGAACCGGTGTGTAATGCCATCGTCTGGCAGGACCGGCGCACCGCGGCGGCCTGCGACGCGCTCAAAGCCGCCGGTCATGCGCCGCTGTTTGCAGAGCGTACGGGCCTGGTGCTCGATGCTTATTTTTCCGGTACTAAACTGGCATGGATGCTGGATAACGTCAAAGGCGCGCGTACGGCGGCTGAGGCGGGACGCCTTGCCTTCGGCACCATCGATACCTGGCTGGTCTGGAAATTGTCCGGTGGCGCCGCGCATGTGACCGATGCCAGCAATGCGTCGCGGACCCTGATGTTCAACATACACGGTGGCGATTGGGATGATGAATTGCTGGCCCTGCTGAAGATTCCGCGGGCAGTATTGCCGCGCGTTGTCGCGTCGAGCGGCGTTGCTGCTGAAACCTCGCGCAAGGTTTTCAATGCGGCAATACCGATAGCCGGCATCGCCGGCGACCAGCAGGCCGCATTGTTCGGCCAGCGCTGCACCGCGCCGGGGATGGTCAAGAACACCTACGGCACCGGTTGTTTCATGTTGATGCAAACCGGTTGCGATGCGGTCGCTTCAGGCAGCAAATTGCTGACGACGACGGCTTGGCGTATCAAGGGGCGCGACAATTTTGCGCTGGAGGGCAGCGTGTTCATGGCCGGTGCCGTCGTGCAGTGGCTGCGCGACGGACTTGGCATCATCAAGACGTCTGCGGACGTCGGTGCGCTCGCCGCCAGTGTGCCGGACAACGGCGGGGTTTATCTGGTGCCGGCGTTTGCCGGGCTGGGCGCGCCGCATTGGGATCCGTACGCGCGCGGCACCATCGTCGGGCTGACGCGCGGCAGCAATGCAGGCCATATTGCACGTGCTGCACTGGAAGGCATTGCCTATCAGGTTGCCGACGTGCTCGAGGCCATGCAGGCTGACTCGGGAATACGTCTTGCTGAACTGCGTGTCGATGGCGGTGCCACGCAGAACGATTTATTGATGCAGTTCCAAGCGGATATTCTCGGTGTCAGGGTAGTGCGTCCGAAAATCATTGAGACGACGGCGCTGGGTGCGGCTTATCTGGCCGGGCTGGGGGTGGGCTACTGGGGCAGTGCCGCGGAGATTAATGCGCAGTGGCAGGCTGAGCGAGTATTCGAGCCGGCGATGCGGCGGGAGGCTGCGGACGCCTTGTGTGCGCAGTGGCGTCGCGCTCTCGGCCGCGCGGCTGCCTGGGCCGCGCGCGATTAGTCTTTCGGGGCGATCAGGGATCGTCCGGTTTAGTCCGGTGTGCGGGCTACCGCGCGCCAGAAACGCAGGCGCTGATACAAGCCGTGGGGATTCATCGCATGCAGCATGCGTTTCGAAGCGGCGACGATTTCATCCACGTAGAGCACGCCCAGCAGCATGGCGATGGCAAAAACGTTGACGATTAACAACACATCGGCAAAATCGACCGAAATTCCTTCGTGCAGCGTATCGATGGGCATTTTGTGTCCTTTATTCAGTCTGTTGCTGCAATACGATCAGCAACAACCGTGCCAAATAATAATTACAAATAATCAATACGTTATATATTAATAACGACGAATCTGTGCACAACTATAGCACATATTCTGCTGCGACGCACCAATTCGTTGCGCTACAGGGACTTAGCATTGGTATTTCGAGTGGTTGGCGCAGGTGCGCGCCGGGTGGTGTAGCACCACCCTGATTTGCGCCGGGCATGCGCAGCCGGCGCAGCGCTTAAGTGTCTAGAAAGCGGAAAGGCCGGTCTGGGCGCGACCGAGGATCAGCGCGTGAATGTCGGCGGTGCCTTCGTAGGTGTTGACGACTTCGAGATTCATCAAGTGGCGGATGACATGAAATTCGTCATGGATGCCGTTGCCGCCGTGCATGTCGCGCGCGAGACGCGAGATATCCAGCGCCTTGCCAGCGTTGTTGCGCTTGAGTAATGAAACCATTTCTGGCGCGGCGCGGCCCTCGTCCATCAGACGGCCGAGGCGCAGCACGCTTTGCAGACCCAGCGTGATTTCGGTCTGCATATTGGCGAGCTTCAACTGGATCAGCTGGTTGGCGGCAAGGGGGCGGCCGAACTGCTTGCGCGCCATGGTGTAGTCGCGCGCGGCGTGCCAGCAGAATTCGGCGGCGCCCATCGACCCCCATGCGATCCCGTAGCGTGCCTTGTTCAGACAACTCATCGGCCCCTTGATGCCGCTGACGCCGGGCAGCATGTTTTCTTCCGGTACGAAAACGTTGTCCATGACGACTTCGCCGGTGATCGAAACGCGCAGGCTGAATTTCCCTTCGATTTTCGGTGAGGAGAGTCCCTTCGCGCCTTTTTCAAGCAGGAAACCGTGGATAACGCCATCGTCTGTTTTTGCCCAGACCAGAAACACGTCGGCGACCGGCGCATTGGATATCCACATCTTGGCGCCGTTGAGCAGATAGCCGCCGTCGGTTTTTTTCGCGCGCGTGATCATACCCATGGGGTCGGAGCCGTGATCGGGTTCGGTCAGGCCGAAGCAGCCGACCCATTCGCCGGTGGCGAGTTTGGGCAGATATTTCTGCCGCTGTGCCTCGCTGCCGAAGGCGTGAATCGGGTACATGACGAGGCTGGATTGCACGCCTGCAGTCGAGCGGTAGCCCGAATCGACACGTTCGAGTTCGCGCGCGATCAGGCCGTAACAAACGTAGCTGACGCCGGCGCAGCCGTAACCCTCGATAGTGGCTCCGAGGAAGCCCATTTCGCCCATTTCATTAAAGACGCCGCGATCAAACGTCTCGTGGCGGTGCGCCATGAGCACGCGCGACATCAGCTTATCCTGGCAATAGGCGCGTGCCGAATCGCGCACCATGCGCTCGTCTTCGCTCAGCTGGTCATCGAACAGCAGTGCGTCGTCCCACTTGAAGGTCGGTTTGGCGGAAGATGAGGGGGCGCTCACGACGGTCTCCTGATAAAATTCAAGGTTATTGTACTGCGAATCCTGCGCGCGTCCGCGCGCCGATGCCAAATGTCCGAATCCGATCTCTCGAAGCTGAAAATCTCCCGCGACCCCGCGGCTGCGCCTGTTAAGTCGCGGCGACGCGGTCTGAAGCGCATCGTTTTAATTGTGCTTGTCCTTGCGGTGGCGGCGCTACTGGTGGCGCGCAGCGTGATGGCGCCGGTCGAGGTGGAAACGGCGACCGTATCCGTGGCCTACCGTTCGCAGTCTTATACGCAGTTGAATGCGACCGGTTACGTGGTCGCGCAGCGCAAAGCTGCGGTGGCGTCGAAGGCGACCGGACGGCTGGAGTGGCTGGGCGTGCGCGAAGGCTCGGTGGTACGCCAGAACGACGTGCTGGCGCGGCTGGAAAACCGCGACGTTACGGCATCGATGGAGCAGGCGGCGGCGAACATCAAGGTGACGCAGGCGAATCTCGAGCAGGGCGAAGCCGAACTGAACGAGGCGGAGCGCAACTTCAACCGTTCGCGCGATCTGCTGGCGAAAAAATTTGTTTCGCCGGCGGCGCACGATATCGCGGTTGGCAGGCTTGAGAAGGCGAGGGCCGCGGTGAGCGGTTATCGCGCCGCCATCTCGGTGGCGCAGGCCAACCACCGTGCATCGCAGGTTGCCGTCGAGCAAACGCTGATCCGCGCGCCGTTCGACGGTGTGGTGCTGACGAAGAACGCCAACGTCGGTGATGTGATCACGCCGTTTTCGTCGGCGCTGGGTTCGCAGGCGGCGGTGGTGACGATGGCCGATATGACGACACTGGAAGTCGAAGCCGACGTTTCGGAGTCGAATCTCGCCAAGGTCAAAATCGATCAGCCCTGCGAGATACAACTCGATGCGCTGCCCGACACGCGTTTCCGCGGCAGGCTGCTGCGGCTGGTGCCGACAGTCGACCGTTCGAAGGCCACAGTGCTGGCGAAGGTGCGTTTTGCCGAACTCGATCCGCGCATCCTGCCGGAAATGAGTGCCAAGGTTTCTTTTCTGTCGCAGGAAGTTCCCGAGGCCGAGCGCGGCGCCCGCGTTGCGGTTCATCCGGCGGCGGTCGTGACACGGGACGGCAAGAGCGTGGTCTTCTCCGTCCGCGACGGGCGTGCGGTGCAACTGGCGGTGGAGGCCGGTGACAAACTCGGCGAACTTCTCGAGATCAAGTCGGGTGTTGCCGCCGGTGACAAACTGGTGCTGCGTCCTGCCGAGAAACTGCGTGACGGTATGCGCGTCGTGCAGGGCGCGCGCTGATCGCCGCTGCAGACGGCGTCACACCCGGCATGAATCAGAACACCCAAGCGGTCGTCGAGATCCGCAATCTCGCCAAGGCCTATCACCGCGGTGGTCAGGTGGTGCCGGTGCTGACCGATATCACACTCGACATTGCCGCCGGCGATTACGTGGCGCTGATGGGGCCCTCGGGTTCCGGTAAAAGCACGCTGCTCAATCTGATCGCCGGCATTGATAAACCGGATGCCGGCAGCCTGCGCGTCGGCGGCGTCGACATCGTTATGCTTGACGAGGCGGACCTCGCCGCCTGGCGCGCGCGCAACGTCGGTTTTATATTCCAGTTTTACAACCTGATGCCGGTGCTGACGGCGTTTGAAAACGTCGAACTGCCGTTGTTGTTGACGGACCTTGATGCGCGCGAGCGCGAGGAGCACGTAACGGCGGCGCTGGCGATGGTCGGTTTGTCCGATCGCATCGAACACTATCCCTCCGAGTTGTCGGGCGGGCAGCAGCAGCGGGTGGCGATTGCGCGCGCCATCATCACCGACCCGACGATTCTAGTGGCCGACGAGCCGACCGGTGATCTCGACCGCGCCTCTGCCGAAGACGTGCTAAATCTCATCGATCGGCTGAACCGCGAACTCGGCAAGACCGTGATCATGGTGACCCACGATCCGCACGCGGCGGCCAAGGCGCGCAGCATCCGCCAGCTCGACAAGGGCGAGTTGGCGAAGTAGCCGGGGTGGCGCGTATGTATTACCTCAAAATGATATTCCGCAATGCGCTGCGCCATCGTCTGCGCAGCGGCCTGACGGTGCTCGGCATTGTCGTTGCGATCGTTGCGTTCGGGCTGTTGCGCACCGTCGTCGATGCCTGGTACGCTGGTGCCGAAGCGGCCTCCAAGTCGCGCCTTGTTTCGCGTAATTCGATTTCTCTCGTGTTTTCGTTGCCGCTGGCGTATTCCAACAAGATCCGCCAGATCGACGGCGTGAAAGCGGTGTCGTACGCCAACTGGTTCGGCGGCGTTTACGTCACCGAGAAAAATTTTTTTCCGCAGTTCGCCGTGCATGCGCCGACGTATTTCGACCTCTATCCGGAGTTTGTCGTGCCGCCGACGCAATTGCGCGATTTTCAGCGCGATCGCAAAGGCGCCATTGTCGGACGGCGGCTGGCCGACACCTATGGTTTTAAGATTGGCGACAGTGTTAGTCTGCGCGGCACGATTTTTCCGGGTAACTGGGAGTTCGTCATCCGCGGCATCTACGATGGTGCGGAGAAAAAGACCGACGTCTCACAGTTTTTCTTTCAGTGGGACTATCTGAACGAAACCATGCGCAAGGTCGCGCCGCGGCGCCTCAACTCGGTCGGCGTTTACATCATCGGCTTGACCGGTGCCGACCGCGCAGCCGAGGTGGCGGCAACCGTGGATGCCACCTTCAAGAATTCGCTGGCGGAAACGCTGACCGAAACGGAACAGGCTTTCCAGTTGGGTTTTGTTTCGATGACTGAGGCAATCGTGGTGGCGATTCGCATCGTCTCCTATCTGGTCATCTTCATCATCATGGCTGTGATGGCGAACACCATGGCGATGACGGTGCGCGAACGCATGACCGAGTATGCCACCTTGAAGGCGCTGGGTTTCGGCGGCGGGCATCTCGCGGCGCTGATTTTCGGCGAGGCCTCGGTCATATCCGGGGTGGGCGCAATGCTCGGGATTTTTCTGACTTATCCTATTGCCGAAAAATTCGGCAAAGCGACCGGCACGCTGTTTCCGGCGTTTCGCGTGCATGACGAAACGGTCTATCTGCAACTGGCCTGCGCGGCATTGATCGCCGTGACCGCCGCGCTGGTGCCTTGCTGGCGGGCGGCGCGCGTGCGCATTGTCGATGGTCTGCGCAATATCGGTTAACGATGAAGATCCCGTATTCATACACATTCCGCAATTTGTGGGCGCGCAAATGGACCACGCTGCTGACGGTGGGCGGCATGGCGCTGGTGGTGTTCGTGTTTTCGACCGTGTTGATGCTGGAAGAGGGGCTGCGCAAGACCATGGTCGAGACCGGCTCCTACGACAATGTCGTGGTCATCCGTCGTTCCTCGCAGACCGAGGTGCAGAGCATCGTCGACCGCACGCAGGCGGCGCTGCTCGAGAGCCAGCCGGCAATTGCGCTGGGCGGCGACGGCGCGCGGATGATTTCGAAAGAAACTGTGGTGCTGGTCAATCTGAACAAGCGCGACAGCGGCCGGCCAACCAATGTCATGGTGCGCGGTGTCGGGGCGGGGGCGGTTGTGTTGCGGCCGCAGGTGAAAATCATCGAAGGCCGGATGTTTCGGCCTGGCGCTTCAGAAATCGTCGCCGGACGTAGCGCAGCCGACCGTTTCACCGGCGCCGGCATTGGCGAGATGCTGCGGTTCGGCCAGCGCGAGTGGCGCGTCGTCGGCGTATTCGATGCCCGCAAGAGCGGCTTTGATTCGGAAATCTGGGGCGACGCCGACCAGTTGATGCAGGCATTCCGTCGTCCGGTCTACTCGGCGGTGGTCGCCAAGCTCAGCGACACTGCGCGTTTTGATGAATTCAAGAAAGACGTTGAAAGCGATCCACGCCTCACCGTCGAGGCCAAGCGTGAGACGGTGTTCTATGCCGACCAGTCCGAGGTGCTGGCCAACTTCATCAAGTATCTGGGTTTGACGCTGTCGATCATCTTTTCGATCGGTGCGGTGATCGGCGCGATGATCACCATGTATGCCTCGGTGGCGAGCCGCACCGCGGAGATCGGCACCTTGCGCGCGCTTGGTTTCCGGCGGCGCAGCGTGCTCGCCGCGTTTTTGCTGGAAGCAGCGCTGCTCGGCATCACGGGCGGCGTGATCGGGCTGTTCTTCGCCTCGTTCATGCAGTTGTTCACCATTTCAACGATGAACTGGCAGTCGTTTTCGGAGCTGGCGTTCAGTTTTACACTGACGCCGGCGATCGCGCTGAAGACGGTGGCGTTTGCCCTGTTCATGGGCGTGGTCGGCGGTTTTCTGCCGGCGATCCGCGCCTCCAATCTCAAAATCGTCGACGCCCTGCGCGCCGTTTAAGCAACGCCTGGGCGGCGGTCAGGGTTTGACCGCTTCGATCGTGCCCATGTGGAAGGGGAAGGCCCCTTTGCGCCGGTCGTCGAAATAGTGCGTCAGCGTGTTGCGCACCGTGGCAAAGGCGATTTCGTTCCAGGGAATTTCGGCTTCGTCGAACAGTTTGAGTTCGAGCGTTTCTTCGCCGGGACTGAAATCGAGATCGAGCAGGCGCGCGCGGAACAGCAAATACACCTGGCTGATGTGCGGAATGTTGTAGAGCGCGTAGAGCGAATCGATCTCGACGCGGGCATTGGCTTCTTCGAGCGTTTCGCGCATCGCACCTTGAAAGGTGGTTTCGCCGTTTTCCATGAAGCCGGCGGGCAGCGTCCAGAGGCCGCGTCGTGGTTCAATGGCACGGCGGCAGAGCAGGATTTTGCGCTCCCACTCGGGGATGCAGCCGACCACCATCTTGGGGTTCTGGTAGTGGATCATGCCGCAGGCCGTGCAGACGTGGCGCGGCAGCGAGTCGCCTTCAGGGATGCGCAGCGCGACGGGGGCGCTGCAGTGGCTGCAGAATTTCATTTCGGTGTCCGAGGCAATGAAGAATGCTACCACACGCAGATTGCGCATTTATGGCGCTGCCGCAGCGGCGGGCGTGGCTTCCGTCACAGGCAACGCCCGCGTCACATGATATGATTACAAGCTGCAATACTTGAAATTTCATGGGGGAAGCAAAAATGAGCGATAAAGTAAAGATGATTCTCGTGGGCGTCGTTTCGCTGCTCGTCGGTGCTGCCGCTGGCGGTGGATTCGGCATGATGCAGGTTGACGAAGTAACCCAGCAGTTGAATGCGGCGAACCAGCAGAAGGACGAGGCGCTCAAGGGCCTCGACCGCGCGAAGAAAATGCCCGATGAGTCGGCGAAGAAATTCGGCAAGGACCTCGCTGCGCTGGCGACTGCGGCCGGTGCCGCGACCGATGACCCGGCCAAGACCATCGACGCTACCCGTGCACTGCTGACGGCGCGCGACCAGATCCGTGCGTCGCTCGACGGCGTGCGTGCTTCGATGGATGGCGACATGGATGCGCTGGCCACGGAACTCGGTGCGGCGAACCCGAATGCCGACAAGATCAAAGTCGCGCTGGAGTCGCTCAAGCAGAACTGGCCCGCCAAGGAGCAGGCGATTGAAGCGGCATCGCGCAAGCTGCTCGTCGATCTCGGCCTGTTGCAGGCGCCGCCAGCACCGAAAGTCGAGGCTGCTCCCGCGCCGGCTGCTGCCGCACCCGCGCCTGCCGCCACCGCACCCGCAGCCGTCGCGGCTCCCGCTGCCGCGCCCGCCGCGAAAAAGTAATTTAGCTGGTCACAGGAAAATGCCGCCGCCGGGTGATCCGGCGGCGGCATTTTTTTCGTCGTTCAGATGTTTGCAGGGATGGCGCCGAATGGCGCGAGGCCCTAACTGGCCAATTGATAGATGGTGCGATTGGCACGGCGCAAATGGCTTGCCAGTTCACGTCCGAGGTTGGTCAGCAGCTTGATGGCGATGACGGGATCATGCCTGGTCAACTGGTCGAAGCTGCTGCGGTTCAGCACGTAGCAGACGAGGTCTTCATCGGCTTCGACGGTCGCCGAGCGCGCCTCCTGATCGAGTAACGCGAGTTCGCCGAAAACCGTGCCGGCTGAAAACGTGATCAGGCGTGTTTGCCGGTCGGTACCGGTAAGCCGCAAGCGTGCGCTGGCGCTGCCCATGGCGACGATATACATCTCGTTGCTTTCATCGCCCTCTTCGAACACAACTTCCCCCTGCCGGTAGAGGCGTCTGGACAGGCTCGTCTTGAGCACGCCGATTTCCTGTTCGCTCATGCCGGCGAGCACGTCGAGCTGGTGGAACGGAAACTCGGCGCCCGCTTCGATTTCACCGATGTGGCTGAAGATCAGGCGGTCCTCCGCCCATTCGATAGCCAGATCGGTGTCGTGGAAGAGGCGGTTGCGTGTAAGTGCTGCAGTGACGCCCATGTCCTTGAGGATGTCGGCGACGTGGGTGCGCTCTGCGATGGAGCTCAGCAGCAGATATTTGCCGTCCTTGGCGAGGCGGTCGTGTGTCTGCAGCAGGATTTTCGCCCCGGTGCTGTCGACGTCATTGACGCGTTTGAGATCAAAGATGACATAACGAGTCTCGTCTTTGACCGCTGCTTCGATTTCGCTGGCGAGGTTTTCCGCAGTGCCGAAGAAAAGCGGTCCCTCAAGCTCGTAGACAAGAATTTCCCCACCGTGGAGGCCGAGCAGTTCCATCAACTTTTCATCGCGCGACTTGCGGGAGTGCACACTGTCGCAACGGTAGGCGCGGCGAACGACTGATTTGCTCATGCGCAGCAGGAAAAACACGATGGTAACGGTAACGCCGATGAGGACGGCAAACACGATATTGATCGCCACCGCAGCAACCGTCACGAAGAGAATAATCGTGAGATCGAGCAACATGCTCTGCGCACTGGCGAATTCGCGCTTGAGCAGCTTCACGCCGATTTGTATCGTCCAGCGATCCAGCAGCTGGATGGCGACAACTACAAGCATCGCGGCAATGACAACGCGCGGAATATAGGCAATCATTGGCGATAGCACCAACACTGCGAGCAGCAAAAAACCCGCATGAATGACCAGCGAAAGCGGAGTGCGCGCGCCGCTGCGGTGGTTGGCGAAACTGGAGGCGAGATTGATGCCGTTGGCGATGCCGCCAAAACCGGCCGCCACCATGTTGCCGACGCCGAGTCGCGTGAGTTCCTGGTTGGCATGAATGCGGTTGCCGGAATCGCTCTCGATCAGGCGTGCGCACAACATGCCGTCGAGCGACGCAACGATGGCAAGGCTCAGGGCGCCGCCGATCAGCATGGGCATGACTTCGGCAAACCCGGGGGACGATACGAGGCCTGCGAATTCCAGGAAGTAGTGCGGGTTTGGCAGCGCGAATGGGATCGCACCGACCGGTTGCGACAAACTGGCGCCCAGGCCGGCCGCAATCAAAAGATAATAAAGCGCGATGCCGCTGAACAGACCCATTATCGTCGGCGGAATACGGCGCGTGATGCGTGCCCCCTTGAGTATGACGGCGCAGGTCACGATGCCGACCAGCAATGTCGGCAATTGCACGTTAGCCAGGTTGGCTGGCAGGTCAGCCAGCGCCATGCGCGGCCGCAGTCCCAGCATGCTGTTGATTTGCGAAAAGAAAATCAGAATTGCAGCCGCATTTTGAAATCCGGCGATCACAGGCGCGGGGATGTAGCGAACCAGACCGCCGAAGCGGAACACGCCGAACAGGGTCTGAAAAAAGCCGGCCATGAAGATCAGCATGAGGGCGATGCTGAGCAGTGCGACCGGAGTTGCGGACTGTAGAGAGGCCAGATTCGAATGCGCGATGCTGTCGAGTACCAGTGAGCCGATCAGGAAGGTGACGATACTGCGCGGCGAGTAAATCATCGTCGTGTTGGCGCCGAGCAACACAGCGACCAGGCAGCCGAAAATCGGTGCGTAGAGTCCGGCCAGTATTGCCATGGGTACCATCGAATCGCCGAGCGGGGACAGCGCAAGCAGTCCGTAACCCATACTGACGGGTATGGTCATGACTGCTGCGGCGATGCCGCCGACAATGTCGCCCTTCAGGTGTCGCATCCACGGTTTCGTCTCCGTGGTCGTGGTCTGCACCGGTATCGTCTGCGGTTCGGCTTGGTCGGGCAGGCCGTAGCCCCATTTGCGCTGTGCAGTGGACATGATCGGTTGGAAGCCCTGAAGTGCGCCCAATTGGACTATGCGACAGTTTATTGAGTCGCCACTGTTATGCAAGCGTAATTAAGCGGGATCGATGTCGTTTCCCGGTGTGCCGCTCGAGAGGTAGGGATTGCGCTCAGCGAGTTCGTCCATATGCATGGCAACGTTCTGTTTTTCGCGCGCGAGAAAATCTTCGACCGCTGCGGCGAACTGCGGGTGCGCCAGCCAGTGCGCCGAGCGGGTCGCTACCGGCAGCAGACCGCGTGCCATCTTGTGTTCGCCCTGGGCGCCGCCTTCGAAGGTGGTGATGCCGCGCGCGATGCAATATTCGATGACCTGGTAATAGCAGGTTTCGAAATGTAGCGCGGGATGGTATTCAAGGCTGCCCCAGTAGCGGCCGAATAATGTGCGGCCATTGTGCAGGTTCAGCGAAGCGGCGATTGGTTTGCCGTCACGCTGTGCCAGCATCAGAACAATATTTTCCGGCATGCGGCAGCCGATTTCGCGGAAAAAATCCAGGCTCAGGTACGGCGTCGAGTGATGCAGGCGGTAGGTCTCGCGATAGCAACGATTGAAGAAGACCCACTGCGCGTCGGTGATGGCCGCACCGTCTACCCATTCGAAAGAAATTCCGGCGTCGCGAACGCGCCGCCGTTCCTGGCGGATTTTTTTACGTTTGACCTGGTTCAGGCTAGCGAGAAACGCTTCGAAATCGGCATGGCCCGCATTGGTCCAGTGAAATTGCACGCCCTGGCGCAACAGCATTCCGGCCCCCTGCATGGCTGCAGCTTCCGCCGCGGATGGAAACAGGACGTGCAGCGACGACACACCGCTGTCGCGTGCCAGTTGCAGCGCCGCCTTCAGCAGGAGGTCGCGGTGCCCGTCTTCCGCGGCCAGCAGACGGTGTCCGCCGACGGGCGTGAACGGAATGGCGCCCAGTAATTTCGGGTAATAGTGGAGACCGTGGCGTTGATAGGCGTCGGCCCACGCCCAGTCGAACACGTATTCGCCGTACGAATGGCCTTTCAGATACAACGGCATGGCGGCGCGCAGCGCGTCGTCTTCGCGCAGGACGAGATATTGCGGTGTCCAGCCGGTTTCCGTGCTGGCGCAACCGCTGGCATGCAGGGTGTGCAGAAACTCGTGACGCAGAAACGGGTCGCCTCCGGCGAGGGTGTTCCATTCCAGCGGAGAAATTCCACTGATCGATGCGCAGACTTCTATGGTTTCAGCTGCGGCCATGTTTAACAAAGTGGATTTGATGGGCGGTGATACGGCAATCCGGCCACAGCATACGGCAGGTGCACGCGGGCAAATGATATATTAGCGGCATGAAAATCGCGATTGCCCAGATAAACTGCACGGTCGGCGACCTTGCCGGCAATGTTTCACGCATCCTTGACTTTGTTGCGCGCGCGCGCGCGCAGTCGGCGGACATTATGATCACACCGGAACTCGCGCTCTGCGGTTATCCGCCGGAAGACCTGCTGTTGCGCGACGATTTTTATCGCGATTGCGACGCGGCGCTGGCGCGCCTTGCCGCCGGCATCAGCGGCATTGCCGTCGTTGTCGGGCATCCGCGGCAGGCCGGACGCAAACGCTACAACGCCGCGTCGGTGATCCGTGATGGACGCATTGTGGCGACCTACCACAAGCATGCGCTGCCCAATTACACAGTGTTCGACGAACAGCGCTACTTCGAGCCGGGTTGCGACGCCTGCGTATTCGACGTCAAGGGTGTGCGCTTTGGCGTCAACATTTGCGAAGACACCTGGGGGCGGCAGGGCCCTGCGCTTGCCAGCATCGGTCCCGAAGGGCGAACGCGCGATGCTGGAGAAGATGGTGCTTCCGGCGCGCAGGCGCCGCTGGCGGCACGCGATGCCGGCGCGCAGGTGTTGCTGGTGTTGAACGCGTCACCCTACCATGTGCGCAAGCAGCAGACCCGCTACGATGTGATGCGCCAGCGCGTGGCAGAAACCGGCATGCCGGTCGTCTATGCCAACATGGTTGGCGGACAGGACGAACTGGTGTTCGATGGGGCGTCGTTTGCGCTAGACAACAAGGGGGCACTGACCCATCAGTTGCCGATGTTTGAGGAGGCACTGGGATTCGTCACGCTGGACGGTGCGAATGCGCTGCCGGGTGAGATTACGCCACGGATATCGCCGGAGGCCGAGGTGTATTCGGCATTGTGCCTCGGCGTGCGGGATTACGTTGGCAAAAACGGTTTTCCCGGCGTGCTGCTTGGGCTGTCCGGCGGTATTGATTCGGCGGTCACACTGGCCATTGCCGCCGACGCGATCGGGCCGTCGAAGGTGCATGCGGTGATGATGCCTTCGCAGTATACGGCGGACATCAGCCAGATCGACGCTCGCGAAGAAGCGGAAAAACTCGGCGTGCGTTATTCGGAAATCGCGATTCGCCCGGTATTCGATGTATTTATGTCTGCGCTTGCCGGCGAATTCAAGGGGTTGGCCGCGGATACCACGGAAGAGAACATCCAGGCGCGTGTGCGCGGCACACTGCTGATGGCCTTGTCGAACAAGACCGGTGCGATTGTGGTGACCACCGGCAACAAGAGCGAAATGGGCACCGGTTACGCCACGCTCTATGGCGACATGGCCGGCGGTTTCGCCGTGCTGAAAGACATCAGCAAAATGCTGGTCTACCGGCTGGCCAATTACCGCAACACGATTTCGCCGGTGATTCCGCAGCGTGTGATTATCCGCGCGCCGTCGGCCGAATTGCGCCCGAACCAGACCGATCAGGACAGCCTCCCGCCCTACGATGTGCTGGACGCTATCATGGAGGCTTATGTAGAACACAATCGCGGCCCCGAGGAAATCGAGGCGGCGGGGTATGCGCGCAAGGATGTCGACCGCGTGGTGCAGTTGCTGCGCATCAGCGAATACAAGCGCAGGCAGTCGCCGGTCGGCATCCGCATCACGCCGCGCGGCTTCGGCAAGGACTGGCGCTATCCGATCACGAACAAATACCGGCACCGCTTTGACTAACCATTCGTAAAATTTCGGCCCCGCTGGGCTATACTGTGCGCTTTCCTCGGTCGTGTTGCGCGACCGGATCAGAACCTGCCGTGGGGGATTACGATGAAAAAAATTGAAGCGATCTTCAAGCCGTTCAAACTGGATGAAGTGCGCGAAGCGCTGTCTGAAATCGGTGTCAGCGGTCTGACGGTGACCGAGGTCAAGGGCTTCGGGCGTCAAAAAGGGCACACCGAGCTGTATCGTGGCGCAGAATATGTTGTCGACTTTCTGCCCAAGGTGAAAATCGAGGTCGTGGTCCCGGACAACCTTGCGGAAGGGGCTGTTGACGCGATTATCAAGGCCGCGCGCACCGGCAAGATCGGCGATGGCAAGATTTTCATTTCAAACGTGGACCAGGTCATCCGCATCCGCACTGGCGAGACCAACGAAGCAGCGATTTGATTCTGAAAACGCGGCGTTAGCGCGGTGTTTTCAGCAGCACGACGACGGCGCCACTGCCGCCGTAGATTTGTCTGGCCTGGCAGTACGCAAGCACTTCTTCGCGCTGCCTTAACCAGTTTCCCACTCTGGTTTTGAGCACGGGTTCGCGGTTTTTCGAGCGCAGCCCCTTGCCGTGCACGATGCGCACGCAGCGCACGCCCTCAATCAGACACTCATGCAGAAATGTCGCCAATGCAACGCGAGCTTCCGCTGTGGTGCGCCCGTGCAGATCGAGTTCTCCCTGCATGACCCAGTGCCCGCGCCGAAGTTTGCGCAGCGTTTGCGACTGCATGCCGTCACGCAGATAAACCAGTTCGTCACCGGTTTCATTGCCGATGTCCCCGCCGATATGATCGCTGAGATTTGCTGTGAGCGCGGCTTGTTCGTCGCTCATGCGCTGGCGGGCGACCGGGGGGATTTTTTTTCGCGGATGCAGCGCGCGTCCGTGGTCGGGCATGCGCGTGACGTCCGGAAGCAGCGCTTCCAGACGTTCGGTATCGTCGGCAACGATTGCGGGCGGGCGCTTTTTCATGGCGCCGTCGTCATGAAAATACGGGCAGTTGCGCTCAGTCCGTCAGCGATTCGAGGTAGCGCTGCGCGTCCAGTGCGGCCATGCAACCGGTTCCAGCACTGGTCACCGCCTGGCGGTAGACATGGTCCTGCACGTCGCCTGCGGCGAACACGCCTGGAATGTTGGTCGCCGTGGCATTGCCGGCGAGGCCGCTTTGGGTCGTGATGTAACCGTTTTTCATCTCGACCTGGCCGGCGAAAATTTCGGTGTTCGGCCGGTGACCGATTGCAATGAACACGCCCTGCAGGGCCGTGTCGGTCGTCGCATTGGTCTTGACGTTTTTGATGCGCATGCCGGTGACGCCGGTCTTGTCGCCAAGCACTTCATCCAGGACGTGATCCCATAGTATGGTCGCGGATCCTGCGGCCACTTTTTCGTTGAGCTTGTCGACCATGATGGGTTCGGCGCGAAACTTGTCGCGGCGGTGAACGACCGTCACATGACGCGCGATGTTCGTCAGATACAGCGCTTCCTCGACCGCAGTATTGCCGCCGCCAACGACCGCAACTTCCTGGCCTTTATAAAAAAAGCCATCACACGTCGCACAACCGGATACGCCGCGTCCCATGAAGGCTTCTTCGGAGGGCAGGCCCAGATACATGGCCGAGGCGCCAGTGGCGATGATGAGGGCGTCGCAGGTGTAGGTGCCGTTGTCACCGATCAGCGTCAACGGTTTTTCCTTCAGTTTCACCGTATGGATCTGGTCGAAGATGATTTCGGTCTTGAAGCGTTCCGCGTGTTTGAGGAAACGTTCCATTAATTCAGGGCCTTGCACGCCCATTGCATCGGCAGGCCAGTTATCGACTTCGGTGGTGGTCATGAGCTGTCCGCCCTGCGCCATGCCGGTAATCAAAACCGGGTTCAGGTTGGCGCGGGCGGCGTAGACGGCGGCCGTATAGCCTGCCGGCCCCGATCCGAGGATCAAAAGGCGGCAGTTTTTGGTGGTTTTTGTCATGGATTTACCCGGTTTTGGGCTGATTTGCAGGAAAACAACATTTTCGCAGCCTATCCGACCAAATGTCGAGTGTTAAATCAGCATTAATATTCACCATTAATCCCTTGGTATATAATTAAAAAAATAGGGAATTTGTGACTTTTGCACCAGCGCATCCCAGCGCAAATAAAAAATATCGGGAAATTGATGGTTTTTGCTTTCCGAAAATTCGTGTGTGCCACTGTTGCGTGGCTCATGCTGTTGACCCCGGTGTGCGGACAAACGCAGCCCGTGGCCGCACGCTTTGACGTTAGCGGATTTTCGGTTTTGGGCGCGCCGCAGATTGCGGCCGAAGAATTTTCAAGAATTGTTGCGCCCTTCATCGGACGACAAAAGACCTCTGCAGATGTGCAACGAGCGCAGCAGGCCGTGCAACAGGCGTATTTCGATCTGGGGCATTGTTCGACTCAGGTAACGGTTCCCCTGTCGGAGCCTGAGTTCGGGGTCGTCACTTTCCGGCTCGTGCAATCGGCAACGCCCCTCAGCAGGGACTGCGCACCCACCATCGTCCTCGACCAAAAACGTGCCGCGCCGCCGGTGCCGGTTTCGCCTGGTGAAGTTGCCACGCGACCGCTGGCGGACGTGACGGGGGCTCTGGCCGATGTTGCGCAGCCGGAACAAAAAGTCGAGATTGCCCGTGCGACCACGACTAAGCCGCTGCAGGACGGTCCCGTCGCAAAGCCTCTGCAAGACCGTCCACCGGTGGCACCAGTGATTGCGTCATCGCCAAACGCCGTGATTGCGCCGAAGCCGGCGGTGATTGCGATTGCACCGAAACCCGAGCCTGTGCCGAAAGTTGAAGTTGTGCCGCCGCGGCCGGAACCCGTTGCCAAGGCGGAACCGGTAGTCGCGCCGAAATTGGCGGAGGTCGCAATTGTACCGAAACCTGAACCGGCGCCTGCGTCGAAAGTTGAAGTGGTGTCCACTCAACCGCAGCCCGTTGCCAAGGTGGAACCGGTTGTCGAGCCGAAGCCGACAGTAATTGCGGTTACACCAAAACCCGAACCAACGCCCGTGCCGAAAGTTGAGGTTGCGCCGCCGCAGCCGGAACTCATCGCCAAGGTAGAGCCAGTAATCGAACCGAAGCCGGTGGTGGTTGCAATTGCACCGAAACCTGAGGTGGCACCTGCGCCAAAAGTTGAAGTCGTGCCGTCGCCGCAGGAACCCGTTGCCAAGGTGGAGCCGGTAGTCGAACCGAAGCCAGCGGTGATTGCACTTGCACCGAAATCTGAGTCGGCGCTGAAACTTGAAGCCGCACCTCCGCAGCCGGAACCAGTAGCCAGAGTTGAACCGGTAGTCGAGCCGAAGCCGGCGGTGGTTGCAATTGCACCGAAACCTGAGGTGGCACCTGCGCCGAAAGTTGAAGTCGCGCCGCCGCAGCCGGAACCCGTCGCCAAGGTGGAGCCGGTAGTCGATCCGAAGCCAGCGGTGGTTGCAATTGCTCCGAAACCTGAGCTAGCGCCTGCTCCGAGAGTTGAAGTTGTGCCGCCGCAGCCGGAACCCGTTGCAAAGGTGGAGCCGGTGGTCGAGCCGAAGCCGGCCGTGGTTGCCATTGCACCGAAACCTGATCCGGCGTCTACACCCAAACTAGAACCGGCCGCGAAGATTGCACCTGCGCCGGCTGCCGCCACAGCGCTGCAGTCTGAAGTCGTGGTGCGACCGCTGGCAGATGCGGGTGCTGCGTCCCAATCAACGGAGACCGCTTCGTCGCCGAAGCCACCCATTGAAAAAGCGCCCGTGCGTCCGTTGCAGGACCGTACCGAAACGCCGGTGGCGCGAACAGAGATTGCAGCCCCAGTAATGAGCACACCTTTGGTTGAGCCGAAGCCGAAAACGTCCGTTGCAGAAGCGGCCGCGCAGACGCCGTTGGCGAAACCCGAAGCCAAGACCGCTTTGGCGCCGGGCCAAAAGGCACTGGCAGTTCCGGCGCCGGTCTATGTGCAGGCACCTGCCAACGCACCGGAACAACCGGTTGCGCAAACTGAGGACGAGGCGGCGGCAGCGGCATTGCGTTTTGATATTGCGCGTTACCTTGTTGTCGGCAACACGATGCTCAAGCCGGATCAGATTCGCGGTGTTTTGCGCAGCTACACGGGCAGGCAGAAGGATTTTGCCGACGTGCAGCGCGCGCTTGAGGCGCTTCAATCAGCCTATTCGGAAAGAGGGTTCAGTGCCGTGCAGGTTACGCTGCCTGAGCAGGAACTTGAGCGGGGCGAAGTAAAGTTTGAGGTGGTTGAATCGAAGATCGGCAAGATCGATGTGCAGGGCAATGAACTGCATTCCGAGCGGAACGTACGCAACAGCCTGCCGACGCTGCGCGAAGGTGTGACGCCGAACGCGCTTGATATCGCGCGTAATCTCAAACTGGTCAATGAAAACGCGAGCAAACAGACGCAGGTTTCGTTGCGCGCGGGCAGCCAGGAAGGCGAAGTGGATGCCACGATCAAGCTGATCGAGGATGATCCCGTCAAGTATTCGGTAAGCATGGACAACACGGGCACCTACGCTTCAGGAAAATACCGTGTCGGTTTTGGCTACCAGAATTCGAACATGTTCGACCGTGATCACACGCTGACGCTGCAATACATCACCAGCCCCGAGCACCCGAGTGCGGTGACCGTGTTCGGCTTTGGCTACCGCGTGCCGGTGTTTTCGTCGGGGAATTCGGTTGACGTTATCGCAGGCTATTCGGACGTGACATCCGGAACCGTCGGCCAATTGTTTAACGTTGCGGGTGCCGGCACGGTCGTGGGTCTTCGTTTCAACCACAATTTCGACCGCGTGGAGAATTACGAGCACAAGATCACCTACGCGCTCGACTACAAGGCATTTCAAAGCAACGTGACTTTTGTCGGCAGCACCACGCCGCTGGTGCCGGACATCACGGTGCATCCGGTCAGTGTTACCTATGCCGGTACCTGGCGCGGTACGACGAGTCAACTGGACTTCTACGCGAGTTATTCGCAGAACGTGTTCCCTGGCGGCAATGATGGCGCGAACAGCGACTTTCAGGAACGCAAGGTTGGCTACCCCAATGCGGCGCGGATAGAGGCGAAGGCCGGTTACAGCATCCTCCGCGGTGGCGCCAATTACGTTTATCAGATGTGGGGCGAATGGCAGGCGCGTACCGCGCTGAATATCCAGCAGACGGATGCCGCCTTGATCGCGGGCGAGCAGTTTGGCGCCGGCGGTGCCGAGTCGGTGCGCGGTTTCGACGAGCGCGCAGTGTCAAACGACCGTGGCTGGCGCGCCAACTTCGAGTTATATACGCCGGATATTGCGGGTGACCTTGGATGGACCGGTGGCAGGCTGAAAGTGCTGGCGTTTTACGATACCGCGGACCTGACCCGCAATCGTCGCCAACCCGGTGAGGGCGGGGGCACGACGATTTCCAGTTATGGACTCGGTTTGCGCGTCCAGACCAAAAACGTGTTCAGCATGAAGGTCGATTACGCGCAGGTTTACCACGACGGTGAAATCGAAAATGGCACGCCGCGCCTGATCAAAGACGGGCGCCGCAATTCGAATACCGTGCACGCATCGATGGCATGGGTTTTTTAGCCTTGTTTGACTGGATTTTTCGAGCTTAAGTATCTGAAGATAATTGTTAAATTATCGATCTTTTGATCTTAGGCATAGCGGGCGGTCGCAAGTGTGATTTTGTTCACTTGTCGGGTCTGGTTGATTGGCCTAGCTTAGGCGCAGATTGGCGGTGGTACGTCTCTTGCGACAGTTCAGTCGGTGGGGCGCGACAATCGTGATTAGGCGCAATGAAGATAATAAAAATCAATAATTTCAGGTGGTTGTAGTACTGGCTGTTTAGGGTTTCGCGGTCCGGGTTAAGTGCCGGAAATTTGCGCTGACCTTTTGCGACAGTAAATTGAGCTTTTTGGTGCGCAATTTGAGGCGGCCATGCGTGTAAACGCACGAGGCGTCGGGAGTTTTAGGCTTATGAAGAATTCGAACCGGGTCAAGCGCAAAGCGTCACTCAGGCGCAAGGTCGTAACGCTCGCAGTGGCGTCGTGTTTTGCCACCGAACTGGCGCACGCCAATCCGACCGGTCCGACCGTCATCAGCGGCCAGGTCTCGATGACCACCAACGGCAACCTGCTGCAGATCACGAATTCCCCCGGCTCGATCATCAACTGGCAGGGCTTTTCGATCGGCGCCAGTGAAATTACCCGTTTCCTTCAGCAATCGGCATCCAGCACTGTTCTCAACCGCGTCGTCGGCGCGAATCCCTCGGTCATCCTCGGCGCATTGCAGTCGAACGGCCGTGTGCTTCTAATTAACGGCAACGGCATAGTTTTTGGCGCCGGTTCGACCATCGATACGGCAGGCCTCGTCGCGTCCACGCTCAAACTTTCGGATGCGGATTTTCTTGCCGGACGGATGAAATTTACTGATGGTGCCGGGGCGGGCAACGTTGTTAACGACGGCAGGATCACAACGGCGACGGGTGGTTTCGTCTACCTCGTGGCGCCGAACATTCAAAACAGCGGCATCATACGCAGTGACGGCGGCGAAATCATACTGGCCGCGGGCAAGAGCGTTGATATCGTCAATCCGAATTCGCCAGACGTTCGCGTCACGGTGACTGCGCCTGACGGCCAGGCGCTCAACGTCGGACAGATCATTGCCAGCAAGATCGGCATCTATGGTGCGTTGATCAAGCAGGCGGGCGTTGTCAACGCCAATATGGCAGTGCGTGGCGAGAATGGCAAGATCGTTTTCAAGGCAACCAAAGATGTGACGCTTGCCGCAGGCAGCAGCACGACTGCGAACGGCCCGACGGGCGGTTCGATCACGATTCAATCTGATTCCGGTAAAGCAACGGTTGCAGGCACCGTTGAGGCCAATGGCACACAGGGCAAGGGCGGCACGGTTTCCATTGCGGCGCCCCAAGGGGTTTCGGTTGAGGCAACCGGACGTGTTAGTGCCAATGGTAGCGAAGGCGGCAGTGTCAATCTGGCTTCCGCTGGCGGTGCTGTCAATGTTGCCGGCACTATCACGGCGAATTCAACGTCTGGGCGCGCGGGCGAAATCGCAATTACGGCCGCCACGTCAAGCGGCCTTGCTTCCTCTGGACAACTCAGTGCGAGCGGCGGACTCGGCGGTGGTTCAGTTTCAATCAGGGGTGGCAGTAACGTAACGCTTGAACCGGGCAGCAAAGTCGCAGTGAACGGTGCGGCCGGCGGCAATGTATCGGTTCAATCGGATCAAGGTACAGTTCTCGCACAAGGTACGATTGACGCCTCGTCGGCCGAAGGCGCCGGTGGCAGCGTGCAGATTAATGCGTTGTCGGATATTACGCTGGATGACGGCAGCCGAATTCTGGTTGGCGGAAGCGTAGGCGGTGAGGCGAAGATTCAATCGACCGAAGGCACCTTGCTCGCGTCCGGTTTGATTGATGGGCAAGGCAGCGGCGGACCCGGCGGATTGGTCTGGTTGCTCGCGCCGCGCGTCGGTTTGATTCGTGAAGCCTTAGTTAATGTGTCCGGCATGACCGGCGGCGGTACTGTTTTGGTTGGTGGCGATTATCACGGGGGTAACCCGGATATTCAGAACGCGTTCCGCACTTACTTCGGATCGGGAGCTTCTGTAATTGCGGATGCGCTTCAGTCCGGCGCTGGCGGCAAGGTTGTCGTTTGGTCGGATGACATTACGCGTTATTACGGCAGCATAAGCGCACGCGGCGGTGCCCAATCCGGCAACGGCGGGTTTGTTGAGGTTTCTGGCGCGCGCTTGCTTGACTTTAATGGCGGCGTCGATTTGGGGGCTGTGCGTGGAATAACGGGTACATTGTTACTTGATCCTCTGAATATCACCATTGACAGTGCCGGTGCAAACGGAAATCTGGTTGGTGGCGGTGGAACAACGGACGGCAATGCAAATACCTACGCATTCTCGGAAGATCCTGCCGCTACCAGCAATATAAGGCCGGCATTTCTTGACGGCTTGAACGCGACCGTGACGCTTCAGGCCAAGAACAATATTACGTTTGCAGCGGGTGCAGCTGGCACGGTCACGTTGACCACCGCTGGTGCAGGATTCATTGCGCAAGCGGGCAATAACATCACATTTGGCGCTGGCAGCGGCATTACGACCAATGGTGGTGTGATCACACTGACTGCCAATGACACCAGTACTGGCAGCGTACCGACGGGGATCGGCAGCATCGTCGGGAGTGCGGCGTTAAGTTCGGCCGGATCGAATGCTACAAACTCGGCGGGTGGTGCGATCACGCTTGCGATCGGCGCGGGCACTGGTACGATTTCGGTTGGAACAATTGATACGCATGGTGGTGGAAGCGCGGCTGCGACGACAGGCGGCGCGGGGGGCTTGGTATCAGTTACAACAGTTGATGGTGCGATTACTACTGGCACGATCACAACCACGGGCGGTGCGGCGGGTAGTGGGGCTGCAACTGCGAAGACCGGCGGCGATGCGGGTGGTGTGACCATTCAAGTGACAGCACCAGCCGCTGCACGCTTGATTACTGTCGGAGATATCACGGCAGTCGGCGGAGTTGGTGGTGCATCTGCGACTGGTGTTGTCGGCGGCACCGGGGGCAAGGGTGGATCCATTCTGATTACGGCGAGTGCCGGATCTGGAGGTTCGATATCGGCCGGCTTAATCAATGCGACAGGCGGGGCAGGTGGAGCCAATGCGATCGCTGCGACTGATGTCGGTGGCGCAGGTGGTTTGGCGGGGACAATTACGCTTACGACTACGGGGGCGGCGCAAACCGCTTCCGCCTCTGGAGCATTAACCGCAGCAGGTGGAGCCGGCGGTGTGTCCGGGGCGTCTGCAACAAATTCGAGCGGAGGAAATGGCAGCGCAATCTCCATTGTTTCGAATGGCGCGACACTGAATGGCGCGAACGCCAAAGGTGGTGTGGCGGGAACTGGCGGCACCGGGGGTGTCGCGGGAAGCGGCGCAAACATTTCGATCAACGGCGGAACAGGTGGAATAGCCCTCAGTACGGCAGCTGTTGCCACCGATGCAAGCCACAACATCACGCTCAGCACAACAGGGGCGGCGACTCAGGCGGGTGCTGCGGCGCTGACTGCAGGGGGGCTTGAGCTGCTGGGTGTAGGCGGCACGTATACGCTGACGAACGCGGGTAACCAGATCGCGACGCTGGCGGGTAATACGGGCACGGTGTCGTTCAAGGACAACGGGACGGGCTTTGCGATCGGGACGGTGAATACGGTTGGTCTGACGACGAGCGGGAACACGACGCTGAATACGAGCGGGCATATCTCGCAGACGCAGGCGATCACGGCGGCTGGGCTTGAGCTGCTCAATGGTGATTTCGATCTGAGGGGTGCGAACAATGCGGTGACGACACTGGCGGCGAACGCCGGGCCGTTGAGTTTCCAGGACAACGCCGGGTTTGCAATCGGCACGGTGAATGCGACCAATGGCATTACTACGAGCGCGAATATCCAACTGATCAGCACCGGGACGGTGACGCAGACACAGCCGATCACGACGGTAGCAGTCGTGCGGTTCTCCGGCGCGGGCGGTGTTTACAACCTGACGGGTGCGAACAACGCGGTCGGGTTCGTGGTGGCGGACACGGGGACGGTGAAGTTGCTGGATAACGCGGGATTTGTGGTCGGCGGAATTCCGGTCAACGGATTAACCACCTACACCACAAGCGGCAATACGACGTTCAATACGACCGGCACGGTGACGCAGATAACGCCGATCAACGCGTCGGGTCTTGAATTGCTGGGTGCAGGCGGTACGTATACGCTGAATACGCAGAACAACGTGGTGACGACGCTGGCGGGGAACACGGGGACGGTGAAGTTCCGGGACAACGGTGGCTTCGCGGTGGGTACTGTGAACACGGTTGGCTTGACGAGCAGCGGGAACACGACGTTGAGTTCGACGGGGACGGTGACGCAGTCGCAGGCGATCACGGCGGCGGGTCTGGAATTGCTGGGGGCGGCAGGCGTATTTACGCTGAATACGCAAAACAACGTGGTATCGACACTCGCCGCCAATACCGGGACGGTAAACTTCAATAATTCCGGCGCTCTGGCGGTTGGCGCCGTGAATACGGCGGGCATCACTACGAGTGGTGGAGATGTCACTCTAAGCGCGAACAATACCGTTACCGTGAACAATAACATTGCCGCGGGCGCTGGCAAGGTCAATATTACGACGACTGGTGCAAGCAGCAATATTGATGGCGGTGGCGGCACGATATCATCCTCGAACGGAGCAACCGGGATCTCGCTGAATGCCGGCGGTGGTATTGGTATCGGGGCGGCGATTAATACGAATCTGGCGGGCGGCGGCAAATTAACGCTTACCACGAATGGCAACGCTGCGGCGGGCGATATGACGCTCGTCGAAGCGGGGCCTCTCAACTCGGGCGGCTCGTTCAGTGCGGCGCCGAGTGTTCTCGGTACGGGAGCTCATACCCTGACGTTTACCACGACCGCGGGGCCGTGGACCGTCAGTGCGACGAACCCGATTGTCGAATCGGGACAAAACGTAACCTTGATTACCTCGGCGGGCGATATCGTATTGAGCGATAACGTTACGCTCGGCACCGGTACATTGCGCCTGGTTTCGGCCGGCAAGGTCAATCAGACGGCGGGTAACATCACTGCAGCCGCAATGGGGGTGCGCGCTGCCAATGACGTTGATCTGATCGTTGGTTCAAACCATGTGGCGACGTTCGCGGCTAATAACACCGGTTCCACCAACCATATTTCCTATACGGATACGGGTGCATTGGGGCTCGGCACGGTTGGCGCGTCCGCAGGATTCACCAGCACGAGTGGTGTCAGCACCACGAACGGCAACGTCACTTTGCAGTCGGGCGCTGCCATGTCAGTGCCGGGCAATATCTCGGCAGGCACCGGAACGGTCAGTCTGACGACGACGGCCGGCAATATCGATTTCAGCGGTGCGACAACCCTGACCGCCGCTGCGGTTACCTTGAATGCCGCCGCTGCGATTACCAGCGGCACCGCAGGAACCGACATCGATACCAGCGGCAGCAATGGCACGATCGATTTGACGGCAGGAACCAGCATCGGCGCGAGCGGTAACTCGCTCGAAGTCAATATGGGTAGCGGCAATCTGAAACTGACGGCGACAACCGGTGATGTGTACGTTGAAAAGTCCGCAGGCAGTTTGTCGTTCTCGAAGCTGACCACAGTCAGTCTTGCCGGCACCGGCAAGGCGCTGCAACTGTCCACGACCAACGGCAGCATCAACATTGATAGCTACGCCGGCTTTAACGCCAACACCACGAACGATAATGTTTCGGTGCTTGCGAACGGTGCGGCGAGCGATTTGACGGTTACGATCGCGCAGCCTTCGATGTCCGGCACGATTTCCGGAAACGCAGGTCGCAACATCGCGCTGAACGTGGCAAACGCGATCAACACGAGCGGCAATGTAAACCTTACTGCAGGCGGCACGATCAGCGACAATTCGGCCGTTGGTACGATTGTTGGCGCATTGCTGACAACCAGTTCGGTCGGTGGAACTTCGCTGACCGGTGCAAATACGGTCAGTAGCTTTAACGCGACGAATTCGGGGGGCGGCACGGCATCGCTGACCAACACGACGTCAACGCTGAACGTGACGGGTGTTAATCAGTCGGGTGGCGGCGGCATCATCATCAATAACACCGGCAATCTGACAGTCAGTGGCGGAGTGTCTGCAGGTGCGACGCCGGCCAATATCCAACTCATGGCAACGGGTGCGACCGCAGATGCTGCGCTTAACGGCGCAGTCGGTGGCGGCTCTGGGACTGTTTCGGTCAGTGCCGGCCGTAACGTAACGATCAATACCGGCGGCGATATTACAACCTCCGGAGCGGTGGTATTGAACGCAGGTCAGACTGCGGTTACCGGAACGATCACCGAAGCCGGTACAGGCAAGATCCTTACAGCCTCGGGGTTG
>JANXSE010000278.1 GCA_025356695.1 Betaproteobacteria bacterium
AAACACAAGGAAAAGCACGCGAAACGCCGCGGTGGCGTCGAACCCCAACCCGAGACCGAATGAACCAGATCGCAAAACTGCTGCCGATCGCCAATGTGCTGCTGGACCTTGATGTCGGCAGCAAGAAGCGCGTTTTCGAACACGCCGGTCTGCTTTTCGAAAACAACCACAACATCGCGCGCAGCCTGGTCTTCGACAGCCTGTTCGCGCGCGAAAAGCTCGGCTCCACCGGCCTCGGCCAGGGTGTGGCCATCCCGCACGGCCGCATCAAGGGCATCAAGGATGCGGTCGGTGCGCTGGTGCGCATGCGCGAACCGATTCCCTTCGACGCGCCCGACGGCCAGCCGGTCGGCCTCATCTTCGTGCTGCTGGTGCCGGAGCGCGCCACCGATTTGCATCTGCAGATACTCTCCGAACTGGCGCAGATGTTCAGCGACCAGTCCTTCCGCGGGTGGCTGTCCGCCGCGGCCACCGAGGCGGACGCCCACCGCCTGATCAATGATTGGCAACCCGATGCCTAAGATCAGCGCCGCACAGTTGTACGAAGACAACCGCGAGAAACTGCGTCTGGACTGGATCGCCGGCCGCAACGGCGGCGGGCGCGAGCTCGACAACGAGCACTTGCGCGATTCGCGCGAAGGCCTGATCGGGCACCTTAATTTCATCCACGCCAACTGGATACAGGTTGTCGGGCGCACCGAACTCGCGCACCTCAACGGACTGGACACCAGCGCGCGCCTGCGCACGCTGGAGCAGATCAAGGCCTCCGAACTCGCCTGCCTGATCATCGCCGACGGCGAACGCGCGCCTGATTATCTGACGACGCTGGCCGACGCCATGAACACGCCGCTGTTCGCCACGCCGTTCGAGACTATGGAGCTGATGTGGATGCTGCGCCCCTACCTTGCGCGCGCGCTGGCCGTCTCCACCACCATGCATGGCGTCTTTCTCGACGTGCTCGGCATGGGTGTCATGCTGACCGGCGACAGCGGGGTCGGCAAAAGCGAACTCGCGCTCGAACTGATCAGCCGCGGCAGCGGGCTCATCGCCGACGACGTCATTGAGCTCTACCGCATTGCGCCTGAAATGATCGAGGGCCGCTGCCCGCCGCTGCTGCGCGATTTTCTCGAAGTGCGCGGCCTCGGTGTGCTCAACATCCGCGCGATCTTCGGCGAATCGGTGCTGCGTCCGCGCAAGAGCCTGAAACTAATCGTGCATCTGGAAAAACCCGCCGGCAGCGACACGCCGCCGGTCGAACGCCTGCCGCTGAAACCCGGCGCGCAGGACATCATCGGTGTGCACATCACCAAGGTCACCATCCCGGTCGCTGCCGGCCGCAACCTCGCCGTGCTGGTCGAGGCCGCGGTGCGCAACCGCGTGCTGCAGTTGCGCGGCATCGACAGCACCAGCGATTTCATTGAGCGCCAGGCGCAGCATATGCGCGACGACGGGAACTGAACGGCGCGCCGCGCGCTCTCAATCGCATGCAACTCATTATCCTCACCGGGCTTTCCGGATCGGGCAAAAGCGTCGCCCTGAAAGCGCTCGAGGACGGCGCTTACTACACCAGCGACAACCTGCCGGCACTGCTGCTGCCGGCGCTGGTCGATTTTCTCAACCACGCCGGCTACGAACGGGTTGCCGTCAGCATCGACGCGCGCAGCGGCGACACGCTCGGCCAGCTGCCGCGGCAGGTGCGCGACCTCAAGGCGCGCAACATCGACGTGCGCGTGCTCTTTCTCGACGCCAAGACCGAAACACTGCTCAAACGTTTCTCCGAAACACGCCGGCGCCATCCGCTGTCACACAACGATCTCACCGTCGCTGAGTGCATTGCGAAGGAACGCGAAATGCTCGCCGACATCGGCAGCATTGCGCACCGCATCGACACCAGTGACCTCAACCCGAACGCGCTGCGCGCGTGGGTCAAGGACGTCGCCGAGTTCGACCAGTCGGGCATGACGCTTTTGTTCGAATCGTTCGGCTTCAAGCACGGCGTGCCGCTCGACGCCGACCTCGTCTTCGACGTGCGCTGCCTGCCCAATCCGTTCTACGATCCACAACTGCGCCCGCTCACCGGCAAAGACCCGGCGGTGATCGAATTTCTCGCCGCCAACGCCAGCGTGCAGAGCATGCTCGCCGACATCCGCGGCTTTCTCGAAAAATGGCTGCCCGCGTTCAGCGCCGACCACCGCAGCTACGTGACCGTCGCCATCGGCTGCACCGGCGGCGAACACCGCTCGGTGTACTTTGTCGAGGAACTCGCGCGCCATTTCCGTCGCGACCGCCGCGTGCTGGCGCGCCACCGCGAACTGAGCTGAGCATGAACAACGACAACGAATTTTTCATCTTCCCGCTCAACACCGTGCTGTTCCCGGGCGGGCGCCTGCCGCTGCGCGTCTTCGAGCAGCGCTACATTGAAATGACCAAGCAGTGCATCGCCAACGACCGCCCGTTCGGCGTCTGCCAGATCAAGGAAGGCCAGGAAACCGGCACCCCCGCGGTGCCCGAAGCAATCGGCTGCCTCGCGCGCATTCTCGAATGGGACATGCCTCAGCTCGGCGTGTTTCAGCTGCAAACCGAGGGCACGCAGCGTTTTCGCATCCTGCAGTCGGCGGTCGCACGCAATGGCCTGATCTCGGCGACCGTCGAAACCCTGCCGCCCGAGCAAGCGACAGCACCGACCTCGGCGCTGTGCGCCGAAGTGCTGCACGCCATCATCGACAAAATCGGCACCGACCATTTCCCCAAACCGCACCGCTTCGACGACGCCGCGTGGATCGGTTACCGTCTCTCGGAAATCCTGCCGATCGACCGCGACACGCGCCAGCGCATGCTGCAACTGTCGGATCCGACCGAACGGCTCTCGCAACTCGAACAGGTATTGAACGAACAGGGCGCGCCGCGCCCCGCGCGTTAAAACCGCTTCCGGCGTCAGCCGGCGTCCGGCGTGGTCTCGCCGAAATAGCCTGGAAACTCGGCCGCATAACAGGCCGGCGAACTGTAGGCCGATGCGGCGGCCTGGCGTTGCCGCGGCAAACCGCGCTGTTGCAACAATTGCGACAAACGCGCCCGACATTCCACCGCATTGACCAACGCCAGGCCGGAAGACTCCACCACATGGACACCGGTCTCGGTGACGACAAAATCCATGGCGATATCGTGAGTTTGCGGATAAATCGTCTGCAACCGCGCAAAGCCGAAGCTGATGCCGACCGCCACCGGCCGCGGCGACTGCGCGGCGAGCGTGCGGTCAAAATAACCGCCGCCGTAACCGAGCCGGTAGCCATGCCCATCGAATCCGTTCATCGGCACGAAGGCGACATCCGGCACCAGCAGTTCGGTGTCGCGCGGATACGGAATGTCATAAACGCCCTTCGCCATCGGCGCGCCCGGCCACCATTGGCGGAACTGCAGCGGGCTTGATTTGTCGATCACCACCGGCAGCGCTGCCACGGCGCCGCGATCACGGTACGCGCGAATGGCAAAGCGCGTGTCGAATTCATTCTTGAACGGCCAGCAAAAACCGATCACCGTTCCGGCGGGAAACACGAAACCCGCGCCGAGGTGCGCGTTGATCGCCACGCTGCAGTCGCGGTGCTCGACCGAAGGCAGCGCCACGCGCGCGCCGACCAGGCGCTCGCGCTGCTGCCGGCGCCACGCCCTGATCTCCGTCCACGAATCGTTCATCGTCGGCATTTCGCTATTTGTCCAATATCCATCGTCGTTTTTTCCGGCACCAAAACCATTGGCCGGCACGGCACGCCGTCTTATACTGGTATCCGCATGAACATCAAGCCATCACTCTACTCCGCATTGCGCCGCGTGTGCGCGGCGCTGCTGCTCGCTGCCGCGCTGCCCGCCATCGCCGCCGAAGTGCCGCAGGAAATCCTCGCGCCGGCGTGGTTCAAGCCGACCTTCCTCGATTTTCGCGACGAGGTCAAAGAGGCGGCAGCGGCGAAAAAACATTTGATGATCTACGTCGGGCAAAACGGCTGCCCGTGGTGTAAAAAACTCGTCGAGGTCAACTTCCGCGATCCGACGGTCGTCGAGCGCATGCAGAAAAATTTCGATTCCGTTGAGTTCAACATTGTCGGCAGCAGCGAAACCGTGTGGACCGACGGCACGCGCGCCACTGAAAAAGCGCTCGCTGCCCGGCTCAAGGTGCGCACCACACCGACGCTGATGTTCCTCGACGAGCGCGGCGCCGTTGTTTTACGCCTGAATGGCTATTACGAACCGCAGCGTTTCATCGTCGCGCTCGATTACGTCAGCAACCGCGACTACCGCACGCAACCGGATTTTCAGGCTTATCTGAAATCGCGCGGCATTACTGCGGAAGAACGCAACAGCCGCGTCACGCCCTAGCGCCCATTCGCAGACTTTCTCCCCTCGTCCCGCAACGCGGGGATCCAGTTTTATTCCAGGCTTCCGAATTTCCGTATGCGCAGAATTAACGTCAGCGGACGCTACGACCCCAGCGCCGTCAATATCCGCCGCACCGGCGCCGGCAACGCCGCGCCCTGCGCATCTTCGAGCGACAACCACATCACGCCGGGTGATGCCGCGCGCAGATCGGGCTTTTTCACCGTCACGCGCACCGGCTCGATCGCCAGCAGAAAATGCGTGAAGCCGTGCGCAACCTCGGGCAACGCCTTTTGCGTCGCCACCGTCACGCCATAACGCGCAGCACACGCGGCGATACTTTCCTTTTCACCGGCTTCAGGCAGACTCCACAAGCCGCCCCAGATCCCGCTGTCGGGCCGCTTCTCCAGCAATACCTGTCCGGCGTGCAGCATCACCAGCATGCGCGTGCGCCGTTGCGGCAGCGCCTTGCGCGGGCGCGGCGACGGATATTGCGCAATGGCCCCCTCGCGCCGCGCCACGCACTGCGCCGATAACGGGCAGGCATCGCAGTGCGGCTTCGTGCGCGTGCAGACCCCGGCGCCCAGATCCATCAGGCCCTGCGTATAGGCCTCGACGTTTTTCGCCGGCACCAGTCGATCGGCGTGGTGCCACAGCGCATCGGCCACCGCCGTGTCGCCCGGATAACCGGCCACGCCGAAGCGGCGCGCGAACACGCGCTTCACATTGCCGTCGAGGATGGCGTGGCGCGCACCGTATGAAAACACGCAGACCGCCGCCGCCGTCGAACGGCCGATGCCGGGCAACGCCAGCACCGCATCGAAGTCGCGCGGAAAAACACCGCCGTGTGCGTCAGCGATCAGGCGTGCCGCGCGGTGCAGGTTGCGCGCACGCGAGTAATAACCTAGCCCGCTCCACAACGCGAGCACGTCGTCTTCATGCGCGGCCGCCAGCGCGGCAAGATCGGAAAAGCGTTTGAGAAAGCGTTCGTAGTACGGAATCACCGCCGCCACCTGCGTTTGCTGCAGCATGATTTCCGACAACCAGATGCGATAAGCGTCGCGCGTGTTCTGCCACGGCAGGCCGTGCCGGCCATGGCTCTTCTGCCAGCGCACGACTGCGGCAGAAAATTCCGGCTGTGCTGCTTTTGTGCGCTTTGGCGAAGACTTCTTCTGCACGTCAGCGACCGAACAAACCCTTGAGCTTGTCCTTGAGTTGGTCCTGGGCTTTGGCTTTGATTTCCTCGGTTTTCTTCTCGACCACCGCCTTGGCGGCGCCGGCCGCGATGCCGGCAAAATCGATCTTATATTGTGGCGCGGCAAACGTGCCGGTCAGTCGCACCGGTACCGTCACGCCGCTCAAATCCGACAGCTCCTTGCCGCCCTGTCCGCCGGCAGTTGCCACCACCGTCGCCTTGACGAGGTAATCGAGTTTCTCGTTGCCGATATCGATGTCGCCCTCGCCGCCCAGCCGCAGCAGCGGCGACTTGCCGGCGAGGTCGCTGTTGTGCGCAACGCCGTTCTTGATGCTGAAAGTCGCCGACAGCTCGGAAAAATCGGTTTTCTCGGTCTGGCTCGCGGCCTGGCTCTTCTCGCCTTTCAAGGCGCCGAGTTTCGCCTTCGCATCGCGGATCGCGCCGGCGATGTTGATGCCCTTGATCGCACCGTCGGCGAGCTTGATCGCGGCGCTGCCGTTGAGCGCCTTCTTGATCGCCGAAACGGTGGTGCCCTGTCCGCTCACATCGAGCAACACGTTGCCCTTGCCTTCAAGCGTCTCGAAGTTGGCCGCATCCTTGAGCAACGGCCCGACGTTGATACCGGTCAGCGTTTGTTTGACGGTGACGACCGGTGTCGCTGTCGCCTGCAACGACAACGTCCCGCTCAATGAACCCTGATACAAATTTGCGGCGATCGGGCTGACGTCAAGACGGCCATCGGCCGCCTTGATGTCGACGCGCACGTTGGCCGCTTTGACGTTCGATATCTTGAGCGCCCCGATCTTGAGACTGCCATTGGCACGCAGCGTCTTCAGCGCCGACAAATCGAGCGCCTGCTCCGGCTGTGCCGATGCCGGCTTTTGCTCCGCCGCCGGCGCCGGCTGTTTGGGTGCGCCGTCTTTCTTCGGCAGATAGCGGTCGGCATCAAGCTGGTCGATATTGATGTCGAAGTTGTAAAACGGCGGCGTAAACTTCGCGAGACCGGCTTTGCCGCTAATGTTGCTGTCGTCGAATTTCGTCGCAAAGGTCAGGCTCGCGGTCTCCTTGATGAGATCGGCCAGCAACGCGCCGTTGACCGTGGCATCGATCGGATTTTTCGGCAGTTTCGGATTGTTGACGTTGATCGTCGCCACCAGTTTGGCCAGTTCTAAACGCTGCGCATCGATACTGCCGGCCAGCGGGCTAGTCACTTTGGCCTTGGTCGTCGTGCCATCCTGCTGCATGTCCACGCTCGCGGTAAATTCAGCCGCCTTGAAAGCCTGCGCATTGCCGTCGATCGCCGGCACGGCGAGCTTGACGACGAGTTTGCTTTTCGCGCCGTTGAGGGTGGCGTCGAGTGCGATTTTCTCGCCGCTGACCTTGTCTTTGGTGATGCCGAGTTTTGGAATCTCGAACTTGACGTCGAGGTCACCGCCCTCTTGCTTGCCGGTCGCCGCGATCGCCAGTTTAGAGATCACAAATTCCCTGCTGGCCAGCCTCGCATCGACATCGCCTTTGGCGCTCGCAACGAGATTGCTGATGCCGGCGGCGAGCCCCTTGGCGCTGAAGTCGAGCCCGCTCAGTGCGTAATTCTGCTTGTCGAGGTCGAAGGTGACGGTCGTCTTCAGTGCAACGTCAAGATTGATTTTGGGTTTGTCGCTTTGCACGTTCGCCGAGAATTCGATAGGGCTCGGCACGCCGCCGGCGATGCGGCCGGTTTTGAGATTGAGTTTGCTCAATGCGTATTTCGTCCCGGCCGCTTCATCGGCATAGGTCACAGCAGCGTTTTCGATCGCAACGCGGGCGATGTCGATCTTCACCTGCGGCGCGGCGCTTTTCTCCGCCGGCGCCGGTGCAGCACCCGGCTTCCCGCCCGTGCCTGCCAGATCGTCGATGCTGGTCCGGCCGTCCTTCAAGCGCACGAAATTCGCGCGCAGGTTTTTGATTTCGACGGTGTCCACCACCACTTCTTTCGACAGCAACGGCAGAACTTTCAGCGAAACGCGCAGGTCATC
>JANXSE010000281.1 GCA_025356695.1 Betaproteobacteria bacterium
TCGTGGGTGGTGTGCATGCCGCGCCTGCAGCAGATGCCGAGCATCGAGCGCATCAGCTACTTCATCGGCTTCTCGCTCAACTGCATCGTCGTCGGCATGATCTTCGGCGCACTTGGTTTTTACGCCGCCGGTTCCATTCCGAAGGCCGTGCAGCTCGGATTGATTTTTCTCACGCCGATCAATTTCTTCGTGCTGCTCGCCGGCGAAGTGCGTGAGCGCATGGGCGCGCTGGCCCTGCTCTGCGGCGGCCTCGCCGGCCCGCTGTTTCATTTGCTGACCCCCGAATGGAGCGTGATTCTCGCCGGGGTGGTCGGCGGCACGCTCGCCTTCTTCATCAACAAACTCTGCGGGGTAAAACAGAGCGGGGCGCCGCATGACTGAAGTGTGGGCGCTGATGATCCTCTGCACGCTCGGCACCTACGCCTGGCGCGGCCTCGGCGTGCTGCTCGCCGGCCGCCTCGAACCCGACAGCGATCTCTTCCGCTGGGTCAGCTGCGTCGCCTACGCCATGATCGCCGGCCTCGTCATGCGCCTCATCGTCATGCCCACCGGCCCGCTCGCCGGCAGCCTGTTCTGGCACCGCATGTTCGCCTGTCTGCTCGGCCTCGCGATTTACCGCGGACTCAAAGGCAATGTGTTTATTGCGGTGGGGTCGGGGGCGGCGGCGCTGGCGGTGTTGAACGAGTTGCGCGGGTTCTTGGGGTAAGGCGCGGACTGAAAATTTTCTGCAACGGTCAAAAAATTTTCCTTCAAAGCCCCAACTTGTCCTAAAAATTTTAGCTGGGGGCTATTAAAAGGAAATTGGGCGGACGTACCAAATATCCCGCAGGAACAGTTGCTATTCAACTGTTGTTTTAAAACCGAACATATAGCTAGTACGGATTGCAGTTTAGATTGCCAAACGTGTCTCTGCGACATGTGTAATTGGGAGGGGCGGGTCTAAGGTGCGCTTGAGGATCTGCGTCACATTGACTGGCGTTTACAAATGACTCACCCGCACTTCCTGATCTTGTGGGACGAAGTAGCATCGCACTCTTACACGCAAGAACAAGTTGCTGTTGCCTTTTCTGTTTCGCCAACTCCTGATCGCGATCGCGTTGCGTATCCTCCGCGCGATCCTTTTCCCGTTGCTCAGCAGATTGCGCTCCATTTAGCTTCAAATCTTGCTCCCGAATACGCAACATACAGTCAACATAAACTGCCGTACCCTTCTCCAGTCCATAAGACCGACATGTTTTATCCGCGTTCTCATTACCTGACTCAGCACTACTTTGCTTTGCAGCAACTCCACTTTTGTTTGAATCGACACCAAGCCGCCTTGTAGCAAACTCACTATTAACAGTGGATGAATAAAATTTTCCGTCGACACTATAACCAGCAATGCGACTGCCATCAATTTTGGTCAATATAGTGCTACCTGAAAGTTTTCCGTTGATAAAATTACCTTCGTATTTTTCGCCATTTGCTGTTTCAAGAATTCCTTTGCTTTGCAATTTTCCATCGACAAAGTTGCCTTCATAACGACTGCCGTTGGCCCATGCAACTGTTCCGTGGCCGGTTGCTAGGCCGTCTTTACATTTGCCAGGCCAAGCAATAAATTCGTTAAGTCTTGAATCTGGATTCCACACTTGGCAACCCTGCACATCCGCATTCCGTTGCGATGCTATTGACGAATACGGAACATTTTGTGCGTAAAGAAGACACGGGAAAAAAATACGAAAGCGCAGCCCCCAACTTCAGATAAACTTATTAAACGGAACAAAGCCATTTGAGTTTTCCTAGTTGCGTGGCAGATATCTACTGTCGTACAGGTAACGGCGCGGTCAGTTCAAATATTGTGAACTGAGCCAATGCGCAAATACTCAAAATTGCCTTCGGCGAGCACCGTGAAAACGATATTCTCTACTTCCATCGGTGTAATTTTCGTTAACCATTCGTTTTTGCGATTTTTGTTGCCAATGATTCGGTAATCGCCTAGTCGCAACAGAACGGCCTTCTCAACCTCGTGAATATCTTTTAATGTGGCAATTGCAAAGAAATTTACGTTCTCCGCACCAAACGTTTTGTCGTAATTTTCCTTCCGCGCCCTCAGGTCATTTGCTTTGCCAAATTTGCAATTCTCCCGCGTCACCTTAATTGCGGTCTCCGCACGACGCGGATCATGCGCATTTACCGAAATCGGTTCTTCATTATTGAGTGTAACTATGTAAACGCCAGCGGCCGTAGTAATTTTTCCCATTTCATTCTTGGGGCGCTTATACCATCGATAAGATTTTGTCATTCCCGCGATGCAAAGCAAAAGAAATACTGCCGCGATAGCCTTATCCGAAAAAACCGCCTCCCGTGCAAGCAGACGAATTGTTTGCATTAACGCGAATAGACCAAGAAAAATCTCAACTAGTATGACAACGATTGTCTTCATATAGGCAATCCCTATCAAAGCCCATAAGTGTGAAGCGTCAATAGGCTATTTCTCGAACGCGTGACTCGACTGATGGGCGCTAATCCACCGGTCTTGATGTGGACGATGACAATTGTAATGATGAGTCCACCGGTTGAGCATCGTTGCGCACAAGGGGCCGAACCATGGTTTTTACTAGGATGCAATCCTAAAGGATAATAACTCAAGGTGCCGTAGTCGCTTTGTTTTTGGCATTGATGCTCTGATCCAGACTAACGGTGACTTCCATGCACGCAACAGAGATCACAATCTTTTCCAGTCCGGCCGCGCGCAGCGCGCTCTTGGAAATCGCGCCGCAATTCGAGCGTGCCAGCGGGCACCGGCTGCGCATCGAGATTGCCAACATCGCCGCGTGCAAACAGAAAATCGCGGCGGACGAAGCATTCGATGTCGCCTTTGTCAGCCCGAAGCTGATCGACGAGTTGATTGCGCAGGGCAAGGTCGCCGTGGATACGCGCACGATCGCCGGGCGCACCGGGCTGTGCGTGATTGTGCAGAAAGGTGCGCCGCGGCCCGATGTCAGTTCTGTCGAAGCGTTCAAGCGCGCCTTGCTCGATGCGAAGTCGGTTGTGCACGGCGCGACCGGGGAAAGCGGCATCGGCTTCAGGGCGGCACTCGAAGGCCTTGGCATTGCCGCGGAAATGCAGGCCAAGCTCCGGCCCAGCCCCAAGCCGGCGCCGGGCGTCGCCGCCGGTGAAGGCGAGTTCGGCATTGCAGGCATCGGCTCGGCACTCGCGAATACCGCAATCATCGATTACGTCGGGCCGCTGCCGCCCGGTGTGCAGCAGTATGTGAATATCGCGGCGGGCGTCAGCTCGCAGGCGCGCGAGCCGGCAGCGGCGCGCGCGCTGCTCGAATATCTGCGGCAACCGGAGGTCATGCAGGTCATGAGCGCCAAAGGGCTCGAACCGTATTGAGCGATGGCGTGCGGGCCTCGTCGATCCGGCGGCGCGAAAGCAAGGACCCCGAGGGGGCGGCATCCATTGCCATGCGTGCTGAACCATTAATGGCGCTGGAATCCATTTGTTCTGGCGGCATGACCGCACAGGGCAGTCCCCGTCATGAAGGCCATCGGGGCAGACAACTGATCGGCACTTGCCGCGGCCCATAAGACAACCTATAATTTTTATAGGTATGGCTATGAAGCCCATTTTGGTGCCGCTGTCCGCGCAGATGGCGCTCCGGATCATCCGCGACGCTGCCGCTGATTCGGCACGGGTATTCCTTACCCATCATGCAAACGCACGGATGCGGGAGCGCAGGATTACTTTGACGCAGGTGCTGCGTTGTTTGCAGCGGGGCCGCCTTAGCGAAGGCCCTGCGCCCGATACCATGAAGGGCGGCTGGAAATGCACGGTTGAACACTACAGTGCCGGCGAGCAACTCGGCGTGGCGGTTGGTATTGAATCCGTGCAGGCAAGCGATATTGTGGTGATTACGGTTTTTCACATTAACTGACGATCTACACGCGCCCGTCAGGGGCTTGAGAGGCGGATATGTTGCATTACAAAGGTTGTGGACTGAGAAACATCTGGCTCCGCAACGGTTATGCGGAGCGGAGTACACCGCACGGGAAAGCGGTCGCAATCCAGGATGCGGCGGGTTTGCATCGCGTGATTGCTTTGCACCTGATTAAGACGAAGCCGAGTCTGAGTGGCGCGGAGTTTCGTTTTTTGCGCAAGGAACTGGATTTTTCACAGGCACGATTGGCCGAGATGTTCGGCTATTCGTCGCAAGCGATCGCGTTGTGGGAAAAACACGGCAAGGTGCCGCGGCTCGCCGACCGCACGTTGCGCGCTTTCTATCGTGAAATTGCCGAAGGCAATGCGGGGATACGCGAACTCGTCGAACGCTTGAACGACATTGACCGCAAGAACAGCGAGAAAGCGAAACTTGTTTTGCAGGAAACCAAAAAGGGCTGGCAGGCCAAGGTGGCCTGAATCACACAGGCGTTATCGCCCGCGTATTTTTTCCTGCAGCCAGACTTTCATCAGTGACTGATACGGCACATCGCGCGCGTTGGCCGCCGCCTTGATCGCATCGAGCAGATGCTGCGGCAATCGCAGCGAAATGGTTTTCGTCGTCGGCTTGAGATTGGGCAGCGAGGCGCGTTGAGCCTTCGACCAGTCGAGGTACTCGGTCGAGTCGTTTTTTTCCCAGAACGCGCGCTCCTGCGCTTCGCTGGAAAATTTGGGTAGCGGTTTATTCGGTTTGTTCATAAATCGAGCGCTCCTTGCGGTTCATATCGCGGGCCGAAATCACCCGAATCAGGGTGCCACGCGCGCGCAGCGTAAAAGTAATCTGCAGAGTTCTGTCGTTGTTGCATTTTCCCAGCGCATAAAAACGGATTTCGCTCATGCTGTGTTTTGTATCGGCGAGCAAAAGCAGCGGCTGATTGAAAAACACCTGCTCGGCCTCGGCCATGGTGACGCCATGCTTGTCGTTCTTGCGGGCATTGCCTTTATCCCACTCAAATCCGGTGATCAGGGCGAGGTCAATCATTGTTGTATATTACTATCACATACAGCCAGTGGCAATGTGCTGCTCTGCGTGGCGGTGAATCGGCGGCGCGGGCTAAAATATGCCTCTTTTCGGAATTCACCTTGTCCTCCATTGACATCAGCCGCGACGGCGTGATTGCCACCGTCGCCATCAACAACCCCGCCAAGCTCAACGCGCTGACAGTCGCGATGTGGCAGGAACTCGCGCGCGTGTTTCGCGCGCTGTCGGCGGAAGACGAATTGCGCTGCATCGTGCTGCGCGGCGCGGGCGATGATGCGTTTGCGGCGGGCGCGGACATCGCCGAGTTCGCCACCGTGCGCAACGATTTCGCTTCGGGTAAAACTTATCATCTCGAAACCGTGGCCAATGCGCTGAACGCGGTGGCCGAGTGCCGGCATCCGACGGTGGCGCTGATCAAGGGCGCCTGCGCGGGCGGCGGGCTGGAGCTGGCCTGCTGTTGCGATCTCAGAATCGCCGGCGCGTCGGCGCGCTTCGGCGTGCCGATCAACCGGCTTGGCTTTGCGATTGCCTACGGCGAACTTGCCGGACTGATCGCGGTGGCGGGGCGCGCGGTCGCCGCGGAAATTCTGATCGAGGGCCGCATGTGGCCGGCCGATGAAGCGTTTGCCAAAGGTTTGCTGACGCGCGTGGTGGCCGACGACAAAGCAATCAAGGAAGCGTACGCGGCGGCGCGCCGTATCGCCGACGGCGCGCCGCTGGTGGCGCGCTGGCATAAACAATACATCCGTCGCCTGACGCCGCAGGCGGCGCCGTTGACGCAGGCGGAACTTGACGCCAACTTCGACTACTTCAAAACCGGGGATTGCCGCATCGGTTACGATGC
>JANXSE010000302.1 GCA_025356695.1 Betaproteobacteria bacterium
CGCGCCCGCCAAGGCCGACCCTGTGACCAAGGCAGCCGAACCGCCCCCCGCCAAAGCAGCGCCCTCCGGCAATGCGTCGGCGGATGTGCTCAAAGCGGTGAACGGCTGGGCGCAAGCCTGGTCGAGCAACGACGTCGGCGGCTACCTCGGTTATTACGCAACTGATTTCCAAACGCCGCGCGGCGAACCGCGCAGCGACTGGGAGGCCTCGCGCAAGGCGCGCATCGCCAAGCCCAAAAAGATCGACGTCAAGGTCGAGATACCGAAAGTCGTTTTCACCGACAACAACCGTGTCTCGGTCACCTTTCGCCAGAACTACAATTCACCCAACCTTAAAGTGTCGAGCATGAAGACGCTGGTGCTGGTGAAAAGCGGTGATCGCTGGCTGATCCAGCAGGAACTCGTCGGTAGTTGATGCCCTGCATGCCAGCATCGCTTACCGCCCATTTCCGACCAGCCTGGATAATTACAGCGATTGCGGTCGCGTCGCTATTCTGCAGCGCCGCCGACGCAATGGGGCGCAAGCCGCACAAAAAAGCCGAAGCCGGCGCTGCAGTGCCCGCCACTTCCGCCGGCATGGTGGAACCGGAAAGCGCGCTGGTCAAAACGCTGGTTGAAATACGCAACAACCGGCTGGAAACCGCGCTGTTCGAGGTCGAAAAGGTGCTCGCCAGCTATCCGAATTTCCGCCTTGCACATTTGATCAAAGGCGATCTGTTGCTGGCGCGCTCGCGCCCGCTGCGCGAATTGGGCGAAGCACCGAACGCGCCGCGTGAACGTGTCGAAGACCTGCGCGACGAAGCACGCGTGCGCCTCGCCCGTTATCAGCGCGAACGCCCGACCGACCGCGTGCCGAAATTTCTTGTGCAACTCAACCCCGAACAAAAACATGCGCTGATCGTCGATACGCGTGAATCGACACTCTATGTGTTCGAAAACCGCAACGGCGAACCGCACTACCTCGCCGATTATTACGTGACGATCGGCAAGAACGGCGTCGACAAGTTCAAGGAAGGCGACAAGAAAACGCCTCTGGGCGTCTACCACGTCACCAACAATCTGCCGCGCGCGAAACTCGCCGATCTCTACGGCAGCGGCGCCTTCCCGATCAGCTATCCGAACGAATTCGACAAGCGCGAAGGCCGCAGCGGCACCGGCATCTGGCTGCATGGCACGCCTTCCGACACCTATAGCCGTCCACCACGCGCAAGCGATGGTTGCGTTGCGCTGACCAACGAAGACCTCGACGTCATCGGGAAAAATCTGCGTGTCGGCGTCACCCCGGTGATCATCAGTGCCGGCATCGAGTGGGTCAAACCTGATGCCGTCGACAGCCTGCGCAAGGAATTGCTCGGCGCGGTCGAAAACTGGCGTCGCGACTGGGCGAGCCTCGACACCGAAACCTATCTCAAACATTACGCACCGGGCTTCACCTCCGGCTCGCAGGACCTCGCCACATGGTCGCAGCAAAAACGTAGCGTCAACGCCGGCAAAACATGGATCAAGGTCGGCCTCGACCGCATCAGCGTATTTCTGTACCCCGGCCGCGACGATCTCGCCGTCGTCACCTTTGAGCAGGATTACACCAGCAGCAATCTCTCCAACCAGATGGCCAAACGGCAGTACTGGTTGCGTGAAAAAAGCGGCTGGCGCATTCTCTATGAAGGCAGTGCCTGATTCCGAATCGCATTCCCGCTTTACCGTCCGTTCCTTTTTACAAACCACACCGAGAACACATCATGAAAGCAAAACTTTGCCTCTTTGCCGCCCTGCTGTTCGCCATGCATGCTTATGCTGCGGATCCGCAGGTTGAATTGAAAACCAACATGGGCAGCATCGTCGTCGAACTGAACCCCGACAAAGCGCCGAAATCGGTCGAAAACTTTCTTCAATACGTGAAGGACGGCCATTACAAGGGCACGATTTTCCACCGGGTGATTCCGAATTTCATGGTCCAGGGCGGCGGCTTTACCGCCGACTTCGCGCAGAAGAAAACTCGAGCCCCGATCGCCATCGAGGCCAACAACGGTCTGCGCAACGATGTCGGCACCATCGCAATGGCACGTACCAGCGATCCGAACTCCGCGACCGCGCAATTCTTCATCAACCACAAGAACAACGACTTCCTCAACCACAGCGCGCCGACGCCGCAGGGCTGGGGTTACGCCGTGTTTGGCAAGGTCGTCAAAGGCATGGATGTCGTCAACAAGATCGCCGCCATCCAGACCGGCCCGCGCGGTCCCTTTCCGTCCGACGTGCCGAGCCAGCAGGTCATCATCGAAGACGCGCGTATCCTGACTTCCGACAAACCTGCAGCCAAATAAGGTCATCAAAATGGTCAACCTGCACACCAACCACGGCATCATCAGCATCGAACTCGATGCTGCCAAAGCGCCCGTCACAACCGAGAACTTCCTCAGCCATGTGAAAAGCGGTCATTACGACAACACGATTTTCCACCGTGTGATCGACGGCTTCATGATCCAGGGCGGCGGTTTCGAACCGGGCATGAAGCAAAAAGCTACCGGCACGCCGATCAAGAACGAGGCGGACAACAAGCTGAAAAACAACCGCTATACGATCGCGATGGCGCGCACTGGCGATCCGCATTCAGCCACCGCTCAGTTCTTCATCAACGTCGGCGACAACGACTTCCTCAACCACACATCGCCTAATGCGCAGGGCTGGGGTTACTGCGTTTTCGGCAAGGTCACTGCGGGCACCGATGTCGTCGACAAAATCAAAGGCGTCAAAACGGGCAGCAGTGGCGGGCACCAGGATGTGCCGGTCGAGGATGTGATCATCACCAAGGCTGAAGTCGCCTCCTGACCCCGTGGCCCGGGGCGACGCACATTTAAACGCCGCCCTCCCGCCAGCGATCAAAATGCCCAGCATTTTTGTCTCAGACCTGCATCTGTGCGAAACACGCCCGGCGATCGCGGGCGTTTTTTTTGATTTCCTGCGCGGACCGGCGGCACAGGCGGACGGCCTGTATATACTCGGCGACCTCTTCGAATACTGGGCGGGCGATGACGACGCCACGCCGTTCAACCAGAGCGTCGTTGCCGCGTTGAAGGAATACTCGGCGCGCGGCATTCCGCTTTATCTGATGCACGGCAACCGCGACTTCCTGATCGGCGCGCGGTTTGTCGCGCAAACCGGCGCAACCCTGTTGCAGGATCCTGCAATGATTCAGTTGCAGGGCACACCGACATTGCTGTTGCACGGCGATACGCTGTGCACGGACGACGTCAAATACCTCGCATTTCGCCAAAAAGTCCGCGATCCCTCCTACCAGAAACAGTTTCTCGCGCAACCGCTGGCCGCGCGCAAACAGATCATCGCCGGGCTACGCGCGGAAAACGCCGGGGAGAAACAGCAAAAATCCGATGCCATCATGGATGTTGCACCGGCGTCGGTTGAATCGGTCCTGCGCGAATATGGTTGTCCGCGCATGATCCACGGCCATACCCACCGGCCGGCGCTGCATCGTCACCGCGTTGATGGAAAAACCTGCGAACGCTGGGTGCTCGCCGACTGGTATGCGACGGGAAGTTATCTGTTGTGTGACGCTGCCGGTTGCCGCAGCATCGCGCTGTAACGCCTGCTAGAAGCGCCCCGGCGAGGCAAAATTCTCGAAGCGCGTGTACTTGCCCATAAAGGTCAGTTTGACCGTATCGATCGGGCCGTTACGCTGTTTTGCGACAATGATTTCCGCGGTGCCCTTGTCGGGCGACTCGGGGTTGTAGACCTCGTC
>JANXSE010000372.1 GCA_025356695.1 Betaproteobacteria bacterium
ATCTCTTCGCCTTTCGGCGTCAGCGCCGCCACCTTGTTGCGCGTGCGCGCGAATATGCGCACGCCGAGCGTGCTTTCGAGTTCCTGCACCTGCCGGCTCAGCGTCGGCTGCGAGCGGTCGAGCGCGGCGGCCGCCGCCGAAAAATTGAAATCGTTGCGCACGATCGCGCACACCGCCTCGATCTGCGCGAAGGTCATCGCCATGCTGTTTTCACCATGTCTTTCGCTATGTTTATAACGAATAGCAGTATGTTATCCCATGTATTGCATAAATAGCAGCCGCGCCCTAGCATGAAGCGTCTTTTTCTCCGGAGAATCCGCATGTCCGCTCTCAACCTGTCGATGGTCTCGCCACTGGCGGTCTATCTCGACGAAATCACCAGCGCCAGCAATCTCGCGCCGCGCCCCGCGTCGCTCGACGGCAAGGTGCTGGGCCTGCTGCCGAACTGGCGCCCGTCGGCGATACACATTCTGAAATCGCTCGGCGAATTGCTGCAGGAGCGCTACAAGCTCAAAGCCGTCGAAATGGCGCAGCCGATGCGCGAGTTGCCGCTCAGGGCCGGCAAACTGCTCGACCCGATGCAGGAACAGCTCGACTCGATGGTCGGACGCGTCGATGTCGCGCTCGTCGCCAGCGGCGATTGAGGGTCGTGCACGACGTGGTGTAGCCACGTCGCACCGGCCCTTGAACTGCGCGGCATTCCCGCGGTGATGATCGTCACCGACACTTTCTCGAAGTTCGCGCGCCGCATGTCGGCAACCCAGGACTTTCCGTACGTCGTCATCGCCGAGACGCCCAACCCGATCCGTCAGCTCGAACACGATGCGCTGCGCGCGCGCGCCGAAGCGATGTTTCAGAGCGTGGTCGACGGCCTGACGCTGCCGCCCGCTGAAATTGAAAAGCGCACGGCGCATCTGGTCAAACAACTCAATCCGCAGGGCGTGCCGCGCTCTTCGGTGCCGGTCTAGCGGTTAATCGAACAAGGGGGCTTGCCCCCTTGTTTATCCCCCGACGTCAGAAGAAGCCCCCAGTGCAAAAAACACTTGATCAGGGCTTCTGCAGGAGAACCTAGATGACACAAGCCGAAGTCAGACTCGAAGGCGATTCAGTCGCCGAACTCCTCACGCGCGGTTACGAATACGCCTACGAACAGGGCTGGACCGACGGCCTGCCGATCATTCCGGCCACTGCCGAGATGGTGAAAAAATTTGTTGCCGCCTCCGGCCGCAAGGCGAACGATTTGATCGCCTCGCTGCCGCCGCGCAAAGGCCAGGCCACCGTCGAAGCGATTGCGGTGAATGCCGTGATGGCCGGCTGCAAAGCCGAATACATGCCGGTGGTGATTGCCGCGATCGAAGGCATCAGCGACCCGACCTACCCGCTCGAACTGATGCAGGTGACGACCAATCCGATGACGCCGTTTTTCCTCGTCAACGGGCCGGTGCGCGACAAACTCGAAATCAACTACGGTACCGGCTGCCTCGGCCCGGGCTGGCGCGCCAACTCGACCATCGGCCGCGCCGTGCGCCTCACACTCATCAACGTCGGCGGCGCGCTGCCCGGCGTCTATTCGAAAACGAGTTTCGGTTCGCCGCTGCGCTATTCGTACATTTGCGCCGAGAACGAAGCGGAAAATCCGTGGACGCCGTTTCACGTCGATCGCGGTTTCAAAAAAGACGACAGTGTGGTGACCGCGTTCAAGGCCTCGAACTTCTGCAACATCTCGGGCGGCGAAGGTGTCGGCCCCGAAGAAATCCTGCGCCAGATCGCCACCAACATGCCGCCGATGTACGGCGGCGGCGACGGCGTGCTGCTGCTGCTCGGCGTCAATCACGCGCAATCGCTGCATGAAGCGGGGCTAACCAAACGCGACATCCAGCAGCAACTGTGGGAACTCGCGCGCCTGCCGATCTCGCATTTCGCCGAAGCGTTCTCCAGCACCGAACGCAAGGCGGGACGTGGCGACGACAAGACCGTGTGGCGCGCCGCCAAGCCCGAGGAGATCTACGTCGCCGTCGCCGGCGGCCCGGGGCCGCAGAATGTTTATATCGGTGCGGGGATGCCGCAATCGCGGTTGGTCAAGTCCGCCTGACCGTAGCCCAGAAGGAGCGCAACGCATCCCGGGACAGGATTATGCGGAACCCCGGAATACGCGTTGCTCTTTCCGGACTACAAATCCGTCAACGTCGCGAATTACTCGCCACGCTTGAAACGCTCCACCTCACGCCGTTCGCGTTTGGTCGGACGGCCCTTGCCCTCGCGCTCGCCCCACACTCCCGCATGCGCGCGACGGTCGGCGATCTGCGCGAGGCGTTTGGCGATACTCTCTTCCGTTTCCTTGTAGAGCGTGCGTGCGACTTCGGCCGAGCCGCGTTTCTCGGAGAGCGCGGTGACGACGACGACCCATTCGTATTCGGCGATGCGGATGGTCAGCCTGTCGCCGACCTTCACTTCCTTCGCCACCTTGACGCGCTCGTCGTTGAGCCGCACCTTGCCACCGCCGACCGCCGTCTGCGCGAGGCTGCGTGTTTTGAAAAAGCGCGCCGCCCACAGCCATTTGTCGATGCGTACGCCGCGCTGCGACTGGTCGCTCATGCGCGCGCCCGCCGCAACCACAGTGCCAGCCCGCAGGACAGCGCGATCATGGTCAACGCGAAATAGGCGCGCAGGCCGAACAGCGGGCCGATGATGCCGGCGAAAAACGGCGCGATGCCCATGGCAAAAAACTGGAACGAGGTCGCATATGAAATCGCGCGCGCGTCCATGCCCTTGGGCGCATTCATGCGCAGCAGCTGCACCACTGCCGGATTCATCGCCGCGGCAGAGAGGCCGAAGACGAAACGCGAGATCACCAGTTCCAGCGGCGTGTCGAGCACCAGCAGCGGCAGATGCGTCACCACTGCCGCGCCGCCGGCGAAGGCCATCACGCGCGCCGGGCCGTAACGATCGATGACGCGGCCCCAGAACGGCAGCACGATCACGCTCGAAAATGCCAGCGCCATCGCCGCTGCGCCGACCCAGAAGGCGTCGTCGCCGGCGCCGCCGGGCTGGGCCGCGCGCAGCTTGATCACATAAAGGCTGACGATGGTGACGTTGCCACTCCACATTACGGTGAACAGAAAACTCAGCAGATAGAGGGGCCCCATGCGTGGCACGGCGAGCAGTTCGCGCAGACTGCCGATCCATTCGAGCTTCCACTTGCCCGGTGCCAGCTGCTTGATCTCGTGCACGAAGAACAACACCAGCGAGCCGCCGCAGAACATCAGGCCGCCACTGACCCAGAACAACATGTGATGGTGCGCGACCATGGTGGCAAGCAGCGTGCCCAGCGCCGGCCCCATGGTCTGGCCGATCAGGCCGCCGGTCTGCGCGTATGACAACGCAGTGCCGATTTTGCGCGGCGGCGTGTTCGCCACCAGCAGCGCCATGCCGGCGGGCGTGAAGCCGTTGCAGAGGCCGACCAGACAAAACAGGCCGGCGAACCACAGCGGCGACGGCGCGAAAGGCACCAGCGTCATCGCCACGCCCATGCCGAGCATCGCGCGCAGCACCATAATCTTGCGACCATAGTGATCGGCAATGCCGCCCCACACCGGATTGGCGGCGAAGCTGACGATGTAGAACACCAGCATCATGGTGCCGATCCACGTTTCGAGGTTCTCGGTGATGCCAAGGCCGCGCACCATCAGCGGCAAAAATGGAAACGAAATGGTAAAGCCGACCGCGCACAGCACATTGGCGAACGGCAGCACGCGCAGATTGCGCTGCCAGTACGGATATTTGCGCGCCTCTTCGGCGGCGTCGATGTCGGTGTTGTTGTTATTTGTAGTCACAGGGCGATGATAACGAATCAGCGGGCATTACTCGAAGCGGGGGTTCTACCTCACCCCCATCCCTGCCTTGCCCCATCAAGGGGGAAGGAGAAAAACGCGGGCGGCGCAAGAATTTTTTGAATGGCGCTACTCGCACCGATTTTTTGCTCCCTCCCCCTTGTGGGGGAGGGTTGGGGGGAGGGACTGCGACGTCACCCGATCCCGTTCGCTGCAGTTACGTTTTATCGGTCAACTTCTGCACCACCATGCTCGCAATCATGTCGTCTTCAACATTCACCGCGGTGCGCACAGTATCGAGCAGGCGGTCAATCGGCAGCAGAATCGCAATCGCCTCAAGCGGCAGGCCGACCGATTGCAGCACGACGATCATGGTCACCATGCCCGCACTCGGGATGCCCGGCGCGCCGATGGCGCCGAGCATGGCGGTGAAAAAAACAATCAGTTGCTGGCCGAGATTCAGATCGATGCCGGCGAGGTTGGCGACGAACAGCGCCGCAGCGGCTTCATACAGCGCAGTGCCGTCCATGTTCACCGTCGCCCCCAGCGGCACGACAAAACCGGCGATGTCGCGTTTCACGTGCAGATGCTGCTCGACGCAACGCAGCGTCACCGGCAGCGTAGCGGAACTCGAACTCGTCGCAAACGCGGTGATCAGCGCCTCGCGCGCGCCGCGCCAGAAGTGCAGCGGCGTCACACCGGTAACGAGATACAAAATCAGCGGCAGCGCGATCATGCCGTGCACGAGCGTGGTGCCGATCACCACCACGACGAAATAACCGAGGGTCTTGATCAGCGCCATGTCCTGCGTGGCGGCGAGGTTGATCAGCAGCGCCATGATGCCGAGCGGCGCCAGTCGCATGATCCAGCCGACGATCATCAGCGAAATTTCCAGCAGTTCCTGCAGCAACAAGAGCAGATTTTTGTAACGCTCGCCACCGACCACCAGCGCGATACCGAGGATCAGCGCAAACACCACCACCGCCAGCACATTGCCCTGCGCCAGCGCCGCGATCGGATTCACAAAAATCGAATGCAGGAACTGCGAGAAGAACTGCGAGATCGACAGTTGCTTGGCCTGGAAGGCCGCCGTAGCGTCGGCGAACATCGACAATTGCATGCCCTTGCCCGGCTCGAAAATGTTCGCCGCCGACAGCCCGAGCACGATGGCGATGCCCATCGACAGCACGAAAAAACCGAGCGTCGTCACCCACACGCGATGCATCTGCTTGTGCGCGCGCAGGCTCGCCACGCCAACCGCGATCGAGGTGAAGACCAGCGGGATCAGCACCATTTTCAAGAGATCGATAAACAGCGTGCCGACGAGGCCGGCGGCATAGAGCCCGTTCTGCGTCACCGGCGAGGCCTTGCCGAGGGCGGCCAGCCCGGCGCCCAGCGCGATGCCCAGCACCACGCCGGCAAAGATCTGTGTATTCAGGGATGGGAGTTTCATGTCGCCTCGCTCAACGAGGACGTATGGTAACCCGCCGCCCCGCCCGCTGCGCAGACACATCTGCTAACAATTGCTTGCAGACGGTAACCCCGCCGGGGTCAACAATGCCCCCATGCCCGCGTTGAAAGACACGTGGACCTCACAAAGGAGAACATCATGAACACCACGAAAAAAGTCATCTGCATGATCGTCGCCGGCGCCGCACTGGGCGCGACCGCACCGGTGTTCGCCGATTCCTGGCACGGCCACGGTTACGAGCGCCACGACAGCTATCGCGATTACAACCGCCATGAATTCCGCGAACACGATCGCTATGCCTACCGCCATTACGACAACCGCCGCGTGGTGGTGGTCGAACGCCCCTACGTCGTGCAACGCAGCTACATCGCGCCGGCACCCGTGTTCTACAGTTCGCCGGTGATGAGTTACGGCCCGGCCGCGAGCATCGGCGCGGCAATCGGCGGCTACATCGACAATCAGAACTACTAGGGCGCTACGCCGGCAGGCGCGCCGGATTGCAGCCGCGATCCGGCACTGGCCGGCCCGCCAAGGCAACCGCCGGTCAGCACAAGCAGGCTCCTGCCCCCCGCGCAGCGGGGGGCAGGAATTGTCTGATGAGAAATATCAGGCGTAACGCCGCGCCGCCGCCGCCAGTTGTTCGCGCACGCGGCTGCGCAGTTCCTTCGGCGCCAGCACCTCGACCGCGGCACCATGACGCAGGATATCGCCGACGAGTTCACGATCATCGGCATAGGGGAATTCCAGCACGAAAGAGCCGTCGCGCTCAACGCTGGAACGCTGCTTCGGGTGCCATTGTTCGGTGGCGACCCAGCGCGCGCGTTCGGGCGTAAAACGCAATCGGGCAGTCGCCGTGGCGCGGCCCGAAAAAATGCCGTAGCCCTCGGCCAGCACTTCATTGAGACGGCGCTCGGAAATTTCCTTCGCCGGCGACTCGAGGACCACCGCCTCGCGCACGCCGTCGAGTGCGAAGCTGCGCAGGTCTTCGCGCAGATGGCACCAGGCGTCGAGATACCAGGTTTCGCGATAACAGACCAGGCGCTGCGGCGAGATGACACGCTCGCTAGTGCTGTTGCTGCCGCGCGCGTAATAGCCGATGCCGAGCTGGCGCCGGTTGAGCAGCGCGTTGGCGACGGTCTCAAAAAACTTGTTGAGCGGCGCACGCCGGCCCTGGTGCAGGATGCGCACGCGGCGCTGGATTTCGTCATGCGAATGATCGGTGCTTTCGAGCAGAGCCTTGAGACGCGCCTTCAACGGCTCGATGTGGCGCTTGAGCAGTCCGGGCTGCAGTTCTTCGAGCAGATGTTCCATCGTCAATAGTGCGGCGGCCTCCGAGGCATTGAACCAGAGGCCGGGGAATTCGACGCGTGCCGGCGTCTGGCCGTCGACGCTGAAGCGGTAGCCGTTGGCGTCGCGGTCGTAGACGATCGGCGCCTTCATGCGGCTGCGCAGGTATTCGAGATCGCGCTTGAGGGTGGCCGGCGAGACCTCGGTTTCGTCGAGCAGTTGCTGGAACGACAGCAGCTTGCGCGCGCTGATAAGTTGTTCGATTTTGAAAATGCGTTCTGTTTTATTCATGCCAGCTCCGTCTGCCT
>JANXSE010000378.1 GCA_025356695.1 Betaproteobacteria bacterium
TTCCGCATCGTCGACTTCGCGCTGTCGAACTGCCTCAATTCGAACATCCGGCGCATCGGCATGGCAACGCAGTACAAATCGCACAGCCTGTTGCGGCATTTGCAGCGCGGCTGGTCGTTCCTGAAAACAGAACTCAACGAACACCTTGACCTGCTGCCGGCGCAGCAGCGCACCGCCGGCGAATCCTGGTACAGCGGCACCGCTGACGCGGTCTACCAGAATATGGACATCATCCAGGACGACAATCCCGAATACATCTTGATCCTGGCCGGCGATCACGTTTACAAAATGGACTACTCGCTGATGCTGGCTTCGCACGTCGAAAGAGGTGCGCAATGCACAGTTGCCTGCATCGAAGTTCCGCTCAAGGACGCGCAGGGTTTCGGCGTGATGGCGGTCGATCACTCCAACCGCATCACCGATTTCATCGAGAAACCGGCCAATCCGCCGGCGATGCCGGGAAAACCCGGCGTGGCGCTGGCGAGCATGGGCGTCTACGTCTTCAATGCGAAATATCTGTATGACGCGCTGACACGTGATTTTGCCGACTCGTCATCAAGCCACGATTTCGGCAAGGACATCATCCCGCGCGCGGTCAAGGAAGGGGTGGCGGCGGCGCACCCCTTCGGCGAGAGTTGCGTGACCACCGACAAGAACGCGCCGCCCTACTGGCGTGATGTCGGCACCATAGACGCCTACTGGGAAGCCAACATTGATTTGACTGCAGTGCAGCCGACACTCGACATGTACGACAACAGCTGGCCGATCTGGACTTATCAGGAACAGCTGGCGCCGGCAAAATTCGTTTTCAATCGCGACGACCGGCGCGGCATGGCGGTCGATTCACTGGTGTCGGGCGGCTGCATCATCTCGGGCTCGCACGTCGACCGCTCGCTGCTGTTTTCGCGCTGCCGCATCAATTCGTATTGCGAATTGCGCGAGTCGGTACTGCTGCCCGGTGTCGTCGTCGGCCGCCACTCGCGCCTGACGCGCGCCGTTATCGATCACGGCGTAAAAATTCCGTCCGGCACCATCGTCGGTGAAGATCCGCTTGAAGATGCGCGGCGTTTCGAACGCACTGAAAAAGGCGTCACCCTGATCACGCAAGCCATGCTCGACCGGCTGGTCTGAAGCAAGCAGCGCGTTTCAGCTGCGGCCGGCCTCGCGCATGATGTTGGTCAGTTGCGCCCAGCGCGCGCCAGCGAAAATTTCTTCCAGCGGCAGCGCCAGCTTGCGCCGCCAGTTCGGATACTCTTTGTAAGTGCCGGGAATATTCACCGGCGCGGTTTCACCGATGACGTCGTCGAGCTGCACCGCAGCCAGCATAGCCTGACTGCGCGCGATCACGCCGTGCAGCCCGGCGACCACTTGACCCGCGTCGGCGGAATTCACCGGCGTCAAGCCGGTTTCTGCGAGCAGTCGCAGTAACCCGTCGCGTTCGCCATGGCGCCGTTGCGTTTCTTCGTCACTCTGTTGCTGCGCCGGGTACAGGCCGAGCGCGGCACGCCGCTCGATGTCGCCGCCCTGCCAGTAATCGAACAGTGGCGGCATATCGTGGGTCGCCGCCATCGCCAGCGCCTGCCGCGGGTATTCATCGGGCCGGCAGAAACTGCCGTCACCATTCCAGTGGCGTTCGTAAATGAGCACGCGATAAGACAGCAGGCCGCGCTCGCGCAGCGCATCGCGCAAACCATCAGGCACCGAACCGAGATCCTCGCCGATCACCATGCAGCGGTGGCGTTCGCTTTCGAGCGCGACGATGGTCGCCAGCGCGGCGAAGGGATTATGCACATAACCGCCGTCGGCGCCGTTCATGCCCTGCGGAATCCAGAACAGCCGCGTCAATGCCATCACGTGATCGATGCGCAGCGCGCCGGCATCGCGCATATTGGCAGCAAGCAGGCGGCGCAACGGCAGGTATTCTTCTGCCGCCAGGCGGCGCGGATTCCACGGCGGCAGCCCCCAGTTCTGGCCCTGGCGATTCAACATATCGGGCGGCGCGCCGACGCTCATGCCTTGCGCAAATAATGCCGGTGCGCTTGCGGTCTCCGCGCTGTCATGTGCGGCGCCGACGGCGAGATCGCGATACAGGCCGATCTGCATGCCGGCGGCGTGCGCTGCCGTCGCCGCGTCGTGCAACTGCGTGGCGGCCAACCATTGCAGATAAATTTGAAATTCGACGGTCTCGGCGTGACTCGATTCCGCATGCAGTTTGCGCGCCTCGAAATCGGCAAAACGTGCCAGCGCAACACCGCCGAATTCGCGGAAGGCGCGGAATTTTGCGCCGCGCACACTATCCATAGCCACTTCGTGTTGCAGGAAGTGCTGAAACAACTGCGTCAGCACCTGCAGCTTCAACGCCGTCAGCGTCGCGTAATCGACCAGCGGCGCCGCGCGCACTGCCGCCAGCACGGCCTGAAATTCCGGTGCCGCAACCATCGCGCGCGCTTCGACACAATCAGCAAAATCAACCACCGCTTCGACGTCGATATAAACGGCATCGAGAAATTCGCGCGAGCTCGGCGCATACGGGCTCGCTTCGTCGGGCCGCGCAAGATGGCGCGCATGCAATGGATTGAGTCCGATAAAAGCAGCGCCGGCGCGACCGGCCTCTGCCGCCAGCGCCGCGAGATCGCTAAAATCGCCGATGCCCCAATTGCGCGACGAGCGCAGCGTGTAGAGCTGCACCGCAAGCCCCCAGCAACGCGCGCCCTGCGCAAGATTGTCCGGCACATAACAATGCGCAGGCCCGACGATCAACAGGCTGGAGGCGTCGTAACGCGGCAGGCGCAGACAGTGATAACCGCACGGCAGATCGGCCGGTAATGGCAGATTGAAGCGTGCGCAATGCCGGCCACCGGTTTCACGTGTATCGAGTTGTGCCAGCTGTGCCGCGATAAATTCGCCACGCAGTTCGTCACCGCTCTCAAGCGTGAGTTCCCACGCGATCAGTTGCTCGCGATCCTGTTGCGGCAGGGCGACTGCCGCCACCAGCGGTTCACCCTGACGCAACACCAGCGCCGGCGGCAGCGCCGTCGCGAATAATTCGTCGGCCAGCGCATCGAGATGTGTTTGCGCGTCGCGCGCGGAATCAAAACCGAGTCCGCGCAGCAGGGCCAGTGCGGTTGCGTCGTGCAATTCGCGCCGGATGCCGAGGCCGTCCCAGTATTCGTGCGCGATACCCGCCGCAG
>JANXSE010000432.1 GCA_025356695.1 Betaproteobacteria bacterium
GAATGCGACTGGTCGAAAGTCACCACCGAATACCCGACACCGGGACAGAGCGTCGCGCGCAAACGCGTGTGGGGCGATTTCTCGACCGGCGGCAGCCGCGGCATCCGCGAGTCGCATGAATACGTGCGCCGCGGCGGCGCCGTTGCGCGCACGATGCTGATCCAGGCCGCAGCCGACGAATGGAAAGTGCCGGCAGTCGAATGCAGTGCCGCCAACAGCATCATCACGCACAGCACGAGCGGCCGCACCACGACTTACGGCAAGGTCGCCGAAGCCGCCGCAAAAATCGTACAGCCGAAAGACGTGCCGCTGAAGGACCCGAAGGACTGGAAACTGATCGGCAAGTCGGTCCACCGCCTGGACACCATCGATAAAGTCACGGGGAAAATGATTTACACCGCAGACTTTACGCTGCCCGGCATGCTGCTGGCAGCGATCAAGGAATGCCCGGTGTTCGGCGGCAAGATCAAGAGCTTCGATGCGGCAAAAATCTCCGGCATGCGCGGCATCAAACACGTATTGCAGGTGGGCGACTCCGCAGTGGCCGTCGTCGCCGACAGCTGGTGGCGCGCCAAGACGGCGCTCGATGCGCTGCCGATCGTGTGGGATGAAGGCGCCAACGGCAAGGTTTCAAGCGCCGGCCTCGCTGACATGCTGAAAGAAGGTCTCGGTGCCGAGCAGGCCTTCGTTGGAAACAAAAATGGTGACGCCAGGGCGGCGCTCTCCGGTGCCACGAAAAAGGTCGAGGCGGTCTACGCGCATCCCAACCTCAACCACGCAACCATGGAGCCGATGAACACCGTCGCGCGCTACACCGCGGAGCGCTGCGAAGTCTGGCTCGGCACGCAGAACGGCGAAGCGTCGTTCGCCGCCGTGCTCGCCGCGTCCGGACTGCCGGCCGACAAGTGCGAGGTTTACAAGCTGATGCTCGGCAGCGGCTTCGGCCGGCGCGGCGCCTTTCAGGATTACGTGCGCCAGGCCGTGCTGATCGCCAAGCAGATTCCCGGCGTGCCAGTGAAACTGCAGTGGTCGCGCGAAGAAGACATGACGCAGGGCCGCTACCATCCGCTGACCCAATGCAAACTGACCGGCGGCTTCGATGCCAGCAACAATCTGACCGCACTGCACGTGCGCCTCTCCGGCCAGTCGATTCTCAGTTCGGTGCGTCCCGAAGCGCTGGTCAACGGCATGGACCCGGCGGCATTCCAGGGCATGGCGCCGTCAGGCGAGGCTGAATTCGGCTACAGCGCCATTCCCAACCTGCTGGTCGATCACGCGATGCGCAACACGCACGTACCGCCGGGTTTCTGGCGCGGCGTCAATATCAACCAGAACGCGATCTACATGGAATGCTTCATGGATGAACTTGCGCAGGCCGCAGGACAGGACCCGCTCGAGTTCCGTCGCAAGCTGATGGCGAAGAATCCGAAGCACCTCGCGGTGCTAAATGCGGCGGCCGAACGCGCCGGCTGGGGTAAGCCGGCGCCGAAAGGCGTGTTCCGCGGGCTGGCGCAAATGAAAGGCTATAACAGCTTCGTTGCCGCCTGCGCCGAGGTCTCGGTCACCGGCGGCAACAAGATCAAGGTGCATCGCATCGTCGCCGCCACCGACTGCGGCTATGCAGTCAATCCGTCGCTGATCGAACGGCAGATCGCCGGGTCTTTCGTCTATGGACTGTCGGCGTTGTTCTATCAGGAGTGCACGGTCAAAAACGGCCGCATCGAGCAGACCAACTTCCACAACTATCAGTCGATGCGCATCGCGCAGATGCCGAAGGTCGAAGCGATCGTCATGCCCTCGGGTGGATTCTGGGGCGGTGTCGGCGAGCCGACCATCTGCGTGGCAGCCCCCGCGGTACTCAATGCCTACGCCGCGGCGACCGGCAAGCGCATCCGCAGCTTCCCGCTGAAGAACCACGGCATCACGCTGGTGTAGTGCGCGCGCGCCGGCGATTTCTTTCCGCAGCGGGCGGGTTCGCGGCGGCAGCCATGCTGCCGCCGCGCGCTTTTGCGCAACTTACGCGCACACCGCTGAACAATATGCCGGAGGTCATCAAGCGGATGACCGGCGGCGCCGTCATCAACCACGGCCGCGTTAAACTGGATGTGCCGCCGCTGGTTGAGAACGGCCATCTGGTGCCGCTCGGCGTCACCGTCGAGAGCCCGATGACAGCGACCGATTACGTCCGCGAAATCCACGTCTTCACGGAAAAAAATCCGCTGCCCGAAATGATCAGTTTTTATCTCGGGCCGCGCGCCGGCCGCGCTTCGATCGCCACGCGCGTGCGCCTGGCCGATACCGAAAACGTGGTGGCGATTGCGCGCATGAGCGACGGTTCGTACTGGTCTGACACAGCGTTCGTCATCGTCACGCTGGCCGCCTGCCTTGAGGAACTCTGATGGCGGTCGCGCGCATTAACGTACCGAAGACCGCGCAGCGCGGCGAGATCATCGAGATCCGCACGCTGATCAGCCACATCATGGAGAACGGTTTCCGCCGCACCACTCTCGGCGTGCCGCTGCCGCGCGACATCATCACCGGGTTCACCTGCACCTACAACGGCATCGAGGTTTGCCGCGCGACACTCTATCCTTCGATCGCGGCAAATCCGTTTTTGTCATTCACCACGATTGCCACCGAGTCCGGCACGCTGGTGTTCAACTGGCACGGCGACAACGGCTTCAACCACACGGAAACCGCGCGCATCACCATCGAGTAACGGCGGCTACCTGCCCAATACGGCCTGGCGATACCACGCCGCGTAGTCTGCAAGCAGACGCGGTATCGGATATTGCGGTTCATAACCGAGGATTTTTTTCGCGCGACTGATATCAGCCGGCTTCCAGTCGCCGCCGCTCCAGGTCGAACCTTCGGGCTGCGCTTCGACACGCGTCTTTGCGCCCGGGATCGCGCGCTTCAACTCGGCTTCGAGTTCGTCCGGGCGGAAAATGCGGCCCATCGTGATATTGAACACGCCGCTGCCGAGGGACTTCGCGCGCAGCGCCTGCACTGTCGCCATCGCTGCATCCACCGAATACACCCATTCCATCGCCGTGCCCGGCACCACCGCCTCGCGGCCGTTGACTGCGTTCTCGACCATCGCGCGAAAAATGCCGCTGGGCCCGCCGCCGCCGGGCCCGCTCCACGGGCCGGCCACCGGGCAATAACGCAGCGCGGCAAATTCAATGCCGAAGCTCTTCGCATAGTTCAGTCCGATGCTTTCGACCGCCTGCTTGGTCGAGGCGTAAAACGTGTTGGGCCGGGGCACCGCTTCTTCTTTCGACAGATCGCCGCCGTCTTCGCCACCGCTTTGGTAACGGTTCAATACGCTCGAACTCGACGCCACCACGCGTTTGATGCCGTGGATGCGTGCCGTCTCCATCACATTGACGAGGCCCATGATGTTCAATTCGATCGCCGCATAGGGGTTGCGCTGCGCGCCCAGCGTCAGCAGTGGATAGGCCGCAGTGTGGACAATCGCGCTGATATTGCCGCGCGCAATCGCTGCCCCCAGCGTCAGCGGACGCAGCACATCGCCTTCAATCAGATCGATCTTGTCGAGATCGACAATTTTCGCCAGCACATCGCGCTGCAGGCGCTGGTCCATCACCAGCGGGCGCTCGCCTGCCTCGGCCAGAATTTTTGCCACCTGCGAGCCGACGAGGCCCGCGCCGATAATCAATACCGTCATGCCATCTCCATGTATTCAATTGCGCGCGAAATATACGCCCATGCGGAATTGTATAATGCGCCACCCCGGCATTGCGCCTACCCCGGCAGGAAAACCGATGTCACTATCACTGCACCGACTCTGCACACTCCTTTTGCTAATCGCACCGCTCGCAGCGAATGCAGCCGATAACTATCCCTCGCGCCCGATCCGCCTGATGTTGCCCTACGCCGCCGGCAGCATCGGCGACATCACCGCGCGCATCGTCACACAGAAAATGTCCGAGAACATGGGCCAGGGCATCGTCGTCGACAACCGCCCCAGCGCCGGCCTCATCGTCGCCTCGGTCGCCGTCGCCAAGGCCGAACCCGACGGCTACACGCTGCTGCACACCGGCAACGGCGCCGCGCTCACGGTCTCGATGTTCAAAGAGCTGCCCTACGACATCGTCAAGGACTACATTCATCTGTCGACGCTGGGGTTTTTCGACATCGTGGTGATCGCAGCGCCGGATGCAAAATTCGCGTCCCTGGCCGACGCGATCGCCTACGCCAGGAACAATCCGAACAAGCTCGATATCGGCTCGCTCAATATCGGCAGCACACAATACCTCGCGATCGAATTGTTCAAAACTATGGCCGGCCTCCACGCGCAGACCATTCCCTACAAGGCGCCGGCGGCGGCACTGGCAGGATTGCGCGGCGGCGAAGTGCAACTCGTCTTCGAGAGTCTCGGCGCGGTGATCGGCCAGATTCGCGCCAACACGGTGAAAGCGGTGGCCGTTGCAGCCAATAAACGTTCATCACTTTTGCCGGCAGTGCCGACTATCGCCGAAAGCGGCGTGGCCGGCTATCACGCCGCGTCGTGGGCCTCCTTCGTCGCCCCGGCCAAAACGCCGCGGGCGATCATCGACCGCCTCAATCGCGAAATCAACGCGGCACTGGCCGCGCCCGACGTCAAACAGCGCCTGCTGGAAGTCGGCGTCGAAGCGCGCGGCAGCACGCCCGAACAGGCGCGCGACCTGATGGTCGCGGAAATCGCCAAGTGGAAGGAAGTGATCGAACGCGCGGGGATTCCGAAACAGTAGGCGATCGCATGGCAGGACCGGAGCGGTTGACCGCCCGCTCCCGCAACGATAGAGTTTGGCGGCGCAAGTAAAACGCATCCAGGCCCAACCCGGGGGATTCAATCATGCCGCTGCAAAATTCGGCCACGCACTACGGCGCGGTCACACGCTTTCTGCACTGGGCCGTCTTTCTGTTGTTCGCGCATCAATACCTGAGCGGCAACTTCATGACCCGGATCGAAGGGGAACACACCCTTTTCGGGCTGACACAGGGCAATTATTACGATTGGCATAAATCCATCGGCGTCGTTCTCCTGCTGCTTGCCGTATTGCGCATACTCTGGCGCAAGCTGACACCGCTGCCGGACTGGGCGCCGGCACTGTCGCCGGCCGAACGCGCCATCTCGCACTGGAATGAAACCCTGCTCTACGCCTGCATGATTCTGATGCCGGTAAGCGGTTATCTGTTTGTCATGGCAGGCGACTACGGCATCAAGCTGTTCGGACTGCACGACCTAGTCAATCCGATCGGCAAGCAGGCATGGCTGGCCGACGTTGCACGCGTTGCGCACATCCTGATTTCCTATGTGATCGTGATCGTCGCATCGTGGCATATTGGTCTCGGCCTCAAGCACCACCTCTTCGAGCGCAACGGTTTCCTGCGCCGGATGCTGCCCTTCTGCAAACCCTGAGTTCGGCAAGCGGCCTGCAGACCGCGACGCTGCTAGCGCGCCGGCGGCAGGGCCAGCAAATCCAGATGGCCGATGGTAAGCGACAGCACTCCCGCATCAATTTGCGCAGCGCGCTGCGCCAGCCAATCGGCATAACACGCCGCGACTGAAGGGTCCGTTTCAAGCGCCACTGCAACCGACTCTTCCGCCATGCGCCGCAGCATTTCGCGATGCGCCACGCCGATTTGCCAATCGCTGCGCGCGGTGCTTACCGTGTATCCGGCCGCCGCCAGCCGCTTCGCGACATGACTCGTGGCCGCGGAACCCAGCGCGCGACCGAATCCTTTGTCGCCGGTCTGGTGACGCGCGAATGCTTTCTCGATCGGCGCATCGGCAGCGTGGGCCGGCTGCCATGCGCGCCGGCCATCGACCGTGAGTGTCGCGAACAACGGCCGTTGCGCACGAACCAGCTGATCGCAAAACGTCTCGACCCAGTCCGCCGAAACAAGATCCAGAAAAGCCGTCGTCGTCACGGCGTCGCAGGTCGTGAAATCCAGTTGAGACAGTGCCTGCGCCAGATCCAGCGTCTGTGCCTGTGCGCGCCACGTGGTCGCACCGCTGTGCACTGTGACACCCGCGTCGGGTTTCTCACAACGCCAACCTTCGCGCAGCGCCCAGCGCATGATCTCCGCGGATTGTGCGCCCAGCAATGCCGGATCGTGGTCCACCAGCGACCACGCCTGATCACCGTTCAGCAGCGGTGCGAGCACCCTGAAATTGGCGCCGCTGCCTGCGGCCAGGTCGATGATGCGCAACGTTCCCGCTTGACGCAGTTTGAGCGCGACGGCAAACCGGCGCACGAGGTCGCGATCGCGGGCCGCGGTGTCGAAGGGCTCGCGCTGGCGCAGCCAATCCGCACTAAAGCCGTTCATGCGGCGAGCCGGTCCAGCGCGTTGGCCCAGCGGGTGACTGCCGTTGGCCAATCCGGCAACGTCGCGGCCGCAAGCGCGGCACCGGCGGCAAGCCGCGCACGCAGATTTGCGTCTGTCATGGCGCGTCTTAACGCATCGCACAGGGCGGCAGTATCGCCGGGCGGCACGAGCAGCGACGCGTCTGCCGACACGGTATCGGGAATCGCGCCGGCGGTGGTGGCAATCACGGGCAGACCGTGCGCCAGCGCTTCAGCATAGACCATGCCGTAACCTTCTTCATAGGAAGGCAGCACAAACACGTCGGCACTCCGGTAGGCCGCCGACAGACTGGCCGGCGCACATTCACCGGCGAGCGCAATGCGGTCGCCGAGATTTTGTGCGGCGATGGCATGGCGCAATGCGGCCACCGTAGCGGTATCGCGTTCGAGACTGCCTATGCAGATGAGGCGCCAATCGAGATCGCGCAGGCTGGCCAGTGCGTTGATCAGCAGCACATGACCTTTGCGCGGCGTCACGGTGCCGACCGCCAGCAGCGCGAGCGGCCCCGCGCTTTTGGCTGCACGTAACATTGCGGGTTTGGCGGTGCCCGGCATCACAATCTCGATGCGATCGGCGGCGACCCCGATTGCCTTGACGGCGCGCGCGGTATGCGCGCTCGGACAGATCACGCCACGCAGCAGCGGCCAGAGCCGCGCTTCGAGCACGGCGTAGACGTGTGCCACGTCCGCAAGCAAACCGGTTTCGCGCGACAGCGGATGATGGATAAAGCCGATCAGTTGCAGGCGTCGCGCTTCCGCGGCCAGGCAATCGGCAAATGCCGGCAGCGCGAGACCGTCGATGACCGCAGTGCTGCCGTCCGGCAAGTTCGCAAGTGCCGTCGCGGCGGCACTGCGGGCGAGGTCATCAGCGGCGGGGAAGCGCCCGGCCAGTTCGATCACGTTGACGGTACGGCCCGCGGCACGCAGCCCTTCCACAATCATGCGATCGAAAAGATAGCCGCCGGTGAGTTGATCGAGCGGTCCCGGCACCAGGAACGCCAGCGCCATTAACGCAACGCGCCTTCGAAGCTCGCCCACGCCACCGGCGATTCGCGCAGCACGATGCGCATCGAATCGAGTGTCCCGGCGGTGCCGGCGCCGAGCGCCCCGGCGACGATGCGGGTTTTCATGCGGTGGAAGATTTCACCGGCCATGAATTCGGTGGTGGTGTTTTTTCCGCTCAGCGCCGGCACCTCGTCGAGATTTTTGAAATTCAGTTCACTCAGCACTTCGCGCAGCGCTTTGAGCGCGAGGCCGATATCGCACACCAGGCCGTTGTTATCAAGTTCCGCGCGACGAAACTCGACTTCCACGCCATAGGTGGCGCCATGCAATTGCTGCGCCGGGCCGAATATCTCGCCCGTAAAGCTGTGCGCAATCATGATGTGGTCGGAAACGGCGAGCGCATACATGGCGATATTCTCCTGTTCAGCAATAGGTGATGACGTGGCAGAGCGTGCCGTCGGGGGCGCCGGCCAGCCGCGCCATGGTCGCGGGCAGTTCTTCGAAAGCGCTCGTGCCCGTGAGCAACGCGTCGAACAGCGGATCGGCCAGCAACTCCAGCGCAAGCGCAAGACGGCGGCGATGGTTCCAGCGCGCGCGCTGTGCCGTGGCCACCGCACCGACCTGCGACGAGCGCAGCGTCAGGCGTCGCGTGTGAAATGATTCTCCGAGCGGGGCAACCACCATGCGGTCGCCGTACCAGCTCATCTCAAGCACCGTCGCTTCGAATCCGGCCAGACGCAACGCAGTTGTCAGGCCCTCGGGATTGCCGCTGACATGAATGACGAGATCGGCATTTTCGCTCGCCCGTTCCGGCGCGGCAAAAGCGCAGCCCAGACGCGCGGCAATGGCCGCGCGGCGCGGATCCGTATCAATCAATTCGACACGAACTCCGGGCAGGCGCGCCGCCAGCGCGGCAACCATGCAACCAACCACACCCGCACCGATCACCGCAATACGGTCGCCGAGACGCGGCGCCACATCCCACAGGCCGTTGACGGCGGTTTCCATATTCGCGGCGAGCACGCCGCGCGTTTCGGGCACGTCATCCGGCAGGCGAATCACGGCATCGGCCGGCACGACGTAAACATCCTGATGCGGATGCAGACAGAACACGCGTTGCCCGAGCAGTTCTGCAGGCCCCGCCTCAATGCGACCGACCGAGGCATAACCATATTTCACCGGTGCAGGAAATGCGCCTTCCTGAAAAGGGCAACGCATGGCCTCGTATTGACTGGCGGGTACATGTCCGCTGAAAACCAGGCTTTCGGTGCCGCGACTGATGCCGCTGCACAACGCGCGCACCCGCACTTCACCCGTGCCGGGCACGGGCAACGCCGCCTCGCGAATTTCACCGGCGCCCGCACCGACAGTCCAAAAGGCGCGGCTACGCATGGCATTACTCACTGAAGTCACACTCGATCATGATGTCCTCGCCGAGTTCGAAACGGCGCGTGCGCGGACGCAGGCCGCGGCGCAAATCCGTGATTTCCGGCAACAGTACGCTCGGTCGTCCAGAACCCAGGATGAGCGGGGCCACCGTGATCTGCAAACGGTCGAGCGCGCCGGCCGCGAGAAAACGCGATACCGTAATGCCGCCGCCTTCGATCAACAGGCGGTGCAATCCACGCTGCGCCAGAATGCGGCGGATCTCATGCGGATCAAGTTCCGCTCCGCTGCGCGGCACCGGAACGATCTTGGCATTGCCCAGCATCTTGTCCTTGCACTCGCCATCCGCTGCCGTAAGCAGCAGGGTCGGCGCGGCGCCGTCCGTGAATACGCGCTGGCTGCCGTCAAGCCGGCGCTCGGGATCGATGATCACGCGCAGCGGATTGGCACCTTCGCAGCGCCGCACTGTCAATTGCGGATCGTCGTGCAGTACGGTGTTGACGCCGACGATCACCGCATCAACCAGCGCGCGCATGCGATGCGTATGCAACAGGTCGGCGGGCCCGCTGATCCACCGCGAAACGCCGCTGTTCGTGGCAATGCGGCCGTCGAGACTTTGCGCCAAATGGCCAACCGCAAATGTGCCGTTTCTGCCGGCATCGCACAGCGGCCCGTACAAATCGTGCAACGGCGAACGCTCCAGCGGCGCAGCAGCACTGATGCGGCGCGCCAACACGGCCTGCCAGGCGGCATCATGCTCTGCAGCCGGTTCTCCGCGGTTGGCTTCGGTGCTTTTTTCGGTCATGCCCTTGGTCCTTGTTCGCGCAGCGATCTTACCGCGATGCAGCGGCATCAAACGCGTCGAAGACGAGATCCGGCGCGCTCAAATTGTGCGTCGATTGCGCAATGCGCCCGAAACGGGCGCTGGTCGTGCGGAAACGGCCGAATTCGAGTATCGGCGCAGAAACCGGTGCAAGAGATGTGCCTGCCCAGCGTGCGACCGCCACGTCCGCCTGCGCCGGTGTAACGAACATCGAACGCAGCGCGGCAAACGGCCGCCCGGCGGGCAATGGCGGCTCCAGCGTCAACGCCAGCGTGACCCCGGCGCTAGTGGCGGCGGCGACGCGCAACACACCGCGCGTATCGTCGCGAAAAACAAGATTGAATGTCAGCGTCGCCGGATCGAAGACAATGCTGCGAATGACCACAAACGGACGCGTTGATTCTTCAATCGGCCCGAACAAAAACGAACTGCCGTAAGCACTATCAATCAGTGCAGGCGGTGGCAGCGGTTTCACGCGCCAATAGCCGTCCGCCGGATAGACCACCAAGATTTCGATATCACGTTGCGGCCCGCGTTTGAGCAATTGCACCAGATGCAGGCCCCGCTCAAGGGTGCCGCCGACAAAAAAGTCCACCACATCGGGCCGCCAGTTCGTCGGAAAAACATGTCCGACAAGCCGTATGTCGGCATCTTCGTAGAGCGTCAGCGTGCGCGGTGCAAAAGAAAAATTCGGGTCCGGCGACATATCGCAGGCGGCGAAATCGGGTGCCGTGCTGTCGTCCATGACCGCGGCGATGTAGGGCGGATGTTCGGCTCTGATGCGGAACGACGCAATGCCGTTGCCCAGCACTTTGACATAGACGTTGTCTTCTTCGGCACAACGTGTCGCGCGGCTGGCATTCACGAAGTCCACCGCGACTGCGGCACAGGCGCACTGCGCCAACAAAAAACCGAGGCATGCACAGGCCGCCAATACGCTGCGCATCATTTGTTCGCAGCCGCCGCCGGAAGTTCGTTGGCGAATGGCGCGAACAGGCTGGTGTCCGCAGCGCCTTCGAGCCGTCCCGATTCTTCAGGCACCCGACACAATCCCGCGGCGCCCAGCAGGCGGCCCAGCGGCGGATGTGCGCTCAGCATGGCAAGCGGAATGGCGCCGGCGAGTCCGAGCACAAACGGCGCCCAAAACCAGACTGCACCGGGCGCCACGCGCCAGAACCACCACGCAAAAACAATTCCCAGCAGCGTTTGCGGCCACAGGCGGTGCGCCGCCATCACCAGGGGCACACCCTCGGCGTCGCGTTGCTGCGAAGTCCAGCCGACCTGCCGGCCGAACGGCAGGCCGAGCAGAAAAATCGTCACCGCCACCGCGGACACCGGCGCAATCAGCAGCGTCAGCAAAAATTCGAGAGCAGCGCCGAGTACGATGCGAATGACGCCGCCATAGGCACGCCGTAATTCGGCGCGTAGCAGCACATCGGCCAACGTGGCGAGCTTGGGCGCCAGTCCCATCGCCAGCGTGACGATAAACAGAGTAATGCCCAGGTCCGCACGAAACGGCAACTGACGAATCAATCCCAACAACATGAACGCGAGCCACGCCGGCGCGCTCAGATACATGGCGATGGCGAGCACGAGCTGGCAGCGGCTGACCGTAGGCAGGCCGAGCAGCGTGAGGAAATGGAAATACTGCATATTGCCCTGGCACCAGCGCAGATCGCGGCGGATGAACTCCACCAGGCTCGGCGGATTTTCTTCCCAACTGCCTTCTTCATCGGGCAGCACCCGCACTTCAAAACCGGCGCGCCGCATCAGTACGGCTTCGAGCTGGTCGTGGCTTAACACGTGGCCGCCGAGTGGTGGTGCGCCGGGCAACACTGGCAGATGGCAATGCTCGATGAACGGCGCCAGACGCAGGATCGCGTTGTGTCCCCAATAGGGGCCGCAATCGCCCTGCCAGCTCGCCGCCCCCAGCGTGTAGGAACGCATGCCCAGCCGCATGCCAAACTGAAAAATGCGCGCGAAGGCGCTCGCACTCGGCAGACCGGTCACCAGCGTTTGCAGAATGCCGATCCGCGGCTCGGCCTGCATGATGCGCACCAGGCGCAGCATGGCCGCCGGCGTCATCACGCTGTCGGCATCAAACACGATGGCGAATTCATGCTGCCGCCCCCACTGCCCGCAGAAATCGCGGATATTGCCCGCCTTGAAGCCGCTGCTGAGTTGGCGCCGGCGATAGGTTATTTTCAGCGCGTCGCCGCAGCGCTGCGTCATCGCTGCGGCGACGCCTTCCTCTGCAACCGCAGCCGCGGCCTGATTGCTGTCGCTGAGAATGTAGAGATGAAACCAGCCCGCCTCGCCCGTGGCGATGAGGCCGTCGAGCATCCACTCAAGGTTGCGTAAAAGACGCGCGGTATTTTCGTTGCGGATGCAGATCAGCAGCGCCGTTTTGCAGGCAATCGGCGCGCCGCTGGACGCATGACGCCGATGCGGCGCCACCAGCGTCGCCGGGTCACGCGCAAAAATCATCAATGAGAAGCCGATCACCGCATTCCAGAAGCCGATCGTCGTCCACGGCAGCGTCAACGCGAAGAACAGCAGCATGGCGATGCCGATCGCATCGGGTGTGGTGGTGAACAACGTGGCCGCCATCAAAACCAGCAGCGCCACGGAACTGGCGAGCACGAGCGCGGCGAAACCGATGCGACGACTGCGCAATGTCAGGCCGCTGCGCGGCGGTTCCGGCGGGCTATTCAACGTGGCGATCATGCGTGCGGCAGAGATCCTGCATATACGGGCAAAAAGACGCGACAGGATACCTTAGTTTGCCGCGGGATTCGCGGCGAATTGGGCCGCGTTTTCTGATGGAACATGCCGGCCATGAAAAGTTCCGTGCGACGGTGCGGAGGGGCCGATCAATGCCAGTTGCGGCGTTATCTGACTATCAATTGATGCTGACCCCTTTGATCG
>JANXSE010000117.1 GCA_025356695.1 Betaproteobacteria bacterium
GTGCAAGCGCGATTTCATCATCGCCGAAAAGACGCACGGTGATGACGCTGACGAGCACGGCCGCGGCTGCGTTGACCAGATTGTTGCCGAGCAGGATCACGCCGAGCAGGCGGTCGGTTTGCGCGAGCAGTTCGGTGGCGACGCGCGCGCCGCGGTGGCCCATGCGCACCAGCGCTTTCAGGCGGTAGCGGTTCAGCGCCATCATGCTGGTTTCGGCAATGGAGAAAAACCCCGACAGCAATAGCAGGATGCCGAGCGTGCCGAACTGCACCGATAACGGGATGTCGTCCATCAGAAAAGTGTTGGGTGCAGGGCCCGGGATGCGCGGGACAGACGGCGAATCTCGCGCATCGTGCTCTAGGTTCTGCCGAGGATAACTTCAAGCACGAATTTGCTGCCGACATAGGCAAGCACCAGGACCAGAAATCCGGTCAGGGTCCAGCGCACGGCCATGCGGCCGCGCCAGCCGTAGAGCCAGCGGCCGCCGAGCAGAGCGCCAAAAATCAGCCACGACAGGAAGCCGAAGACGGTCTTGTGGTTGAAGCGCATCGCCTTGCCGAACAGCTCTTCGGAGTAGATGGCGCCGGTGGCCAGCGTCAGCGTCAACAACACGAAACCGGCGAGAATGATGCGGAACAGCAGCGTTTCCATGGTCAGCAGGGCGGGCAGTTGCTGCAGTGCTGCCGGCAGTCCGCCGCCGTGCAGGCGATTTTCAATGACCGCCATCAGCAGCACGTGCAGCGAGGCAATGGTGAACAGGCTGTAGGCGAGCAATGCAATCATCAAATGCACCTGGAACACCGGCAATTCGGTGTTCGGCAGGGCACGCGTAGCCGGAAACAGTGCGGGCAGAAATGCGCACAGCGCCGCCACCGGCATGACCAGCGCCTGCAGGCCTTCGATGCGGTAAAAAAGGTTGCCAAGCCAGTAAATTGCCACCGTCAGCCAGACGATGGTAGAGATGGCGTTGCCGACGCCGAGATGGATGCCGTCGCTGGCCACGACCGAGTTGAATAGCAGCATCGCGTGCAACACCAGCGGCACGAGCACCATCAGGTGTTCGAGCGCGGAGCGATCGGTGCGCACAAATTCGGCCGGTGCGGACGTGCGCCAGCGCGTGCGCCAGAAATACGCGGCAAGCGCCGCGTACAGCACGGAGACGATCGGATAAAATACAAAACTGGAAGCGTTCATCCTGCGGCAGTTTACACCAGAGAATTCGCCGCGCACCCACCGCGAAAAAGACGGGATCAAACATGTTTGAAAATCTGACCGGCCGCCTCTCGCAGGTGGTCAAAACCCTGCGCGGCGAAGCACGCCTGACCGAGACCAACATTCAGGACGCGTTGCGTGAGGTGCGGGTGGCCCTGCTCGAGGCGGATGTGGCGCTACCGGTGGTACGGGATTTTATTGCGCGTGTGCGCGAACGCGCGCTCGGTCAGGACGTTGTCGGCAGTCTGACGCCGGGGCAGGCGCTGGTCGGCGTGGTGCACCGGGAACTGGTCGCGCTGATGGGCGAGGCGGCGAGCGGGCTCAATCTGGCGACCACACCGCCGGCAGTGATCCTGATGGCCGGTTTGCAGGGTTCGGGCAAAACCACCTCGAGCGGCAAGTTGGCAAAAATGCTGCGCGAGCAGCACAGGAAAAAAGTCCTGCTGGTCAGTTGTGACGTCTACCGGCCGGCGGCGATCGAGCAGCTCAAAACACTGGCCGCGCAGGTCGAGGTGGATTTTTTTTCCTCGGAAACCGGCCAGCGTCCCGCTGATATTGCGCTGGCGGCAATCGATTTCGCGCGCAAGCATTACCACGATGTTCTGATCGTCGATACCGCGGGGCGGCTCGCCATCGACGAGGCGATGATGAATGAAATCCGCGAACTGCACACCGCGCTGAAGCCCATCGAAACGCTGTTCGTCGTCGACGCCATGCAGGGTCAGGACGCCGTGAATGTCGCCAAGGCGTTCGCCGATGCATTGCCGCTGACCGGGGTGGTTCTGACCAAGCTCGACGGCGATGCGCGCGGTGGTGCCGCCTTGTCGGTGCGCCAGGTGACCGGTGTGCCGATCAAGTTTGCCGGCGTCGGTGAAAAACTCGCCGGCCTCGAGGCCTTTCATCCCGAGCGCATGGCCTCGCGCATCCTTGGCATGGGTGACGTGCTGTCGCTGATTGAGGACGCAACCCGTTCGGTCGATCGCGATGAGGCGGAAAAATTCGCGCGCAAGCTGAAGTCGGGCAAGGGCTTCGATCTGGAGGATTTCAAGCAGCAGGTCGGCCAAATGAAAAAAATGGGCGGTGTCGCTGCTCTGGTGGATAAATTGCCGGGACAACTGGCGCAGGCTGCGGGCAACGCGCAGATGGACGATCGTCAATTGCGGCGCATTGAGGGCATCATCAATGCGATGACCGCGGCCGAACGCAGCAAGCCCGATCTGTTGAAGGCCTCGCGCAAACGCCGCATCGCGGCCGGTGCCGGCGTCAGCGTGCAAGAGGTCAACCGCCTGCTCGCACAGTTTGAGCAAACCCAGAAAATGATGAAGATGATGGCGAAGGGCGGAATGGCCAAAATGATGCGATCCATGAAGGGGATGTTTCCCGGCATGCGCTGAAGGAATCACTACGCGACCGCCGTTTTGGCCGCATTGTTGTTTTATAACAATAAGTTGATTTGTTTTTCGCGCCGCCAGTTGCGCGCGCGAAGGAAGTGGGTTTCTCCTTGCGCCTGCGTCAAAAAATAGCGTAAAATCACGCCCTTTCCGCATTTTCGGGGTCGGTAACATGGTTGTGATCAGACTTGCACGCGGCGGCGCCAAGAAGCGTCCGTTTTTTAACCTGGTAGTGGCCGATTCCAAACGCGCCCGCGACGGCCGTTTTATCGAGCGCATCGGTTTTTATAATCCGAAGGCGCCGGAAGGGCAGGAAGCGTTTCGTTACCAGGCCGATCGACTGACTTACTGGCAGAGCAAGGGTGCGCAAATCAGCGACACCGCCGCGCGCCTCGTCAAGCAATTCGGCGCCAAGCAAGCTGCCTGACGATCTGGTGGTGATGGGACGGGTGACCGTCCCCTTCGGTGTCAGGGGTTGGATGAAAATCCATACGCTCACCGACGATCCGGAAAGTCTGTGCGATTACCCCGTATGGCGTCTCGGGCGCAACGGCAACTGGCGCGAGGTGCGTGTAATCGCCAGCAAGTTGCAGGGCAATTTTCTGGTTGCGCAGTTGGAAGGTGTTGCGGATCGCGAAGCGGCGGCGGCGTTGAGAGGTTCCGATATTGCGGTGCTGCGCGCCGAGCTGCCAGTGGCGGATGCAGGCGAGTTTTACTGGGCTGATTTGATCGGCCTTGGCGTTGTGAATATCGAACAGCATGTGTTCGGGCGGGTTGCGCGGATTTTGCAGACCGGGGCGAACGATGTGCTGGTGGTGGCGGGTGAGGCGGGCAGTGATGAAACGCTGATTCCGTTTATTGCCGATGTGATCAAGCAGGTTGATCTCAAGTCGGGCAGGATAGTAGTGGACTGGGGCGAGGATTACTGATGCTTCAGTTTGACGTGGTAACGCTGTTTCCGCAGATGTTTGAGGCGGTGACCGAGGCCGGAATCACGGGCCGGGCGCGCGACCGCGGGATTTTCGGTCTGGTAGCGTGGAATCCGCGCGATTTTGCGCGCAACGCCTACCGCACCGTGGACGACCGGCCGTATGGCGGTGGTCCGGGCATGGTGATGATGGCGGAGCCGCTGGACCGCGCAGTATCGGCGGCGCGGCAGCGACAGGCGAGCACGGGCGTGAAGAAACCGCGCGTGATCTACATGTCGCCGCAGGGCCGGCTGTTGAATCATGCGCTGGTGATGGAATTGTCGGCAGAGCAGGGGCTGGTACTGCTGGCCGGTCGTTACGAAGGCGTTGACGAGCGCGCGATTGCGCGGATCGTCGATGACGAAGTGTCGATCGGGGATTACGTGTTGTCAGGCGGTGAACTGGCCGCCATGGTGTTGATTGATTGCATCGTGCGGCAGTTGCCCGGCGCACTGGGTGATGCGCAGTCGGCAACGCAGGAATCGTTTGTGAACGGGTTGCTGGATTGCCCACAGTACACGCGGCCTGAGCAGTACGAGGGAATGGCAGTGCCGCCGGTGTTGATGTCGGGCAACCATGCCGATATTGAACGCTGGCGCCTGAAGCAGGCGTTGGGACGCACTTGGCAGAGAAGGCCGGAGTTGCTGGAACAACGCGGGTTGAGCGAGGACGAGCGAGGGTTGCTCGAAGAATTCAAGCAGGAATTGAGTGGAGTGTGATCATGGATGTAATCCAGCAGCTGGAAAAAGAAGAAGTCGCGCGTCTCGCCAAGAAGATTCCCGATTTCAAAACCGGCGACACCGTCGTCGTCAACGTCAATGTGGTCGAGGGTGACCGCAAGCGCGTGCAGGCCTTTGAGGGCGTCGTGATTGCCAAGCGCAATCGCGGACTCAATTCCGCCTTCACGGTGCGCAAAGTGTCATCGGGCGAAGGTGTCGAGCGTACTTTTCAGAGCTACTCGCCGCTGATCGCCTCGGTGGAAGTCAAGCGCAAGGGCGACGTGCGCCGCGCCAAGCTTTATTACCTGCGCCAGCGTTCGGGCAAAGCCGCGCGCATCAAGGAGCGCCTTGAGCATGTCGAGCGCGAGATTCTGCCGCCGGTCGCGGAACAACCGCAGCAGGTCGCCGAAGCCAAGTAATCGCATTTGGCGCGGTTCTGGCATAGCTAAAAAAGGCGGCGCAAGCCGCCTTTTTTATTGTCAGCCGGCGCTTTTGTTTTCGCCACCAACGAAACTACAATAGCCGGATGCGCGTAATTCCAGTCGTTTTTTTCATTCTGTTGTTGCTGTCGTCCGGCGCCCGCGCGCAGGGCGTGAGCGATGCATTTGAAATCGCACAACGCTTTACCGAGGCGGGCGCCTGGCAGGCCGCGCTCGCCCGCGTCGAACTGCAGCAGCCGGCGGCAGTTTCCGCGCCGCGCTGGGGCGACTGGGAACAATTGCGCTGCACGCTGATGTACCGGCTCAACCGGCATCAGGAACTGGCCAAGCGGATCGCCGCCTTGCCGGCCGCTGCGCCGCAAAGCGTGGCGCGCTTCTGCCTGATGCAGGGGGCGCGCGCGGCGATCGCCGTTGCGCAGGGGGGCGCTGCGCGCGATTTGCTGACCAGGCTGTTGTGGCAGAACGAAACGACCGCCGAGGAACTGCGCCAGGCCCGTTTGCTGGTCATCGAGACCTATCTCGCCGAAGACAAACCGCGCGAGGCCTACGCGCTGATGCTGCGCTACCAGCAGGATTACAAACCGCTCGATCGCGAGACTGCGGCGCGTTTCGTCGATGCTTTGCTCGCCAGCGGGCTCGACAAGGAGGCGGTCAACTGGTTTTCCCAGCTTGACGATGCCAGCCCGGTCAAATTGCTGCTGCGGCTGCAGACGAATCTGGTGTCGCCGGATGTGGCGATCGCGCAAGCGCGCGCGGGTTTGGCCAGAAACGCGACCGCGGTTGCGTATTGGGTGGTGCTGCAATACGCCGCGGCGGCGCAGCGCAATTCCATATTGCACGTTGAGGCGATGGAAAACCTGCTCCAGCTTGCCGCTGTAAAATCTCCCGAGCGTGTCGTTGCGCTTGCCGGTGAAGTATGGAAAGCCTATGCCGCAGCCGCACAGGAGCTTGCCAACCAGGAGCAGTTGCTGGTTGGTGACGAAGCCAACTGGTCGGACTTCGGCGCGCGCCGCGCCGCCACCAATCCGACCACCGGCCGCGCTTTTTTTGCCTATCTCGCGCTTAACAGCAAGGTGCGCGCGACGCGGCAGAGTGCTCAATTGCAACTGGCCTATTCTCTGCAAAGTTCAAAATTGCCCCTGACCGCCGTGCGCCTGTTCGGCGACGCCGCGCGTTTTCCAACGTCCCAACTGGATCCGCAGGCGCGCTTTCTGCTCGGCGGCATGGCGGCAGAAAACAACCTGCAGGAAGATGCCGCGCGCTTCTGGATCGGGCTGGGTGCGCCGCCGGAGCTTGACGCCGAGGAATGGAACCTGCGGCTGGCGCAATCACTGGTGCGCGCGGGCGCGGCGACCGCCGGTGCGGACGCGTTGCGTGCGCTGATCACTGACAAGAAAACGCTGTCACCGGAATTGATGCGGCGCGCCATTGCGGTAGTAGTCGAATTGCAGGACGCCGGCCACTACAAAACCGGCGACGAACTGTATCGCGCGTTGCTGCCGCTGGCGGCCCTGCGCGAGCGGCGCGATATTCTGTACGGGATCGCGCGCATCGCCGAGGCCAACTACGATTTCCCGCGTGCCGCCGATCAATTTCTCGAGGTGGCCTTGATGCTTGATGCGCGGGTACCCGATGTGCTGGCGGTCAACGCGCGCATCGCCGCCGGCGCCAACCTCGGCCGCGCCGGTTTCAAGGATGATGCACGCACGCAATTCAACTGGCTGCTCAAGAACATCAAGGACCCGGAGAAGCTCGAAACGGTGCGCCGCGAAATGCAGAAGTTGTAGGCGATCGCGTACGGTGTTCTTGGCGCAAACCGGGTTGACGCCCGTTTCAGGCGCCGTGTAGTATCGACCGCTGTTGCATCCCACAGATTTCCCCATTAAAACTCCGGGGATTCCACAAGGTTTCAATCAGGAGCTGTCATGATTCATTTCGTATTGCATGACCCCAAAGACACGGTCGCGGTGGTCGTGGTGGAGGGCGTGAAGGCGGGTCAGGACCTGACTGGCTGGATCATGGACGAAGACCGCACCATTTCGCTGAAGGCCGAGCAGGACATTCCGATCGGCCACAAGCTGGCGCTGAAAAACATCAAGAGCGGTGACACCATCATCAAGTACGGCATCGACATCGGCAACTCTGTAGCCGACATCAAGGCCGGCGCGCACGCTCATGTGCATAACATCAAGACCAAACGCTGGTAGTCCGGGCGGCATCTTTCGTGTTCATGCGGCGTTGCTTACCCACTCGGAAATCCTCATGGACCAAAACGTCCATTCCGGTTTCCTTGCAGGTTCGCGCCCTGCCTGAACACGAAATACTTGCGCGGATGTGCTAATTAAAATTTTGGAGAGATCATGATTTCCAGCAATTCGACCTTCTGGGGCTACCGCCGCGAAAACGGCCGCGTCGGCGTGCGCAATCACGTCATCATCCTGCCGGTCGACGATCTGTCGAACGCCGCGTGCGAAGCGGTTGCCAACAACATCAAGGGCACGATGGCGATCCCGCATCCGTACGGGCGTCTGCAATTCGGCGCCGACCTTGACCTGCATTTCAGGACGCTGATCGGCACTGGCTGCAATCCGAACGTTGCCGCTGTTGTGGTGATCGGCATTGAAGACCAGTGGACACAGGACATCGTCAAAGCGATTGCCAAGACCGGCAAGCCCGTCGTCGGTTTCGGCATCGAACTGCACGGCGACCACGACACCATCATGCGCGCCTCGAAAGTCGCCAAGGAATATGTGCAGTGGGCCTCTGAACTGCAGCGCGTCGAATGCCCGATCAGCGATTTGTGGGTGTCGACCAAGTGCGGCGAGTCCGACACGACGTCCGGCTGCGGCGCCAACCCGACTGTCGGCAATGCCTTCGACAAACTTGAACCGCTCGGCGTCACCATGGTTTTCGGCGAAACTACCGAGATCACCGGCGGCGAGCACATCGTCGCGGCGCGTTGCGCCACGCCCGAAGTCGCCAAGCAGTTCATGGCGATGTTCGACCGCTATCAGGAAGTCGTCGAGCGTCACAAGACCAGCGATCTGTCCGATTCGCAGCCGACCAAGGGCAACATCGCCGGCGGCCTGACGACGATCGAAGAAAAAGCGCTGGGCAACATCCAGAAGATCGGCAAGAAGTGCAAGGTCGTCGGCTGTCTCGACAAGGCCGAAGCGCCGACCAAGCCGGGCCTCTGGTTCATGGACTCGTCGTCCGCCGCCGCCGAGATGGTGACGTTGTGCGCGGCCTCGGGTTATGTTGTGCATTTCTTCCCGACCGGCCAGGGCAACGTCATCGGCAATCCGATTATTCCGGTGATCAAGCTGTGCGCCAATCCGCGCACCGTACGCACCATGTCGGAACACGTCGATCACGATTGTTCGGGCCTCCTGCAGCGCCAGAAAAATCTTGACCAGACCGGCGACGAACTGCTTGAAGTCATGCTGCGCACCTGCAACGGCCGTCTGACTGCCGCTGAAGCGCTCGGCCATCGCGAGTTTGTACTGACGCGACTGTACGAAAGCGCTTGATTCCGTGAGGAGTGAAGGGTGAGGCGTGAGGAAGAAAAAAATGGCTCTGACGAATCGCCTCACGCCCTACGCCTGATGTCTTACCCGACTACGCTCAGCGTACGCGTCTGGCGCGGCGCCGGCGAGGGGGGCTACCAGACGTACGAAGTGCCGCGGCTTGAGGCGCAGACCGTGCTCGATGTCGTCACCTACATCCAGCGCGTCATCGATCCCTCGCTGTCCTATCGATTTGCCTGCCGCGTTGGTGTCTGCGGTTCCTGTGCGATGAATGTCAACGGCAAGGCGCGCTGGACCTGCCGCACCCACGTTGAGAAGGTGACGGCCGATGGCAAACTGGAAATCGCGCCGCTGTCGAACCTGCCGGTGATTAAGGATCTGGTCACCGATATGCAACAGTTTTTCGACAAGTGGGCGAAAGCGCGCGGACGCTTCAGCGGCGCGCGCACGCGTGACGATGATTTTGCTCGCGTGATGCCCGATTCACCGCAACGCCGCAACGTCGATGCCGGCATCGAGTGCATCGGCTGTGGCGCCTGCTATAGCGCCTGCGATGTCGTGCAATGGAATCCCGATTATCTCGGCCCTGCGGCGCTCAACCGTGCCTGGACGCTGCAAAACGATGTGCGCGACATCATGCACACCGAGCGGCTGGCCGCGGTTGCCGGTGACGCCGGCTGCCATGCCTGCCATACACACACCAATTGCAGCGAGCGCTGTCCGAAACAGATTTCACCGACCATCGGTATTGCCGGACTCAAGCGCGCCGCCGCGGCGGCCGCGCTCGACGGGGAAATCTAGGTGCGTCAACTCTACTTCCTGCGGGGCTTGGCGTGAAGGCGCGCACGCAGGCGCTGTTGTGGCTCGCACAACGGGCGAGCGCCGGCGTGCTCGCGCTGTGCATAGTCGTGCACCTGGCGACCATGATCTACGCGGTGCGTGGCGGGCTCTCTGCAGCAGAAATTCTCGGCCGCACGCACGGCAACTACGGCTGGTTCGCGTTTTATTCGCTGTTCGTGTTTGCGGTCGCCGTGCATGCGCCGATCGGTTTGCGCACCGTCGTTGCCGAAACCTTTGGTTGGCGCGGTACCGCGCTCGACGTGCTGACTTTGCTTGTCGGCATCGCGCTGGCACTGGCAGGCATGCGCGCGGTATTAGGCGTGTTTTCATGAAGAACGATTTCCGCGCGCGCAGTCACCCGGCATGGTGGGCATTTGCGCTGCACCGCGTGAGCGGCGTGCTGCTGGCACTTTTTCTGCCCGCGCATTTCTGGTCGCTGGGGCACGCGCTGCAGGGCGCCGCGGCGCTCGACGGCGTTTTGCAATGGACTGCCCTGCCCATCGTCAAATTCGGCGAGACCGGCATTGTGCTGCTGCTGGCCGCGCACATGACCGGCGGCATACGCCTCTTGATGATCGAATTTCTGCCGTGGCGGGACTGGTACAAATCATTGCTCGCCGTTGCCGCCGGTGTCAGCGTGGCGACCGGCCTTGCCTTTGCGCTGAACGTATTCTGAGTCTTTCACACTGTTTTGCAATCCACCGGGGGAGGGGCCGCATGAACAAAATAATATTGCCGGCGCTGTTGGGATTTGTTGCTTCGGCTTGCTCATTTGCGCAAAACTATCCGTCCAAACCGGTGCGCGTCATCGTGCCGTTTGTGGCGGGCGGGGCGGCCGACATTGTCACCCGCGTCGTCAGCCAGAAGCTCGGCGAAATCTGGGGCCAGCAGGTGATTATCGATAACCGCGCCGGCGCCGGCGGCAACATCGGCGGCGAACTCGCAGCCAAGGCGACGCCTGACGGCTATACGCTGTTCATGACGACGGGTTCGATCGTCACCGCCAACCAGCATATTTACCGGAAGATGCCGTTCGATCCGGCCAAGGACCTGATCGCCATTACCAACGTCGCCAGCGGCCCGCAGGTGCTGGTGGTGACGCCGAGTTTTCCGCCGAAGAACATCAAGGAATTTGTCGCGCTGGCGAAGGCGCGACCGCACGACATCACCTACGGTTCGGCCGGCTTCAGCACGCAGACCCATCTGGCTGCGGAAAATTTCATTGCTGCCACCAATATCGATGTCATTCACATTCCGTATAAAGGTGAAGCCCCGGCCATCGCCGACGTCATGGGCGGGCAGGTACAGTTCGCCACGGCCAACATGGCTGCCGCGATCAATTTCATCCAGCAAAACAAGCTGCGCGCGCTCGGCGTCACCAGCAAGCAACGCTCGCCGCAGTTGCCCAATGTGCCGGCGATTGCCGAGACCATACCGGGCTTCGAGAACATCGGCTGGTTCGGACTGATGGTTGCCACCGGCACCTCAAAAGAGGTCATCGACAAAATTTATCGCGACACCGTGAAGGCACTGGAGGCGCCGGACATCAAGAGCCGTTTCGAGGGCCTTGGCATGGTGCCGGTCGGCAGCAATCCCGCCGACTTCGCTAAAGCGATCCGCGAGGAGACCGAGCGCTGGGGGAAAATCGTGCGCGAGCGCAAGCTCGCCGTCGACTAATGGACAGGGTATGAAAATCGATCTGCAAAAAATCGAGGACGCGAGCAAGGAAATTTATATCCGCGCCCTCAAGCTGCTGCCGCCGGATATCAAGCAGGGCTTCGCGCGTCTCAATAAGACGGAAAGCGATGTCACCGGCAAGGCGGTGCTCGGCACCATGATTCGCAACATCAAGGTCGCCGAGGACACCAACAACCTGCTGTGCCAGGACACCGGCATTCCGATCTACAACGTGGTGATCGGGCGCGGCGTCGAGTTTGACGGCTTTGCCTTGAAGCAGGCGATCGTCAGGGGTTGCGAGCGCGCCACCAAAGAACATCCGTTCCGGTCTTCGGTGGTGCATCCGGTGACACGGCAGAACGCGCAGACTTCCTGCGGCCGCTTGATACCCGTGATCAACGTCGAATTCAGCGATGCGCCCGAGACGCTGTCGATCGAAATGATCCCGAAGGGCAGCGGTTCCGAAAACAATTCCTGGCTGAAAATGGCGATTCCGGCGGACGGCATCGACGCGGTGAAGACCTTCGTCATCGACTGCGTGCTTGATGCCGGCGGCAAGACCTGCCCGCCGACCATAGTCGGTGTCGGTGTCGGGGGCACCGCCGATCTGTGCGTGCATTTGTCGAAAGTCGCGGCGACGCGGCCACTCGGCACGCAGTGCGACGATCCGGAAGGCGCCAAACTCGAGGTTGAGTTGTCGGCGGTGGTGAACCAACTCGGTGTCGGCGCGCAGGGGCTGGGTGGCGATTCGACCGCGTTCGCGGTGCACGTGGAAACGGCGGCCACGCATATCACCTTGAATCCCGTCGCCGTCAACATGCAATGTCATTCGGCGCGGCGCGCGCGTGCCACCTTCACGCCGGCCGGCGTCGCCTACGGATACTGATCATGGCCCACCACGATTTCAACATGCCGGTCACCGAAGCGCAGGTGCGCGCATTACAGGTCAACGACACCGTGACGTTGAACGGCACACTCTTCGGCATTCGTGATGCGACCTACATTCATATGTTCGATCGCGGGCGCAAGACACGCTTCGACATGCGCGGCCATGCCGTCATACATACCGCGCCGAATGTGAAGTGGACCGGCGAAACGGAGGCCAACCCGGCGGGTTACGCGTCGGTCTGCGTCGGCACCACCACCAGCGCGCGCATGGAGCGCTTCACGCGGCCGCTGATGGAACAATATGGCGTGCGCATCACCATCGGCAAGGGCGGTTTATTTGTGGCGTCGCAGGCGGCGTTTAGCGATCTCGGTGGTGTTTACCTCGCCATCATTGGTGGCGCGGCGGCGCTTGAGACCACCTGGATCGAACAGATCGAGGACGTCGATCTTGATGACCTTAATCCGGAATCGCTGTGGAAGTTTCGCGTCAAGGGTTTCGGCCCGCTGCTGGTGGCGATGGACAGCCACGGCGGCAATCTTTACACCGAGGTGAACAAGGCGGCGCGCGACAAGCGCGCCGGCGTGCTGGCATCACTCGGCGTGAAATCGTGATGCGCGTCATGCGAACCGTCAAGACCGACATCCTGATTCTCGGTTCCGGCGGCGCCGGCCTCTTCGCGGCGCTGCACGCGCACCAGGCGAATCCGAAACTCTCGATCACCGTCGCGGTGAAAGGCCTGCTCGGCAAATGCGGCTGCACGCGCATGGTGCAGGGCGGCTACAACGTGGCTCTGGCGGAGGCCGATTCGGTCGAACGTCATTTCATGGACACCATCGAAGGCGGCAAATGGCTGCCCGACCAAGACCTCGCGTGGAAACTCGTCACCGGCGCCGTGAAATGCATCCACGAACTCGAAAATGAACTCGGCTGTTTTTTCGACCGCAACCCCGACGGTAGCGTGCATCAGAAGGCCTTCGCCGGCCAGACTTTCGACCGCACCGTGCACAAGGGCGACCTTACTGGCATTGAGATCATCAACCGGCTGGCCGAACAGGTATGGGCGCGCGGCATCGACCGGCTGGAAGAACACCGCGCCGTCGAATTCATCAAGAACAAGAACGGCGACGCGATTTCCGGCGTGCTGATGATCGACATGCGCAGCGGCGAATTTGTCTTCGTGCAGGCGCAGGCGGTGTTGCTCGCTACCGGCGGCGGCCCGACCATGTACAAATTTCACACGCCGTCGGGCGATAAGACCTGCGACGGCATGGCGATGGCGCTGCGCGCCGGCCTCACGCTGCGCGACATGGAGATGGTGCAGTTCCATCCGACCGGCCTGATCGCCGGGCCGCACACGCGCATTACCGGCACCATCATCGAAGAAGGCCTGCGCGGCGTCGGCGGGCAGTTGCTGAATGGCAACGGCGAGCGCTTCATGCATAAATACGATCCGCGCGGCGAACGCGCCACGCGCGACATTGTCAGCCGCGGCATGTACGCGGAAATGCGCGAAGGCCGCGTCGGCCCCGGCGGTGGCTTGTACATCACCATGCGCAACCTCGATCCGGTGATGGTGCGCCGCGAGTTCAAAGGCATGGTCGAACGCTGCACCGACTGCGGCTTCGATCTGGTGTCGGGTCTTGTCGATGTCGTCCCGACCGCGCATTACATGATGGGCGGCGTCGTTTTCAAGGGCGATTGCAGCAGCGAACTGCCCGGCCTGTTCGTCGCCGGTGAGGATTCCGGCGGCGTGCACGGCGCCAACCGTCTCGGCGGCAACGGCGTGGCCAACTCGACGGTGTTCGGCGGCATTGCCGGCGACGAGATGCCGGGTTGGGTCAAAGGCCATGGCGCTTTTAATGAACCCGATGCGGCGGCGATCGAGGAAGCCGTCGCACGCTGCACGGCGCCGTTGCGGCGCCCGACCGGCGATCTCAATGCGGTGCGTGAAGAACTCTACAATCTGATGTGGGACGATGTCGGTATCGTGCGCGACGCTGCGAGCCTGCGCCGCGCCGAGGGCAAGCTCGAGGAACTCGCCGCGCGCATCGACAGTATCGGTGTCGACGGCGGCAACCTCGCCTTCAACATGACCTGGCATGACTGGCTCAATCTGAAAAACCTGATCATGGTCAGCCAGTCGATCCGTGCCGCTGCCGTCGCGCGCGAGGATTCGCGCGGTGCGCATTTCCGCAGCGATTTTCCGGAAGCGCGCGATATCGAGCATTCGCATTACACCTGCGTGCGCTTGAACGACGGACGTTTCGACATCACCACCCGTCCGGTAGCGTTCACCCGTGTCAAGCCCGGCCAATCACTGCTCGACAAGGAGTCTGTTGCATGAAGAACCAATTCGCGTTGCCGTTGGCCGCCGTGGCGCTCGCCTGTGCGCTGCCGGCGGTCGCGCAGGAATATCCGGCCAAGTCCATCCGCATGGTGGTGCCGTTTCCGGCCGGCGGCGGCAGCGATACCGTGGCGCGCGTGCTGGCGCAGCGATTGACCGCGCAACTCGGCCAAACCATGGTCGCCGACAACCGCGCCGGTGCCAGCGGCAATATCGCTGCCGAGATCGTTGCCAAGGCACCGGCCGACGGCTATACGCTGTTGTTCGGCAATTCCTCGATATCCATCAGTCCCGCTGTTTACACTAGGCTTACCTTCGATCCGGTGAAGGATTTTGCACCGGTGTCGATGGTGTCGTCCTATCCCTTTGTTCTGGTGTCGCATCCCTCGCTGCCGGTGAAAAACGTGCGCGATTTGATCGCAATGGCGAAAGCCAAACCCGAGGTGCTGACGTATTCGACCGCGGGCGCGGGCACCATGTCGCACTTTGCGATGGAACTCTTTCAGTTGCTCACCCCGGCGAAACTTACGCACCTGCCGTACAAGGGCGCCGCACCGGCCGGTATCGCTGTGATGTCGGGCGAGGCGCACGTCTCATTTCTGGTGATGCCGGTGGCGCAGGCGCAGATCCGTGTCAACTGCCTGCGCGGACTCGGTGTCGCTGCGAAAACTCGCGCGGCGGTGATTCCGCAGGTGCCGACGATGGAGGAGGCCGGCGTCAAAGGCCATATCGCGCTGCAATGGAATGGTTTGTTCGCGCCGGCAGCAACGCCGCGCGCCATCATCGACAAGCTGCACCGCGAAACGGTGGCTGCGCTCGGCAATACGGAAGTAAAGCAGCGGCTCGCCGACGAGGGCGCTGAACCGGTCGGCAGCAGCCCGGTGGAGTTCGCGGCCTTCTTCCGCAGCGAAGCGGCGAAGTGGGGTGACGTTGCCAAACGTTCGGGCACCAAACTGGATTGATGCCGACGTTATCCGTCAGCGAACTGACCACGCTGGTCGCGCAGGCACTGACAAAAGCCGGCGCGTCTACAGCGATGTCTGTGGCCACTGCACGCGCGCTGGTGGCGGCGGAAAGCGCGGGCCAGGGCGGTCATGGTTTATCGCGTGTTGCCATGTATGCAGATCACCTGCATAGCGGTCGCGCGCGCGGAGACGCCGAACCTTGTGTTGTGCATGAGAAACCCGCAGCGTGTCTGATCGACGCGCGTGGCGGGCTCGCCTATCTCGCCATGGAGATGGCGGTGCGCGAGGTGATGCAACGCGCGCGCGCCAACGGTGTTGCTTTCTGCAGTATCACGAACAGCCATCATTGCGGCGCAATGGACTATCACCTGATGCCACTAGCAGAAGCCGGACTGGTCGCCATCGGTTTCACCAATTCACCGGCGGCCATCAATGCCTGGGGCGGCACACGACCGCTGTTCGGCACCAATCCGGTTGCGGCGGCGTTTCCACGCCAAGCAAATCCGCCGCTGGTAATCGATCTTTCGCTGACCGAAGTCGCGCGCGGCAAGATCATGCTGGCCGCGAAAGAGGGCAAAGCGATACCGTCAGGCTGGGCGTTCGATG
>JANXSE010000072.1 GCA_025356695.1 Betaproteobacteria bacterium
GCGGAAGAACCGGTCAAAATCTGAATCGCTGCAAGCTTTTCGGCGGGTTTCGGCACATTGACTGCGGATTGCGGCGGACGGCTTTGTGTCGTGGTGGCCGTCGGGTTGATCTGGGTGTCGCCGAAACTTCCGGCCGGCGGCGCGCCCATCGCTTTCGGCATCGGTGCGCGCAAAACCATGGTCTTCTCGAAATCCGCAACGCTGGCCTGTCCGGCGTTGGTGTCGTTCACGTACTTGAGCTTGTACTTGCCGATTTCGACAACATCATTGGTTTGCAGGATGTGCTTCTTGACCGGGTTGCCGTTGACGAGCGTGCCGTTAGTGCTACCCAAATCCTCCAGGAACGAATCATTCAGTATCGTCACGATCAACGCGTGCTCGCCGCTGACGGCGAGGTTATCAATCTGAATATCGTTATGAGGCTTTCGGCCGATCGTGAACCGCTCTTTGTCGAGCGGCACTTCGCGGATTACCGCGTTGTCCAGACTCATGATCAACTTTGCCATGGCAGTATCCCTGTAACCTTATTATCTAAACCACGCCTTGAACCTGGCAAACCAGCCGGTCGGCGCTGCAAAATCTCCAACTACGCGGACAAGTATTACCGAAATATTGTCGCGCCCGCCGCAGTCATTGGCGAGTTGTACCAGTTGCTTGGCTGCAAGCGGCAGATTTGCACGCATTGCATCAAGCGTGGCATGAATGTCCTCGTCCTGCACCATGTCGCTCAAACCATCGGAACAAAGCAGATATATATCGCCCTGCTCTACATCGTAGGTATGAATTTCCGTTTCAACGTCAGGATCAATACCTACCGCGCGCGTAACCAGATTCTTGTTCTGCGAATAACGCGCCTGCTCCTTGGTAATCATGCCGCTGTCGATCTGCTCCTGCAAAAGCGAGTGGTCGCGCGTCACCTGCGAGAAATCGTCATTGCGCAATCTGTAGAGCCGGGAGTCGCCGATATGACCGACCGCCATGCGGTTGTCGAAGAACAGCGCGACCACCAGCGTCGTTCCCATACCGGCATACTGCGGCTGGCTTTTTGCAGTCTGATAAATCGCCGCGTTTGCCTTGCCTGAATTTTCGCGCACCAGCGTCGCCGCCATTGGTTCGCTCGCGCCATCAACCATCTTGTGCGGATCGTGATCCTGCAGCGCCTGCTTCATTTCAGTCGTCAGCATCGCGACCGCGATGCCGCTGGCGACTTCGCCGGCGTTGTAGCCGCCCATGCCGTCGGCAAGAACAGCAAGCCCCAATTCCGCGTCGGCGGCAATACTGTCTTCATTGTGCGACCGCACCATACCTGGATCGGTGGCGGTGGCAATTTCAAGTGCAGTCGCTAAGTTTGCAGCCATAATTTACAACCCGATGTCCACAACGTCTGATTTTGCGGCAAGCTCGCCGCCCTCGGCACCGCAAGCTTTGATCGCGCGCGCCATTTCTTCGCCGTTCTGAAAACGTTCCGCAGGATCTTTTGCCAGCGAACGATTGACGATATCAACCAGGCACTGCGGCAAATCCGGACTAAACGTCAGGATATCGACGTGCGGCTCGTTGGCAATTTTGAACATCAGCTGTGCCATCGAATCGCCCTGAAACGGCAGATGCCCGCTGGCCAATTGATATAGGGTGACACCCAGTGAAAACAGATCGGAGCCACCTTCGATTTTTTTGCCTGCGAGCTGCTCGGGAGACATGTAGCTCGGCGTGCCCAGCACCATGCCGGTCTTGGTTTTCGACGAATCGGTAATGCGCGCGATGCCGAAATCGGTCACTTTAACCGTGTCGCTCTCGAGATCGTACATGATATTGGCCGGCTTGATATCGCGATGCACGACCTGGTTGGAGTGAGCGTACGACAGTGCGTCGGCAACCCGCGCGACGATGCTCATGACCTTGGGCAGCGGCAGCAGATTATCCGGTTTGATGTACGGCGCGAGATCCTTGCCTTTGAGGAACTCCATCGCGATAAATGCAAGGTCATGCTCTTCGCCGGCATCGAATATCGTAACGATATTCGGGTGATTCAGACGTCCTGCCGTTTCCGCCTCGCGGAAAAAACGGTCTTTCACATCCTGCAATTCATCGGCCTCGAATTCCTGCGATAGCGCCATCGTTTTGATTGCAACGACACGGCCGATTTTCGGATCTTTGCCGAGGTAGACCACGCCCATGGCGCCCTTGCCCAATTCCTTCTCGACCTGGTAACGGCCCAGCATCGGCTTCTCGACGCCGCCGCCGGGCAGAATAACCGTGCCGCCAGGATGACTGCCGCCACCGCCGAGAATGACCGTCTCCGACATCGCCTTGGCGCGACCGACGCGATCGGCAATATCCTTGAACTTCGGATTCTTCTCGGAAATGTAGCGGAAGGCGTTCTCCGCCTTGTTGAACTGACGCTTGCGCTCGTAATCAAGCGCCAGGTTGTAAATCAGATCAAGCACAGAGTCGTCAGGCGGCAGCTTGCGGAAATAATCAAATGCGGTATCCAGCTGGCCCTGCCCCTGATAACCGAGACCGAGCATGCGATGGCTTTGCGCCAGATCGACATCCGAACGCGCCTTGCCGCTTTCCGTAACAAGAAACCGCTTGGTGGTCAGCGCCAGGTGGCCGATCAGCAAAAGTGTGAGCGATGCCATCAACTGTATCCACATCAGTTGTGTGCCCATCAACACAAAATGTGCAACCAGCAGCGCAACGAACATGGCCGCGGTACAAATCGCTCCCATGCCCGCCTTGAGCCGCGGCAGCAGCGCAATCAGGTACGCAGCCACTAGGAGAAATACCAGATACTCGACCCATACCGCCCATGACGGGCGCACAAAAAAATCTTCCTTCAGGATGCTCGATACCGAATGCGCGAGCGTCTCGACCGGCGTCATACGCCCGATCGGCGTCGGAAAACTCGTGCCCAACCCTGAAGCTGTGGCGCCGATCAGCACGATTTTGTCCTGATATTTGGCGGCCGGAATCTTGCCGGTGTACACGTCGAAAAACGAATCAACCGGGAATGCCTGCTTGCCGTCGCGGTCACCGTAGAAAAACGTATACATGCGCAGTTCCGGATCCGTTCGGATGCGCAATTTGCCGAGCTTTACTTCCTCGCCCAACTTGAACTGGATGTCGGCAATGCCGAGATTCAGGGTTTTCGCTGCGAGCATCAACGACAGCGAAGGAAAGAATCGATCGTAGTAGCGCACCATCAAAGGTTCGGCGCGCGAGGCGCCGTCCACGTCCTGTTGCGCATTGAGGTGACCAAAGCCAACCGCACTCGCCGCAAGTTCCGCAATCGGATAACCGGGATTGATGCCCGGCGGCGGCAGACTCTCCGCGTTGCGATCCTTTGAAACGATGCTGTTTGCCGCAATATTTTCCGGCAACGGTTTGTCGGGATTGCCCTGCGGCTCAAACGGAAACTGCTGAAACACGATCGGCAGCAGAACGTTGTTCGCCTTCTTGAAACTGTCGGCAAGTTTCTGGTCGGTATTGAGCGCCGCCGATGCTTCGCTCAGCAGAGTTTCGAGCTTTTCGATATCCGGTTCTTTCGAGCCCTTGAGGCGGGACGCGGCGAAGGTTTCATTGAGCTTGTTGATGTAACTCAGCCCCGCGTCAACCTGCGGTTCGAAAAAGAATGCGCTGTAACCGATGGTCTTTGCTTTCGCATTCGACAAAATATCGGTCATCTTGGCGTGCACATCACGCGGCCATGGCCAACGACCGATGTTGGCGATGCTTTGGTCGTCGATCGCGATCACAGCAATGCGATCAGAAGGCGTACGTGAAGCAGCCTTCACGCCAAGATCATAGGCCTTGCGTTCTAGACTCTGAATCAAGTCGCCGTTGGATGCGATCAACAGCACCAGCGCAACCATTAATCCGAGAAACCAGTCGGATTTCCAAAAGGTCAATTTTTCATCCCCAATTCCGCCTTTTTGTATTTTTATTCTATAGGGTTAACGCCGATGACTGAAATATTTTACGACATCTTCCGACAAGTATATGATTTTTTTCAAAACTCTGCAAAGAAATTTCGTCAATACAAGAGCTTAGTGCTAAGGAACTGTAACATGCCGCGAGCCCGTTTGCGCGGGGGTCCGGCGGCCGTCCGGACAGCACTTATATTCCACCGGTATTCGTCTCAGACATCGCTTTGATTAAGCAAAAAAAAGGCCACGCATCGCGTGGCCCTTTTGCATCTGCAAATGAACCTGCGACGCTAGCTGCCCAGCAACGTCCCCGCAGCAATTCCACCGCTTTGTGCGACTTCACCGCCGCTCAATTTCTTGCCGTCTTCGAATTTCGCCTTCAAAACCTCAATGGTGCCACCCTGCGCGCTTACTTTGAAACTTTGCGCCGTGACCGCAGAAACCTCGCCAATTTTGGCCGGCACGTCCGCAAAACGTCTGAAAAGTACCTTTTTTGCGTCAAAAATCTGCAATTTCTTGCCGTTTAACGTGGTCCACGCGCCCGGCGCGGGATTGCAGCCACGGATCAGGTTGTAGACGTGGTCAACCGGTTTGGCCCAGTCGATCTTTGCTTCGGCACTGCGGCACCAGCCTTCGTAACTCGCCAGTGATTCGTCTTGCACGATTTCCTGGTGCTTGCCCGCAACCACCAGGTCGGCCGCCTCAACCATCGCCTGCACGCCCATCGGGAACAGCCGGTCGAAGTACACAGTGCCGAGTGTGTCGTCGGCGCTAAGCGGCGTCTTCTTTTGCAAAATGACTGCGCCCTCGTCGAGGCCGTCGGTCGGCCGGAATATTGTCAGCCCGGTCTCGGTCTCGCCTTTGATGATCGGCCAGTTGATCGAACTCGGGCCGCGGAACTTCGGCAGCAACGAAGGATGAAACTGAATGGTTCCGCATTTCGGAATATTGACGAATTCCTGCGGCGCGAACTGCAGCACGAAGGCCATCACGCCTACATCCACATTCGCTTCCTTCATCGCCTGCACGGCCTCGGGTGCGCGCAGCGATTTGAACTGATGCACCTTGAGCCCTTTTTCCTGCGCCGCCACGCGCAGCACGTCCGGCCGCGCACCTTCTTTTTCCGGCGCACAGAATACCGCGGCCACTTCATCGCCGCGCGCCAGAAATGCGTCAAGCACTGCTTTGCCGAAATCCTGCTGCCCGATAATCGCGATTTTCATTTTCAGCTCCTACTTTTTCTTCGGCGGCATTGAAAATGCACCGGCCTGTTTCTTCGCCTCGATATCAGCGTCGCTCAAACCGAGCACATCGCGCAACACTTCGTCGGTATGCTCACCGAGCGTCGGCGAACGTTTGATCACCGCCGGCGACGCCGACAGCTTGATCGGCATGCCGACGTTGAACCACTTGCCGCGCTGCGGATGGTCGAGTTCGACATACATTTCACGACCGCGCACATGCTCATCGTTGGCCAGATCCGCCGTCGACATGATGGGGCCGCAAGGCACGTCGAGCGGATTGAGTATCGCCATGAATTCGCGCTTGGTGTAGTTGGCGGCGAACTGTTCAATGTACTTCCACATATCCGCCTGGTTCTTGCGGCGATCGCCGATTTTCGCGAACCGCGCATCCGTCGCCAGATCAGGTTGCCCAAGGTCGGAACCGATGCGCTTCGCCAGCGCGTCCCAGACCGCTTCCTGCACCACGACGTAAATATAGTCGTCGACGCCACCCGGTTTGCATTTGATCGCGTTGCCGAGCTGGCCACCGCCCGAATCGTTGCCTGCGCGCGGCGTTGCCGGCAGGCCTTCGGTCGGCCGCGAATATTCCGAGAGACCGCCATGTGTGAGGCGCTGGTGATCGCGCCACTTCACGCGGCACAGGTTCATCACCGCGTCCATCATCGCCACTTCGACGTACTGTCCCTGCCCGGTGCGATCGCGTTGATGCAGTGCCGCCAGGAGGCCGATGGCCAGATGCAGGCCGGTCCCCGAATCGCCGATCTGCGCGCCGGTGACGAAGGGCGGGCCTTCGGGCGTGCCGGTGGTGCTCATCGCGCCGCCCATCGCCTGCGCCACGTTTTCGTACGCTTTAAAATCAGAATAGGGGCCCGAAGAACCGAAACCCTTGATCGACCCCATGACGATGCGCGGATTGATCTCGTGTATTTTTTCCCAGGTAAAACCGAAACGATCGAGCACGCCGGGGCCGAAGTTCTCCATGATGATGTCGCACTTCATCAACAGATCGACAAAAATTTTCTTGCCTTCCGGATTCTTCATGTTCACCGTAATCGAACGTTTGTTGCTGTTCAACATGGTGAAGTAAAGGCTGTCGGCATTCGGCACGTCGCGCAGCTGGCCGCGCGTCGCGTCGCCCTGCGGCGGTTCGAACTTGATGACATCGGCGCCCATCCACGCCAGCAGTTGCGAGCAGGTCGGCCCCGCCTGCACGTGCGTCATGTCGAGTATGCGTATTCCCTTTAGTGCTTCCATAATTTTCCTCTTGATGCGGTTTTTCGGCGGGCCGTGAATGGCGCTTGCGCCCGTTCGTCGGGACGCCTGCTTGAGCGGCGCGTCAATCGCGTCCGCTCCAAGCGCTATTTCTTTTTTGCGCTTTGTGGATTGAGACTCGTGATGCGGCCGCTTTCAGTGCCGGCGGTTTCGTCGATCACGGCATTGATCAGCGTCGGTTTCTTCGAACGAATCGCCTCTTCCATCGCTTTGCGCAATTCGGCCGGTGTCGTCGCGTGCACGCCGACGCCGCCGAAGGCTTCAATCAATTTGTCGTAGCGCGCGCCCTTGACGAACACGGTGGGCGCCACGTCGGCGCCGCCGGTCGGATTGACGTCGGTACCGCGATAGACGCCGTTGTTGTTGAAAATCACAATGCAGACCGGCAGGTTGTAACGGCAGATAGTCTCGACTTCCATGCCGGAGAAACCGAAGGCGCTGTCGCCCTCGATCGCAATCACCGGCTGCTTGCTGACCACGGCGGCGGCAACCGCAAAGCCCATGCCGATGCCCATCACGCCCCAGGTGCCAACGTCAAGGCGCTTCCTCGGCTTGTACATGTCGACGATGCTGCGCGTGAAATCGAGCGCGTTCGCACCTTCGTTGACCAGCATGGCGTCCGGATTGGCCTTGACGATGTCGCGCACCACGTTCAACGCGCTGTGATAATTCATCGGCACTGGATCTTTCGCCAGCGTCTCGGCCATCTTGGCAAGATTCTTGTTCTTGCGCTCGGCGATAGCTGAGATCCATTCCGCCGGCGGCTTCGCCCAATTTGAACCGATACCCGTGAGCAACGCTGACACGCAGGAGCCAATGTCGCCGACCAGCGGCGCATCGATGCGCACATTGCTGTCCGCCTCCTGCGGCGAAATATCGATCTGGATGTACTTCTGACCGCCCCAGTCCTTGTGGCCCTTGCCGCCCCAGGTCTTGCCTTTGCCGTGCGACAGCAGCCAGTTCAAACGCGCACCGATGATCATCACCACGTCGGCGCCGGGCAGTACGAACGAACGCGCCGCGGCAGCAGACTGCTCGTGCGTGTCGGGCAGCAGACCCTTGGCCATCGACATCGGCAGATAAGGAATGCCGGTCTTTTCGATCAACGCGCGGATGTCTGCGTCAGCTTGCGCATAAGCAGCACCTTTGCCCAAAAGAATCAGCGGACGCTTGGCGCTCTTCAACAAATCAAGCGCGCGCTGCACGGCGTCCTGCGCCGGTATCTGGCGCGGCGCCGGATCGACCACCTTGATCAAGCTGTTCCTGCCGGCGACTGCATCCATGCCCTGCGCGAACAACTTGGCCGGCAGGTCGAGGTAAACACCACCCGGGCGACCGGAAACAGCGGCACGAATCGCGCGCGCGACACCGACACCGATGTCCTCGGCGTTGAGCACGCGAAAGGCGGCCTTGCACAGCGGCTTGGCAATCGCCAGCTGATCCATTTCCTCGTAATCGCCCTGCTGCAAATCGACGATCTCGCGCTCGCTCGAGCCGCTGATGAGGATCATTGGAAAGCAGTTGGTAGTGGCATTGGTCAGTGCGGTGAGTCCGTTCAGGAAGCCGGGCGCCGACACCGTCAGGCAGATACCGGGCTTTTGCGTCATGAAGCCGGCGATGGCGGCGGCGTTGCCGGCGTTTTGCTCGTGGCGGAAGGAAATTACACGCAGGCCTTCGGCCTGCGCCTTGCGCGTCAGGTCGGTGATCGGGATGCCGGGCAGACCGTAGATGGTGTCGATGCCGTTGAGTTTGAGGGCATCGATGAGCAGGTGAAAGCCGTCGGTCATCTCCTGCGAGGCCGAGACGTCCTTGTTTTCAGTAACCGTATCCATCGAAATCTCCTAATGAGAGAAGTTTTTCATTCCGCCCGGAATGATGCTTTTTTGAAGGGCTTTAAATATATGCAGTGTGCGCCCCGACAGCCTTGACCACGGTCAATAAACCCCGTTTTGGTATACTCAAACCGCCGCAATCTTTCGTCGCCACAACGCTTTACGCAAGGCACGATCTGGTCCGATGACTGCCCTCGCCAAACATTCCGAAGCCAAATTCATTCGCCTGCAGCTGCGCCAGAATCTGGTGCTGAAGTCGATGACTGCCGCGCAATGGTCCGAGCTCGAACCATTGCTCGACATTACCGATTACGCCAAGGGCGCGCCGCTCGAAAACCAGGGCGACGAGTCGATGCAGCAATATTTCATACTCGACGGCATACTCAAGCGCGTCGTCTCCAGTCCGTCGGGCAAGGAAATGATCCTGCGCTTTGGCGCCGAAACCGAAATCGATACCAGCTACGCTGCGTGGCGCCTGAAAACACCGATGCCGTACTCGATCCGCGCGGTGACGCGCGCGCGCACGGCGCGCCTCGCCCTCGAGGACTGGGTGGCATTTCTCAATCGCCATCCGTCGATCAAGAACCAGTTTGAATTTGCCGTCATGAAACTCATGAGCGAAGTCATGGCACATACCATCACACTGCACTTGCTCGACGCGCCGGGCCGCGTTGCACGCTTCATGCGCAAACACGCTGCGCTGATCGAGCGCGTGCCGAAAAAAGAGCTCGCGTCCTACCTCAATCTGTCGCCGGAAACGCTGTCGCGGCTCAAACGCCGCGGCAAGATCAATCTCGACTGAAGCGCCGCATCTGCCAGCCAGCTGCCGCCTAGGAACGGCGGCTGCCCAGCGCAAGCAATTTCGAAATCAGCGGCCAGAACAGCAGCATCAGCGACAGGCCCATGATGGTGCCGACCAGACCGTTCGCAAAGAACACGTCCATGCTGCCCTGCGAAATCAGCATCGACTGCCGGAACGAATCTTCGGCGCGGTCCCCGAGCACGAGGGCCAACACCATAGGCGCCATCGGATAGTCGAGCTTCTTGAATACATAGCCCATAACGCCGAACATCATCATGAACCAGATGTCGAGCATGGCATTGTGCACGGTGAATGCGCCGATCGCGCAAATCACCACGATGATGGGCGCGATGATCGAAAACGGAATGCGCAGGATTGCCGCGAACAGCGGCACACAGGTCAGCACGATAATCAGACCGGCGAGATTGCCCAGATACATGCTGGCAATCAACCCCCAGACGAAATCTTTTTTCTCGACGAACAGCAACGGTCCCGGCTGCAGCCCCCAGATCAGCAAGCCGCCGAGCAGCACCGCGGCCGTCGGTGACCCGGGAATGCCCAGCGCCAGCATCGGCAGCAGCGCCGAAGTGCCGGCCGCATGCGCCGCCGTTTCCGGCGCCACCACACCTTCCAACTGACCCGTACCGAATTTGTTGCCTTGCGGCGACATGCGTTTGGCCACGCCATAGCTCATGAATGATGCCGGCGTCGCGCCGCCCGGCGTAATGCCCATCCAGCAGCCAATCACGCAGCTTCTGAGCGAAGTCACCCAGTAGCGCGGTAGCTTGCGCCAGGTTTCCACCACCACCTTGAAATTGATCTTGGCGTTGTTGCCCGAGAACGACAGGCCTTCCTCCATCGACAGCAGAATTTCGCCGATGCCAAAGAGGCCGATCACCGCCACCAGAAAATCAAAACCGCGCAGCAGTTCGTGCCAGCCGAAAATCAAACGCAACTGGCCGGTCACCGTGTCCATGCCGACAGCGGCCAGCGCGAAGCCGAGCATCATCGCCGCCAGTGTTTTGAACGCCTGCCCCTTGCCCATGCCGATGAAACTGCAAAAGGTCAGGAAGTAGACCGAGAAAAATTCCGGCGGGCCGAACTTGAGCGCGAATTTGGCGACCAGCGGCGCGAGAAAGGTGATCATCACCACCGCGACGAAGGCGCCGACAAAAGACGAGGTGAAGGCCGCGGTCAGCGCCTCACCGGCGCGCCCCTGCTGCGCCATCGGATAACCGTCAAAAGTAGTGGCCACCGACCACGGTTCGCCCGGAATATTGAACAGCACACTGGTAATCGCGCCACCGAACAACGCGCCCCAGTAAATGCACGACAGCATGATGATCGCCGATGTCGGCTGCATGGTGAACGTCAGCGGCAGCAGAATGGCAATGCCGTTGGCGCCGCCAAGACCGGGCAACACGCCGATGATGATGCCGAGCGTAATGCCGACGAACATCAGCACCAGGTTCAATGGTGTGAGCGCAACGGCAAAACCATGCATTAACGCGTTGATTTCTTCCAAGCCGTTTCCTCGCGTCCGCTGCGTCAGTAACCGAAAATCGCCAGCGGGTTATACAAACCGCCCTTGAACAATGGCACCTGAAACCAGACTTCAAACAGCATGAATACCGCGACGCTGGTTGCAACACCCAGCGTCACCGATTTCAACCATGAATAGTTGCCCAGCCACACCATGAATCCGGTGATATATACCGCTGAGGCCAGATACATGCCGAACCACTGTATCGCTACCACGTAGACAAGTGCCGGCCCCAGTACCGAGAAGACCAGTTTCAGTTGTCCGCGCTCGACAAATGCGCCGCGGCCGTTGGGCGTCATGCCTCGCAGCGCCTGCCACAGGATCACGCCGCCGGAAATGGCAATGATCATGCCGACATAAAACGGAAAATATCCCGACTGCGGGCCATCGTCGCCCCAGCGCGCGCCAAGCCGCGCGCTGTCCCACGCAACGATCAAACCAAACAAAAGAAGCAATGCCGCCACCACGATTTCCATCGTGCGGTTGAGCACTGCAGGACTGTTGTCCGAGCGGTTTTTCGACATTGAAATGAACCGTGCAGCGGAACGGAACAAACGTTCCGCCGCACATACACCTTTGCAGATTACGGTTTGGCGAGGAAGCCGGCGTCTTTCATCAGGTCGCGGTGCAGGGCTTCGTTCTTCTCGACCCACGCCATGTATTCCTTGCCGCTCATGGTGGTCTGGTTGAACGCGCCGTCCTCCATGAATTTTTTCCAGTCCGGCGTTTCGCGTACCTTCTTCATCAGATCGACGTAAAACGCGACCTGTTCCGGCGTCACGCCGCCGGGCATGAAGATGCCACGCAACATCACGTAATCGGTCGGCACACCCGCCTCGCTGCAGGTCGGGATGTCGTTCCACGACATTTTTTCAGTGACCTTGTTTTTGTACGGCATGCGCGTGTCGTCAAACACGCACAGCGGCCGCAGCGCGCCGGCGCGCCATTGTGCAACCGCCTCAATCGGGTTGTTTACCGTCGAATCGATATGCTTGCCGACCAGTTGCACGGCGACATCGCCGCCGCCTTTGAACGGCAGATAGGTGAACTTGATACCCGTCGCCTTTTCAAGACCGACCGTGATGATCTGGTCTTCCTGGCGCGAACCGGTGCCGCCCATTTTCATCTTGTTCGGGCCGGCTTTTTTTACCGCCTCGACGTATTCTTTGGCAGATTGGTAGGGCGACTCGGCATTCACCCACAGCACGAACTGGTCAAGCGCCAGCATCGACACCGGCGTCATGTCACGCCAGTTGAACGGCACACCGGTAGCCAGTGGCGTCGTAAAAAGATTCGACAGCGTAATGACGATTTTATGCGGGTCGCCCTTGGCTTCCTTCATCGCCAGAAAGCCTTCGGCGCCTGCGCCGCCCGATTTATTGACGGGCACCAGCGACTGCTTCATCAGATTGTGCTTGGCAACGATGCCCTGGATCAGCCGCGCCATCTGGTCGGCGCCGCCGCCGGTACCGGCCGGTATAACGAACTCAACCGGTTTGGTCGGCTCCCACGCCGCCGCAAGTCCAACGGCGGGAACAGCCAATCCGGCAATACCCGCAGCCAACGTAAACACCACACGCGAACATGTTTTGAGTTTCATTTGGTACTCCTCCTCAACTGCGTAAACTCCCTGAACCGCTGTTCCGCGGTT
>JANXSE010000111.1 GCA_025356695.1 Betaproteobacteria bacterium
CGAATCGTTCGCGTTGTTGCCGGCCTCTTCATCCTGCTGTCGCTGGCGCTGGGAATTCCCGGCAGTCCGCTCTTTGTGAGCGCATGGTGGCTCGCGTTCACCGCCTTCGTCGGCGCCAACCTGCTGCAAAGCGGGCTCACCCAGTGGTGCCTGATGGAATCGATGCTGCGCAAGTTTGGCGTTGAGCCCGGCTGCTAAGGGGCGAACAATGCATCTCGCCTGCCCCTCATGCGGCACGATCAACCGCGTACCCGACGAGCGATTGCAAAGCGGCCCGGTCTGCGGCCGTTGCAAAGCGTCGCTGATGGCACCGGAACCGGTGTCGCTGCCCGATTCCACGTTGCCCGGCTTCATCGCCAACACCGACCTGCCGGTGCTGGTCGATTTCTGGGCAGCCTGGTGTGGCCCTTGCAAAACGATGGCGCCGCAGTTCACGAGTGCAGCCAGTCAGCTACCCGAAGTGCGGTTCGTGAAAGTTGATTCCGACGCCGCACCGATTGCGAGCGCGAAATATGGAATCCGCAGCATTCCCACGATGATCCTGTTTCAAGGTGGCCGCGAAGTTGATCGGGTTTCCGGTGCGGTATCGGCGCAGGATTTGGTGGCGTGGGTGAGGCGCAACTTGCTACCGCGGGCAGCATAGTTGGCAGCGCGCCGACAATTAAAGGATGACGCATGTACTACATTGTTGAAACCGCTAAATCGTTCGAACAGGCCGCGACGGACCTGGATGCGGCTGTGAAAAAGCATGGCTTCGGTGTCCTGCATATCCGCGACTTGGGTAATACATTGCGCAGCAAAGGCATGACTTTCGAGGAACAGTGCCTTGTATTTGAAGTCTGCCATCCGGCGCAGGCAGTGAAGGTTTTGGCTTCAGATATGCGCCTCAACATGGCGCTGCCTTGTCGCATCCCATGATTGGCCTCATCAAGCTGGTGGAAATTCTGGCGGCACTATCTCAGGATGCGACGCTGTTACAGGTGGCAAAGGAGGTTGAGGAATTGACCATCCGGATGGTCAACGAGGCGAAGTAACTCTCAAGCACCGGCGCGCCTTCTGGCAGAAATGTTCGCCGCAAGCCCCGCCAGTGCTTGATCTTGGTTATCAGACGCGGGACGTCTGGAAGTCAGCGTCACTCAAAAAAACACCGCACGATGGGGTATTTCATGGGTCTGTCATTTAGGCGGGATGACGCCTTTTTCTCGCGCTGCCCGTATTGGCTGCCACGGGCCAAACTTGTGCTGATCTGCCGAAAAGCCCGGCGTATATGGCGGAAACGCAGCATCCACCGGCTTGTTCTTGCGCGCCGGGAAGTCCGCGCCGCAGCCCTTCGCCGTTTGCGCCATGACAAGCCACGCAGGTGGTCGCGTAAACGAATTTCCCCGTCACCGGATCGGCAGCGCGCGCCAGCGCTTTGAGCTTCAGCGTGCCGCCGCCCTCGAGTTTCGCGCTGACGGGAATGCCAGAGCCAAGCCAAAGAACAATTTGTTTATCCGCTTCATTTCAATCTCCATAATTAGTTCGTTTCACGCGTTGAGACTTGCGCAGACTCGCTGCCTTGACGTCGATATCGGTGAGTGCCGAGACCCTCATTTTTCAACACCTCGGTGACTTTCGCGATGGCGGTAGGCACCATTGAGTCCGGCGTAACGCGGGAGCAAACTGCGCTGGCGACGATGATCAGCTATCGTGCGGGTGATCACGGCGCAATGCGCCAATCGCGGCAAAGACCATGCCGACAATCCCGCTGGCGATCATCGCTTCGCCGAGAATATGATGCCTGCCGCCGAGCGGTGTCAGCATCAGCATCGCGCCGCTGATCACCAGTGCGGCATACATGACCGCGCGCGCCAGCCGCTCAAGATTGCGGCTAAAGCGGCTGCCCAGCGCCTCCAGGCCCGGCAGCCGACCGAGATCGCCCTCTGCAAACCGCCGCAGCATTCGTCGCGTGTCGCCGGGCGCATCCGTGATCAGCCGCTCCACATCGCGCGCGAGCCGCATGGTATTTGTCTGAATTCGCGCCGGCGAAAAATGCTGTGCGGTCAGGCGCGAAATCTCGCCGCGAAACGATTCCATGAAGTTATAGTCCGGCGCGAGTTTTCGGATCATCGATTCGAGGATGACGAAGGCACGCGTCAACATCACAAATTCGCCGGGGTTGTGTACGCCGTTGCGGCTGCCGGCGCGCAAAAGCGATTCAAATGCATCGCCGATGGACACTTCCGCCAGATTGGCGCGGCGAATTTCATACAGTGCGGTTTTGATGTCCACCAGTAGTGCCGCCCGGTCCACCTTTTCGCTGCCCGGTGTCATTTCCAGATAAGCCTCGGTGGCGGCGCGCGCATCACCTTTGACGACCGCTTCCAGCAGCAGCGCCAATGACTCGCGCATCGGCTCGTCCAGCTCGCCGGTATTGCCGAAATCGAGCAGCGAGACTCGCTTGTCGGGTAACACAAACACATTGCCGGGGTGCGGATCGGCGTGGAACAGGCCTTCTTCAAAGATGGATTGCAACATCAGCGTCACCAGCGTGTTCATCGCCTTGGGCATCGCCTTCGGATGTTTCTTTGCGTAGTAATCGATCCGCTCACCGGCCGAAAATTCCAGCGTGAGCACCGCTCCATTGGTACATGCCGGCACCACATCCGGAATCCATAGCCCGGGAAAATCCGCCATCGCTGTACGAAAAAGCACGATTGAGCGCGCTTCGCGGTTGAAATCAATTTCCCGTTTCAAGCTGATGGCAAATTCACGCACCACCACCGGAAGATCGAGCGCCCGCAAGGTTGGAAACACGCGCTCCCCGATCGCCACCAAATAATTCAGCGCCGTGATATCGGTATCGATCTTCAACTTCAGACCGGGCCGCTGCACTTTCACCGCCACGTGCCGGCCATCGGGCAGCGTCGCCTCATGCACCTGCGCGATGGTGGCCGCACCCAACGGTTCTTCATTGAAGGTCGCAAACAGCTCGGTCACCGGTGCACCGAGTTCGGCCTTGATCCGCGCGCGCACGACGGCAATGCTCATCGCCGGCAACTGATCGTGCAGCAACTCCAGCTCTTTGGTGTATGCGGCCGGCAGCAGATCGCGCCGCATCGCCAATACCTGACCGAATTTGAGAAACACGACGCCCAATTCTTCGAGTGTTTCCCTCACCTCTTTCGGCGGCGGCCAATGGCCTCTGCCGAACAAGGCACCGAGGAATTTGTGGCGAGCCAGAACGCGCAGAATTTGCATCAGGCGCGGCAATGCGCGCAATTTGCGGTGGTCGGGGTTAATCAATACTGCCATGCGCGCCTCTCAACATTCACCTTCAGATTCGACAAATGGCTGATTCCTCAGTCTTCCCGGCGAACTCAAAAGCAGAAACGGCCGCGCTTGACGATCCGTCCCATAGTTCGGCTGTCGTCGGCTCAATACGAATCACGCGTACATTGGGATCGGCGAGACCGCTCGCAAACCAGTTGTCGTCGTTTTTCCTCCAGATATCTTTCGTTGCGGCGGTGGCGCGTTTGTCACAAGCCCCCATGTGGTTCGATCAGCTGTTGATTTCTTCTGCTGCGGCGAGTCTCGCTGCTGCGGATAATCGCGCTGCACTTCGACAAAATAGTGAGGGACCGACACACGACAAGTTTCCGTGAAACCGGGCATGCGATGATCAGCCGGCCATCTTGCGGCAAGCATCGGCACAACGGCGGCACGCCTCGGCGCAGCGTTTACAGTGGTCCATGTCATGCGCGCCGCATTGTTTCGCACACCAATCACAGATGTCCGCGCACAGCTTGCAGGTCTGCTTGGCGAACGGACTATTGCGGGCCATCGCATCGGCACACAACCGGCAGATCGCCGCGCACTCGATGCAGCAAGCCGGGCATTCATTCATGCTTTCCTTGCCGACCATGTGGGCGAAACAGTTGCCGCATTCGGTCGCGCAATCGTTACAGGCGGCAATGCAGTCTTT
>JANXSE010000142.1 GCA_025356695.1 Betaproteobacteria bacterium
GGCGAATTCGTCAAGGAAGACATCGCGCGCTGGGCAAAAGTGATCAAGGAAGCTGGCGTCAAAGCGGAGCAATAGCGCACTTCAGGAAATCGGGGGAGTAAAAATATGGCAGAGCTTGGCGGATACACGATCGTGCACAAGGCGGACATCGCGTGGGAAGACCGCAAGAACGTCGACGGCTGGCCGAGCCGCGCCGGCATGTACTACGATGATCGAGAAAACGAGCTGTGCATGCGGCTGATCGATTATCCGGTGGGATCCGTCGAGCCGCGCCACACGCATCCGGGCGCGCATGCGACGACGCTGCTCAAACACAGCGCGGTGGTCGACGGCATCAAATTGAAACCGCTGGACGTCGTGCTGGGCCCGAGCAATGAGCCGCACGGCCCGCTTGATTACCGCGACAGCTGCCAGCTCTTCAGCGTGTTCGTCGGCAGCTTTTACCACAGCGAAGTCGAAAAACTCGGCAGCGAAAAGCATTACCGCCTGATCCAGTCCGACGGGATTGCCTGGAAACAGGCGGGTACTGGCATCGAGGAGAAGGTGCTGGTCGATCGCGGCGTTGGCAAACTGTTGTTGAAAGCGGTGCGTTTCGCACCGGGCACGATATTCGTCAATCCGCCGATGATTTGCGCTTTGATTGCCTTCGGCAGTGCCGAGGTCGGCGGCGAAGGTCTTGGCGAATGGGATTTCATTTATGCGAAACGCGGCGCCCAGCATGCGCCGATTGCGTTTCCGGCCGGTGCGACGCTGCTGACGGTGGCGTTGCAATAAAGAATTTATACGGAGGTCTGAAAAATGAATGACGGAATCAAACCGGTCCGCCGCGTGGTGACCGGGGTCGATGCGCAGGGACGTTCGAAAGTGCTGATTGACAGTGCGGCGCCCGGCGTCAAGGCCAACTCCTTCAAGAAGGGCACGGCCATGACCGACATCTGGCTGTGGGATCAATGTCCTGCGCCGATCGGCGGCGATCGCGACGATGGCGACGTGCCTTTCCACTTCGAACCGCCGGACACCGGCGGGCGTTTGCGCATCGTGCAATCCGATTGCAAGCCGCCTGTCTACGATGCGGCGACAGACAAATTCATCACGGCGGAACATGCGCCGAATAAAACGCCGGGCGGCACCTGGGAGCGCGGCAAGCAGAATTTGTACAACACACGCATCCACAAGTCTGAAACGGTTGACTACGGCATCATGCTGTGGGGCGAGCGCGTGCTGGTGACCGACGCCGGCGAACATGTGCTGACGCCGGGAGACGTGGTGGTGCAGGTCGGCAGCTGGCACCAGTGGTCGGACCGCAACATTGGCAGCCAGATGGCCTTCGTCATGATGGCCGCGCCACTGGATGAATGAGGATACTCAAATGACGAAACCTGTACGACGCATCGTCGTCATCGACGAAAACGACAAATCGAAAGCCATCGCCGACGGCCCTTCACCGGATGTGCGCGCTGACCCGGCGCGCCCGGGATTTTCATCGACCCGCATCTGGGTCACCGACCGCACGCCGGCGCGCATCAAGGGCGTGCGCGAGACGCTGCACATGCCGCACACGCTGGAGCCCCCGCCCGGCGGTTCGGTGTGCCGCGTCATGACGTTTCCGCCGGACGATGTTTACAAAGGCAAGGTTGGCGCGAAGGAAGTGCAGGCGTACTTTGCAGCCATGGGTTCGCCCGGCGCTTCGACGTATTCACCGAAAGCGCCGCATCCCTATATGCAGACAACGCGCACGCTGGATTTCGCGCTAGTGATTGAAGGCGAGATCACGCTGGTGCTCGATCTCGAAGAAGTGCAACTGAAGGCGGGCGACACGGTGGTACTGCGCGGCGTCAATCACGCGTGGAGCAACCGTTCGGCCAATCCATGCACGGTTGCCTTCTCGTCGCACGACGGATGTTACTGATCCGGCTTGAGGCCAGCGGCCTTGACGACCTCGTTGTACTTGGCCTGCTCGTTGAGGACCATGCGGCGGAACTCGTCGGGCGTGTTGCTGGCGATCACGCTGGCCTGTTCGGCGAAAGCGTCGCGGATATCGGCACGCGCCAGTACCTTGAGCAATGCGCCGCGCAATTTTTCGCGCACGGGCTGCGGCGTGCCTTTGGGTGCGATGAAGCCGAACCAGCCGCTGTAATCGTAGCCGGGGATGGTCTCGGCGATGGCCGGCAGGTCGCCCAGCAGCGGCGTTCGCCTGGGCAGGCTGTGGCCGAGCGCGCGCAGACGACCGGCTTTCACCAGTGGCCATACCGAAGGGGCGGGTGTCAGCGTCCATTGCGCTTCGCCGGACATCACCGCGGCGACCGGTGCGGTGCTGCCGCGATAGGGGGCATGCGTGGCGGGAAATTTCCCCATCGTATAGAGCAGCGCGCCGGCCAGATGGTTTTGCGAGCCGCTGCCACCCGAGGCCATCTTCACCTGCCGCTGCGTCTTGCTCCAGGCGACGAGGTCGCCAACGCTTTGCGGCGGCAGCGCCGGCGTTACCACCAGCAGGTTAGGCGTGATCGAGAACAGCGAAATGAATTCGAAATCGTCGAGTATCGACTTGGGATCTTTGCGGTAGATCAACGGCGCGATGGCAAGCGAGGCGGTCGCTGCACTGTTCAGCGTGTAACCGTCTGCAGCGGCGTTCATGCCGAGATCCATGCCGTAGGCGGTGCCGGCGCCGGGACGGCTGTCGATGCGGTTATCGACGACCATCGGCTGGCCGAGTTCGGCACCGAGTCGTGTGGTGACGATGCGTGTCAGTACGTCCACGCCGCTGTTCGGCACGTTGGCAACGATCACGCGGACCGGCCGCAGCGGATAATCGGCGGCGCTCGCATGGAATACGCACAGCGCGAGTACGCAACACCACAATCGGCCTGTCATGACGGTCTCTCTCCTGATTTCGTGTCCGGGGGCGATTCTGGCGTGTCTGCGCAGTTACGGCAAGCACACGCTGCGCGGTTGTATACACGCAGGGCGTTTGCTAGCATCGAATGTCGGGTGTCTGCTACACGCTGCGTTCGCGCGCCTGCCGCAAAAAAATCAAATCAACGCGCGTTGCCTGAACGCGTTATCGAAAGAAGGGGAGTTTCATGCCGAAAATGACGGGTATGCGGTTTATCGCCGAAGCGATTCGCGGCTATGGCGTCACCCATGTGTTCTACGTGCCACAGATGCTGCTCGAAACGCTGGTGGAAATGGAAGGCTGGGGCATCAAGCGCGTCATGACACACGGCGAAAAAGCCGCCGCCTACATGGCCGATGGTTATGCGCGCGCGGCGCTGAAGCCCGGCGTCTGCATGGCGCAGCACGTCGGCGGGTCCAATCTGGCGGCTGGCCTGAAGGACGCCTACCTCGCGTGCTCGCCGGTGATCGCCATGACCGGCGGTCCGGCGCCGCTGGCGCGCCACCGTCACGCCTATCAGGAGATCGAGGATTACACGCAGTTCGAACACACCACCAAATTCAACGCGCACGTCGACGCGGTCGATCGCCTGCCTGATTTGATGCGGCAGGCATTTCGCGAAGCGACCACCGGTTGCCCGGGCCCCGTGCATCTGGAGATGCGCGGCCACCATGCGGAAGTTGCGCACGCGGAAGCCGATCTCAATCTGATCGTCGAAGACCGCTACAAACAGATGCCGCCGTTTCGTCCCTCGGGCGATCCGGTGCAGGTCGAGGCCGCAGTCAAACTGCTGGAAGCTGCCGAGCGGCCGATCATCGTCGCCGGCGGTGGCGTGGTGTGGTCGCGCGCGCAGGCTGAAGTCGTGGCGTTGGCCGAGAAGTTGTCGATTCCGGTGGCGACTTCGTTGAACGCCAAAGGCGCGATTCTCGACACGCACGCCTTGTCGGTCGGTGTCGTCGGCACTTATTCGCGCACATCGGCGAACAAGTCGGTGGGTGAAGCCGATCTGGTGTTTTTTATCGGCAGCCACACCGGCGGTCAGGTTACGGCGCGCTGGCAGGTGCCGAAAATCGACACGCGTGTCATGCATCTCGATATCGATGCAACGGAAATCGGTCGTAACTATCCGACCGAACTCGCGTTGCTCGGCGACGCAAAAACGGTGTTGCAGCAGATGCTCGCTGTCGGCGGCGGCAAGAACAAACACACCGCGTGGCTCAAGCGTGTGGACGAACTAAAGAAGGAATTCCGCGATGCGGTGGCGGAGAACGTCAATTCAGACGCGGTGCCGATGCGCCCGGAGCGTGTCTGTCGCGAGATCACCGAGGCATTGCCGGCCAACGGCGTGGTGGTCTGCGATACCGGCCATTCCGGCATCTGGGCCGGTACCATGATTGATTTCACCAAACCGGGACAACGCCTGATCCGCTGTGCGGGTTCGCTTGGCTGGGGTTTTCCCGGTGCGCTGGGCGTCAAATGCGGCGTGCCCGATCAAACGGTGATCTGCTTCTCGGGCGACGGCGGTTTTTATTATCACCTGGCCGAACTCGAAACCGCAGCGCGTTACGGTATCAACCTGATCGTCGTGGTGAACAACAACGCGGCACTCAATCAGGAGATTCCGCATTTCGACAAAGCCTACGGCGGTGACCCGGAAGAACGCGGTCACGAGATGTGGGGCTTCAACAAGATGAACTTCGCGAAGGTCGCCGAGGCGATGGGCGTGATGGGCATCCGTGCCGAGACGCCGGCGGAGGTGAAGGCCGCGCTGGCGACGGCAATCAAGGCAAACAAGCCCGTCGTCATCGACGCGGTCACCTACCATCGCGCATTCGCACCGAAAACGTGGACCGGTTCGGCCGCCGCGGGACATTAACCAAACAATCAGGACAGTTGACCATGAGTGAAGACATTTCGATTGATTTGACCGCGCCGGGTTCGGAGCGCGTCGCCGAAGGCGAACTGCCGTTTGAGACCATTGCCACCGGCGTTGTGTTCGGTGAAGGCCCGGTCTGGGACAAGCGAACCAAGCAGTTCTTTTTTACCGACATCTGCGGCAATACCATTTACAAATGGAAGCCCGGTGTCGGCAAGGAAGTGGTGCTGACACCGAGCGACAAGGCCAATGGCATGTGCTTTGATCTCGAAGGCCGACTGGTGGTGGCCGGTTGGGGCGGGCGCACCGTGTGGCGCTTTGAAAAAGACGGCTCGCTGAAAACACTCGCTTCGCATTATCAGGGCAAAAAGATCAACAGCCCGAACGACATCGTCGTGCGCAACGATGGTCAGATTTATTTCACCGATTCGCCCGGCGGCATGCTGAACGTTGGCATGGTCGGCAGCGACCTGCAGAAGTATCTCGACATCCAGGGTGTCTATCGCATCGCCAACGACGGCTCGTTGCATCTGGTCACCGACGACTTCGTTTATCCGAACGGCCTGTGTTTTTCGCCGGAGGAGAAAGTGCTTTACGTCAATTGCAGCCGTGAGCGCGTCATTCGTGCGTATGACGTGAATCCGGACGGCAGTTGCGGTCCGGGCCGGCTGTTTTACAAATACACGCATCCGGATCATGGCAATCCCGACGGACTGAAGTGCGACGTCGAAGGCAACGTCTACTGCACCGGCCCCGGCGGCGTCTGGGTGCACAAGCCCGATGGTTCCGTGCTGCTGCGTTTGAAGTTGAAGGGACACGCCACCAACATCGGTTTCGGAGACGACGACTGGCGTTCGCTCTACATCACGATGATCGGTTCGGTTACCCGCACGCGCCTGAAAATTCCCGGCGTTGCCGCACGCTAAAGAAAAGGACATGGACATGACTTGGAAATTCGATCTGGTTGCCGGCCCGTTCAAGGGGCGCACCGGCGGTCTCGCCTGGAACGGCGCGGAGATGCTGTGCAGCGTCGTGCTCGAAGAACGCATCGTCAAATACAACCCGAAGACCAATACCACCGACAACTTCCGCAAGTACACGGGCCGCACCAATGGCATCGCGGTGGCGGCCGACGGTCCGGTGTTCGGTGCGCAGGAAGGCGGGCGCCGCGTGATCCAGTTTTGCCCTGACGCTTCGACCGCGCCGACCAACGATCTGGTCGACGGCAAACATCACAATCAGCCGGTTGATGTCGCGGTCGACAGTAAAGGCCGCGTCTGGATTGCCGATCCGTGGAACTTGCAGGTGCCATACGGTCCGGCGATTTATCCCTTCCTCGATCACGCTTCGGTGCTGCGCCTCGAACGCGATGAGCGCAAGGCATGGAAACTGAAGCGCATGACCAGCGATACGCGTGGTCCGCGCGCGGTGCTGCTGTCGACCGATGAAAAAACCCTGTACGTTGCCGACGGTGATATGGACAAGGACGGCGGCCCGTGCACCTTGCGTGCCTATCCGGTTGAGACCGACGGCAGCCTCGGCCAGGTCAACGTGCTTTATACCTTCGCGGCGGGGCAGCGCGGCATCGAGGGCATGTGCCTCGACAGCGCCGGCGATATCGTTGCCTGCGCCGGCTGGAAGAAAAACGGCGCCGGTCCGATGATCACGGTGTTTTCGCCAACTGGCGCGGTCGTCGAGTCTGTGCCGGCGCCGGCCGACATGCCGATGCGTTGCGCCTTTGGCGATGATGGTCTGGGGAGTCTCTATATGACGACCGGCGAAGGCCAGTTGTTCCGTTGCAGGGATAGCGGTCGCAAGGGCGTAAAAAAAGCATAAACGCCACGCTCTGCCGGCGGCCGCCACGGTCGCCGGCAATCAAGTTGTTGACGTTGCGGAGGAGACGGGCTGATGAGACAAGTGAAACGCGCAGGGGGTTGCACCGCTGCTGCGGCAGTCATCGCGGCTGCGGCGATGTCGGCGTTCGCCGCCGAACCGACGAAAAACTATCCGTCCAAACCGGTGCGCATCATCATCATGAGTTCCCCCGCATCCGGCCCCGACATTCTCGGCCGCATGATCGGCGTCAAACTGGGCGAAATCTGGGGCCAGCAATTTGTCGTCGATAACCGCGCGGGCGCCAGCGGTAATATCGGCGCCGAGATCGCTGCGAATTCCGCGCCCGACGGTTACACGCTGCTGATGGTGACGTCGCAGGCGGCCATCGTTACCGCGATGTTCGACAAACTCAGCTACAACCTCGTCAAGGATTTCACGCCCATCAGTTATCTCGCCACCACGCCCTTTATCATGGTGGTGAATCCGTCGGTGCCGGCGATGTCGGTGAAAGACCTCGTCGCGCTGGCAAAGGGTAAACCGGGTGAATTGAAATACGGCTCGGGCGGCTCCGGGTCGCCGCCGCATCTGGCCGCGGAGGTCTTCAAGTCGATGACCGCCACCGACCTGCTGCACGTGCCGTACAAATCGGTGAGCCCTGCACTGACCGACACGATCTCCGGCCAGATCCAGATGACGATTTCGGTGGTGCCGATGGTGATGCCGACGGTGAAGTCGGGCAAGGTGAGGGCACTCGGTGTGACCAGCCAGCAGCGCACGCCGCTGGCACCGGAGTTGCCGGCCATAGCCGAATTCGTGCCCGGCTTTGAAGCGATCGGCTGGTACGGGCTGGTGGCGCCGGCGAAGACGCCGCCGGAGATCGTCGCCAAACTCAACGCCGAACTCGTCAAGCTGATGGGCAGTGCGGAATTTCGCGAACGTCTGTCGACGATGGGGGCGACGCCGACCGGCACCAGCGCGCAGGAATTCGGCAAACACATCGTCAGCGAAATCGACAAGGCGCGGCGCATCATCAAGACCGCCGGCGTCAAGCCCGATTAGGATTTGTTTCTGCATTTAGATTGATACACGCAAAAAGGAGTTTTCTGGATGGACATGGACAGAATCGCACCGGGACTGGAACGGCTCGTCGATAAAGACGCGCCGCTGGACCGGATTTCATACGGCATGACGTTCGCCGAAGGCCCGGTGTGGGATAAGCGCAACAAACAGTTGTTCTGGGTCGATATCATCGGCAACACGATCTGGAAATGGAAGCCCGGCGTCGGTCGCGAAGTGGTGCTGCGCCCTTCGGGGCACGCCAACGGCATGACCTTCGACAAGCAGGGGCGCCTTACCGTCGCCGGCTGGTCGCTGCGCACGATCTGGCGTTTCGAACACGACGGCAGCATCACCACCATCGCCACGGATTACAAGGGCAAAAAGTTCAACAGCCCGAACGACATCGTCGTGCATTCGAGCGGTGCGACCTACTGGACGGATTCGGCCGGCGGACTTGTCATTCCCGGCATGGTGGCCGAAGACTGCCAGCGCTACCTCGACGTGCAGGGCGTGTTCCGCCTTTCGCCCGACGGCAAAAAAGTCACGCTGCCGATCGCGGATTGCACCTATCCGAACGGCCTGTGTTTTTCGCCGGATGAAAAAATTCTCTACGTCAACGACAGCCGGCTTGGCCTCATCCGTGCGTTCAAGATGAACGACGACGGCAGCTGCGGTGCCGGCAAACTGTTTCATACCATGCAGGGCGCCGAAGCCGGTGTCGCCGACGGCATGAAGTGCGATGTCGAAGGCAACATCTATTGCACCGGCCCCAACGGCGTGCATGTGATCGATCCGAAAGGCCGCCTGCTGGGCCGTCTGAAAGTTCCGGGACACAGCACCAACATGGCGTGGGGCGACGACGACTGGTGCTCGCTCTATGTGACGACTTATAACTCGGTATATCGCACGCGGGTGAAAGTACCCGGCGTGGCGGTGTGGTAACGCAAAGGCAGACGACAATGACCTGGAAATTTGAAAAAGTGGCAGGGCCCTACAAGGGGCCCAACAGTGGACTGGCATGGGATGGCGGCGGCATGCTGTTCAGCCTCGTCGAGGAAGGGCGCATCCTGCGCTTCGATCCGAAGGCGAAGAAGACCGCGCAGTACCGCAACTACACCAACCGCATCACCGGTCTCGGTTTCGGGCCGAACGGCGAACTCTATGGCGGCCAGGAAGGCGGACGCCGCATCATCGAGTTCATGCAGGACGGTTCGGCGCGCCCGCTCGGCACACGCATCGACGGTCGCATCCATAATTTTCCGAACGATCTGACGGTCGATGCGAAAGGCCGCATCTGGTTTGCCGATCCGCACAGCACCCTCTATGCGTTTGGCCCGCAGATATTTCCGCCGCTCGAGCACGCCTCGGTATTGCGGCTGGAACGCGATGAACGGAAGGCCTGGACCATCAAGCGCATCACCTTCGATACCGCCGCGCCGCGTGCAGTTGCACTGTCGAAAGACGAGAAGACGCTGTATGTTGCCGAAGGCGACATGAAGAGCAGGTTACGTGAACTGCGTGCCTACCCGGTGAAAGAAGACGGTACTGTCGGCCCCTGCAAAGTATTGCATGTCTTTGGCAGCGACCAGCAGGGCGCGCATCGCGGCATCGAAGGCATGTGTCTCGACAGCGACGGTAATATCGTCGCCTGTGCCGGTGCCAGGAGTGCCGGTGCCGGTCCGCTGGTCTATGTGATTTCGCCTGCCGGCGCGGTGCTCGAAACGCACGCATTGCCGGGCGATCTGCCGGTGAAGTGCGCGTTCGGCGACAGCGATCTGTCGAGTTTGTACGTGACGACGGGCGAAGGCGTTTTGTATCGCGCCAAAGCTACCGGCCGTCGCGGCATCAAGCGTTAATCGTTCCGGAGGACGACGCCATGCAGTTGAAATCAATTTTGACGGCCGCGCTGGCGGCGATGTGTGGCGTCGCTGCTTTTGCGCATGCGGCAACGGCGGAAGATGCCAAAGCGTTTCCAAGCAAGCCGATGCGCATCATCGTCGGCCCGGGGCCCGACATCGTCGGCCGGCTGGTCGGGCAAAAGCTGACCGAGGCCTGGGGGCAGCAGGTGATCGTCGAAACGCGGCCGGGCGGCGGCGGTGCGATTGCCGGAGAAATGGTGGCCAAAGCCACGCCCGATGGCTACACCCTGCTGCTGTCCAGCGCGGCGTATACGATCAACGCGGTGATGCAGCCGGGCTCCTTCGATCTGATGAAGGATTTTTCGCCGGTGGTGTTCTGCGCCTCCGCGCCATTCGTATTGCTGGTGCACGCCTCGGTGCCGGCGAAAACGGTGCAGGAACTGGTGGCACTGGCGAAAGCCAAACCCGGTTCGCTGTATTACTCTTCCTCGGGCAACGGCACGCCGCCGCATCTGGCCGGCGAACTGTTCAAATCGATGGCGGGCGTGAACATCGTGCACGTGCCTTACAAAAACGCCGCACCGGCGCTGATCGACGTGGTGGCCGGACAGGTGCAGATGATGTTTGCCATCACCTCGATCGGCTTGCCGCAGGTACAGATCGGCAAGGTGCGCGGGCTGGGCGTTTCCAGCGCGCAGCGCACGCCGCTGGCACCGGCGCTGCCGACGCTCGCCGAATCCGGCTTGCCCGGCTACGAAGTGATCGGCTGGAACGGCCTCATCGCCCCGGCCGGCACGCCGCGTGCCATCGTCGCCAAGATCAATGCCGAGGCCTCGCGCGCGCTCAAGCAGCCGGACCTGATGCAACGTTTGTCCGGCGCCTACTACGACACCGCGGCGGCCAATACGCCGGAGGAATTTGCGACGTATATCCGCCAGGAAATCGCGAAGTGGGCGAAGCTGGTGAAGGAAACCGGCGCTAAAGTCGATTGATGGTTTTTCGCGCAGGGCCGTGTCACACCGGCACGGCGGCGCGGAACCGGCGCGGAAGCGGTAAAATCTCGCGCATACGCGATGCGGAATCCCAATTTGTAAACCGTTGAACGAAGCATCTGCTTCGCAGTCAATGACCTTACCCGCTGCTTTTGCACGCAGGACAATCTTTTAAAGGAAAGCAGCATGGCAACAGCCAGCAGCGGACGCGACCTACTGCGCAGCCGCATTCCACTGACGGTCATCACGGGTTTTCTCGGCAGCGGCAAGACCACACTGCTCAACGCATTGCTGGCGACGCCGCAGGCGGCCAACACGGCGGTCATCATCAACGAATACGGCGAGGTCGGTGTCGACCACGATCTGGTGCAGAACATCGCCGAATCGGTGACGCTACTCGACAACGGCTGCGTCTGCTGCGTGGTGCGCGGTGACCTCGAAACCGCGCTGCGCGAAATGTTTCTGGCGCGCCGTGCCGGCCAGATGGCTAATTTTGAGCGCGTCATTCTTGAAACGACCGGGCTCGCCGATCCGGCACCGGTGATGCAGGCGATCAGCAATGACGCCACACTCACCGAGCTTTACCGGCTCGATGGCGTCATTACGCTGGTTGACGGTGCGCAGGGCTCGACGCAACTGACGCACACCGTCGAGGCTGTGAAGCAGGCGGCCGTGGCTGACCGCATTGTCATCACCAAATCCGATCTCACCGACAAAGCGACGATCGACAAGCTAATTGCGGAACTGAAGGATATCAACCCGACGGCACGTATCACCTGTGCCGACAAGGGCGTGGTCGCGCCGGATCTGTTGCTGTCGGTGGGCATCGACCGCGCGCGCATCGCGCCGGAAGTGGTGGACCGCTGGCTGGGGCCGGCGGATGCCGATCACGAGCATGAACACCACGATCACGAACACGGCCACACGCACAATATCGTCACCTTCACGCTGTGGTTCGACAAACCGTTCAAACGTTCGACCTTCGAGCGCTGTGTTGAACTGTTGACCTCTTTGCGCGGCGCCGACCTGCTGCGAGTGAAAGGCCTCGTCAATGTCGAAGACGAGGCGGGCCCGGTGGTGATTCAGGGTGTGCAGCACCTGTTCCATCCGCCGGTAACGCTGGCCGAATGGCCAAGCACTGAGCGACGTTCGCGGCTGGTCTTCATCACACGCAGCATCCAGCGCGAGACCATCGCCAATCTGTTCGCCGCGGTCACCGCACTGGGTTAAGACTGGTGCGCGCGGCGGTTACGTTTCTTCTGGTTGCGACCGTCATGCCGGCGGTTGTGTCGGCGCAGACATTTCCACTGAAGCCGATCCGCATCGTCGTGCCGTTCACGCCGGGCGGCCCCAACGATATCCTGGCGCGCATGATTAGCCAGCGTTACACCGCGGCGTGGGGACAGCAGACCGTTGTCGATAACCGCCCCGGCGGCGGCACCGTGATCGGCACCGACATCGTTGCCAAGGCACCAGCCGACGGCCACACGCTGCTGATGGTGTCGACCAGCCACGCGGCCAATCCCAGCCTCATGCCGAAACTGCCGTTCGATACGCTGCGCGATTTTGTTGCGGTCGGGCAGGCGGTGTCTTCGCCCAACGTGCTGGTGGTGCATCCGTCTGTGCCGGCGAAAACGACTGGCGAGTTGATCGCAATTGCGAAGACGCGACCGGGGCAGATCACTTTTGCTTCCGGCGGCAGCGGCGCGGCGACGCATCTCGCGGGTGAGTTGCTGAAAATCATGGCCGGCGTCGAGATGACGCATATCCCCTATAAAGGCGCGGGGCCGGCAACCATCGATCTGATCAGCGGGCAGGTGACCTGGATGTTCGGCACCATCCTGCCGACCATTCCGCATGTGCGCGCCGGCAAACTGCGCGCGCTCGCCGTTAGCGGCAAACAACGTGCCGCGGTGTTGCCCGAGGTGCCGACGGTGGCCGAGCAGGTGGCGGGCTTCGAGGCGAGTTCCTGGTATGGCGTGTTCGCACCGGCCGGCACGCCGGCGGACGTCATCGCAAAACTGAATCAGGAAATGGCGCGCGCGCTGACGCCGCCTGAAGTACGCCAGCGGCTGGCCGCTGAAGGCACCGAAGTCGTCGCCGGCAATCCGGAAGACTTCATGAACCTGTTCAGTTCAGAAGTGGCGAAATGGGCGCGGGTCGTCAAACAGGCGGGGATCCGGCTCGAGTGAACGGGCACCGCATAATCGGTCGCTTTTACCGGAGGAGCATGCAATGGGACTGAGAAATTCCGCAACACAATGGGGCGCGCTGGCGAAGAGTTTCCACTGGCTGGGCGCCGTGCTGACGATATTTCTGATTGCTTTCGGCTGGTGGATGATTCATGTCGCCGAGCGTTCCGAGCGCCTGGCGAACTTCGGCATCCACGCCGGTATTGGCTATGACCTGCTGCTGTTGATTGCGCTGCGACTGTGTTGGCGCGCGATCGACCGCGGCCCGGCGCTGCCGGCGGATTTTCTGCGCTGGGAGCGCGCGGCGGCCCATCTGGGGCACACGCTGCTCTATGTTTTGCTGCTTGCGGTGTCGGTGACCGGCTGGCTGATCGTCAGCAGTGCGCGGCGGCCGATCGATGCCTTGTTGCTGGGATTCATTCCGGTGCCGTTACTGGATCGTGCCGGCGACAAGGCTTTTCACGATCTGGCCGAAGACATTCACCGCGTTTTGTCCTACACGCTGCTGGTCTTGGTGATCGTGCACGTGGTGGCGGCAATGCGTCATCATTACGTGAAGAAGAACGACATTCTTCGCCGCATGATGTGATGCAAAACGGCCGCGCAACGCGGGTTATGCGTTGCGCGGCCGTCGTGCAGTCAGACCCGCCTTATTGCATCGGCGAGAACGCTGCCGGCAGCATGATCTTGTTTTCCTGCGCGAGCAGGCGATAGGCGCGGCCGCCTTCCTTCTTTGCCTTGGCCGACGGCGGCCAGTTGCCGGTGGCGACCATCTTCTTGCGCGTCTCGTCGCGCTGATTGAGGTCTTTGTACGGCCAGATGTGCACGAATTTGTTGAGGCCGCCCAATTCTGAATACCAGATGGCGCCGACCGGTGTGACCTTGACGCGTTCCGCGATGGCATTTTCCCAGGCCTTCATGATCACCGGCAGTTCGCCGGCTTCATAGGTATAGGTGCGCATTTCGTAGAAAGGGCCGAGATTGCCCGGCTTCAGTTCCGGCGAAATGGCGAACGGAATGAAGATGTCGGATTTCTGTTCGAGCAGGAATTCGCCGATCTTCGGCGGCCATACGCCGCGCTTGACCGCCTCGGTGCGGATCTGTTCGCGTTCGGCGAGATCTTTGTACGGCCAGACGTGGATGATCTGGTTGAGCGGACCGATTTCGGTGTGCCAGAACGCCGCCAGCGGCGACAACGCCTTGCGCGCCTCGTAGGCTTCGCCGAAGCGCTTCTCGACTTCGGGTACGCTGCCGGGCTTGCAGTTATAGGTTCTGACTTCGTAAATCATGATCTGTCCTCTCTGGTTGTCGCTGGATGATTGAACTGCAGGTCGAAAATTCATGTGCCGCCGGCCGCACTCCGTATTGCGTGCAGTGGCGGCGGGGAAGCGGTAATCTATCCTGAATCCAGAATCTTGAACAGTGATGAACTGGAAAAGACGGTATTCATGCGAGGAGGGTTTATGAGCAAGGATTCGATCACACTGGCGGTGTCGCTGATCGCGGCGATGCTGGCGGTTGCGTTGCCCGCCGGGGCACAACGTTATCCATCGAAGCCGATCAAGATGGTGATCGGTTATGCGCCGGGCGGCGGCACCGATATCATGGGCCGTCTGATCGCCCAGCAGATCACCGAGGCGACGGGCCAGCAGGTCATCGTCGAAAACCGCGCCGGTGCGGCGCAGAATGTCGCCGCCGAATATTTCATACGCCAGCCCGCCGACGGTTACAACATTTTCATGAGCTCGGCAGCACTCGGCGTCAACGTCAGCCTTTATCCCAAGCTCAATTACGATCCGGTGAAGGACTTCGTGCCGGCTGCGCTGTTCGCCACCAGCCCGAACCTGTTGCTGGTGCATCCGTCCTATCCGGCAAAGACCGTGCGCGAATTCATCGCCGTGGCGAAAAAGAACCCGGGCAAGCTGAATTTTTCTTCGTCGGGCAGCGGCAGCACCCAGCATCTGTCCGGTGAAATGTTGAAACTCATGCTCGGTGTCGACATGACGCACATCCCCTACAAAGGCAGCGCGCCGTCGATGACGGCGCTGGCCAGCGGCGAAGTCGATTTTTCGTTCAACAATATTCCGGCGTCGCAGCCGCTGATGGGGCCCGGGCGCATTCGCGCACTGGCCATCACCAGCGCCAAACGTTCACCGCTGCTGCCGCAACTGCCGACCATGGTGGAAGGCGGGCTGCCGGGTTTTGTCACCGAGACCTGGTACGGCGTGTTGTTTCCGGCCGGCACACCCGAGGACATCGTGAACACCATGAATGCGGTGGTGGTAAAGGCGGTGCAGAAAGCGGATTTCCGCGAACGGTTGGCGCAGCTTGGCGCCGATCCGATTGCCGAATCACCGGAATTCTTCCGCAAGTCGCTGGCCTCCGAAATCGAGCGCTGGGGCAAAGTCGTGCGCGCGGCGAAAGCGAAACCGGAATAGCCGCGGCGCGCGAGGATGGCGTGGTCGTCGCGGTTTTAGACCTGCGTCAATTGTTGTCGAGCGTTCTGCGCGCGCTTGGAAGCCGGCGGTGCGGCCGGTATAATCGGTGACGAATTTCCGCTGGTAAATCAGGCGCGGAAAGTAGCTGCGCCGCCGTCCGGCAACCGGACAAATCCCACGGCATTCCGAGTTGTATTCGATGCAGACGCGGCGGCCCCTCATGGTGCCGTGTTCGCAGCATCATCATTGGAGAGGAGCATCATGAAGATCTGGTGGCAGAGCAGCACCCCCATTCACCGTTTGCACGATTACCGCAATGCGCTGACCGCGCATCTGGACAGTGTCAAACGGCCGGATACCGAAATTCATATCAACGGCGTCGATGACGGTTCGATGGATCTCCATTACAACGCCGTGGTGGCCATCAACAGCTACGGCCCGGGCGGTGTGTTGAACAAGATCATGCAGGCTGCCGACCAGGGCTACGACGCTGTGGCGATTGGCTGCTTTCTCGACCCGGCGATGCAGGAAGCGCGCGAAGTGGTGCCGATTCCGGTGATGGGCCTCGGCGAAGCCTCGATGCTAGCCGCCTGCATGTACGGCGCGAAGTTTTCGGGCGTGGCCTTCCACAAAAAACAATCGCAGTATTACGATCGCAAGGCCTTCGAATACGGACTCAAGGACCGCCATGTGCCGTTCGGCGACCTCGGTATCGATTTCAATGAAGTGCAGAAGGGCTTCACCGACCCGGGGGCGATGACCGAGCGCTTCATCAAGGAATGCAAACGCCTGGGCGAGCAGGGCGCCGAAGTGATTCTCGCCGCCTGCGCGACGGTCAATTCGATCATCCGCCGCGAGAAGATCAACGAAGTCGATGGCGTGCTGATCATGGATTGCAATGCCGTGTTGTTGAAGACCGCTGAAGGCATGGGCGACCTTTACAAGTCGATCGGTTTGCAGGCGAGCCGGCGGTTGCTCTATTCGGGTCCGCAGAAAAAATCGCTCGACGACTGGCGCAAGCTCTACAACTTCCGTTCCAGCGCGCAGTTGAAGCCGTGATACGCCGCGCCGCAGTGCTGCTTGCACTGGCCGGCGCTTGCGCCGCGCCGGTTGCGATAGCGCAGAGTTATCCGTCGAAGCCGGTGCGCATCATCAATCCGTACGCGGCCGGCGGCGGCATGGATTTTCTGATCCGGCCGATCGCGCAGAAAATCGGCGAGAGCATGAAGGGCACCTTCGTCATCGATAACCGTGCCGGCGCCAACGGCATGATCGGCATGGAACTGATGGCCAAAGCGCCGGCCGACGGCTATACGCTGGCGGTCAGCACCACCGGTGCGATGCCGATGAACGCGGCGCTCTATCCGAAAATGCCCTATGACTGCCTGAAGGATTTCGCGCCGATTTCGAATTTCGCCGAATCGGCATTCATACTTTCCGTGCATCCTTCGATACCCGTGCACAGCATTAAGGAATTAATCGCGCTGGCGAAGGCACGGCCATCGGAATTCAGCTATGCGTCGTTCGGCATTGGCAGCTCGCCGCATTTCGGCGCCGAGCTATTCATGCTGATGACCGGCACCAAGCTGCTGCACGTGCCGTACAAAGGCAGCGCGCCGGCGGTGGCCGATCTGGTGGCAGGCCATGTCATGTCGAGTTTCGATTCGATGCAATCGACCATGCCCTTCATCCGCACGAAGCGTTTGCGCGCGCTGGGTCTTGCCGCGCTCAAGCGTTCGTCCGCAGCGCCCGAGATTCCGACGATATCGGAGCAGGGCGTGACCGGTTTCGAGGTGGGCTCGTGGTACGGTCTGCTGGCGCCGGCCAACACGCCGCGCGAAATCATCACGCGTTTGCACGCCGAAATGGTCAAGGCACTGGCGACGCCGGAAATACGCGACGGCATCAAGTCGGTCGGCACTGAGCCGCTCGGCAACACGCCGGATGAATTCGCCACGCAGATTCGCAATGACCTCGCCAAATGGGGCAAGGTGGCGCGCGCGGCGAACATGCGGGTCGAATAGAACACACCACAGGAGATTGCGTTGAAACCAATCAGAACGGCGCTGTTTGCGCCCGGCATTAAAGATAAGGTCATGGGCAAGGCGCTCGAAAGCGGCGCCGATGCGGTCATACTCGATCTCGAGGATTCAGTGCCTCTGGCGAGCAAGGCCGAGGCACGCGCGCTGGTGGCCAAGGTCATTGACGGCGTTGCCGCAGCCGGCAAAAGCGACGGCCCGCAGATTTATGTGCGCGTCAATGGCGCGCAGACCGGTTTGCTGGCCGACGATCTCGCTGCCATCGTGCGGCCGGGCCTCAATGCCATTCTGCTGCCGAAAGTTGAAAGTGTTGACGAAGTGCGCGATACAGCTACGGCGATGGCGCAGCATGAAAAATCGCATGGCATGAAAGAGGGGGGCGCCGAAATCATCCTGCAGATCGAGAGCGCGCTCGGCGTGCATCGCTGCTATGACCTGATCAAGGCCTCGGCCCGCGTCGGCGGCACCTGCATCGGCGTCGCACAGGACGGTGACCTGCAGACCGATCTGGGTTGCAGTTGGTCGATTGAAGGCACGGAATTACTTTATGCGCGTTCGAAAGTGCTGCTCGAAACGCGCGCCGCCGGCCCCGACATCTGCCCGATCGACGGCGTGTTTAGCGCCTTGTCCGACGAAGCGGGGTTGATCCAGGATTCGCGCCTTTCGGCGCGCCTGGGCTATATCGGCCGCACGGTGATACATCCGAAACAGATTGCGCCGGTGAAACAGGCCTACGCCGTGCCGGCCGATCAGGTGGCGTATTACAGCAAAGTGGTCACAGAATTCGATGCGGCGCTGAAGACGGGCGCCGCCGCCATCGTGATCGAAGGTAAGTTGGTGGACTACGCCATGTATCAACGGGCCAAACGCGTGCTGGCGGTTGCAGCGCTGGATCATTAACACTACACGCAGGAACATTCCCTCCCCCTGGACGGGGGAGGGCTAGGGTGGGGGTGAAGAAGAACAGCGTTATGCTGTCACCCCTATCCCGACCTTCCCCCGTCAAGGGGGAAGGAGTTTCGTGGTTATATTTGAAATTATCAGATCAGGAATCAAAATGGATTTCGCATTCACCCCCGACCAGGAAACCCTGCGCGGCCACCTCAAAGACCTGCTCGACGAGGTCTGCACGCCCGAATACGCCGCACGTTGCGACGATGAAGCAACACCGCCGCGCGAGGCCTATAACGCACTCGCCAAAAACGGCTGGTTCGGCCTGATCATTCCGCAGGAATACGGCGGCACCGGCGGCAGCGCCATCGATCTCGCCATTCTGCTCGAAGAAGGCGGCCGGCATTTCGAAGAACTCGCGATGTGGCTGTTCCGCACGCTGACCTACGGCGGTTACGCGGTGATGCTGCACGGCACGAAGCAGCAGAAAGAATTTTTCCTGCCGAAGGTGCTGAAGGGCGAGTTGTCGCTGTGTTTCGGTCTGACCGAACCAAACTCCGGTTCCGATGCATCGGCGCTGACCACGCGCGCGGAAAAAAACGGCGACCACTACATCATCAACGGCGGCAAGCTCTACACCTCGGGCATGGACATCAGCGACTACTGTTTGCTGGTGACGCGCACCACCAAGAGTGAAAAGCAGCAGACCGGCATCACCAACTTTCTCGTCGACACCAAATTACCGGGCATCGACGTGCACAAGATCAAGACGCTGGGCCAGCGCGCCATCGGCACCACGCAGGTGTTCTATACCGACGTCAAGGTGCCGGCGAGCGCCATGCTCGGCGAACTCGACAAGGGCTGGGACGCGGTCGATTCTTATCTCTGGTACGAACGCCTCTGCCTGTCGGCAGCGCGCACCGGTGCCGCGAGTGCAGCCTTCGAATACGCGCTCGAACACGCCAAGACGCGCAAGCAGTTCGGTCGGCCGATCGGCAAGTTCCAGGCGGTGTCGCACAAGCTCGCCGACATGAAAATCATGCTCGACATCTCGCGCACCATGGTTTATCGCTTTGCCTGGCTGATTTCGCAGGGCAAGGCCACTCGCAGCGATGCGGCGGTGTTGAAGCTCTATACCGCGGAAACCTACAAGGCGGTGTCCGACATGGGCCTGCAGATTTTGGGTGGCATGGGCTACTGCATGGAATATCCGATGCAGCGCTTCTTCCGCGACTCGCGCCTCGCCGTGCTCGGTGGCGGCACCTCGGAAATCCAGCGCAACATCATCGCGCGCGGTCTCGGGCTTTAACACCGGCATGGCCAATCCGCTCGACGGCGTACGCATTCTCGAACTCGGACAGATCATCGCCGGCACCTACGGCTGTCAGGTGCTGTCCGATCTCGGTGCCGAGGTGATCAAGATCGAAGCGCCGGAAGGCGACCTCGGCCGCATTCCATCGGTGGCGCCGTATAAGGGCGTCAGCGGCCTGTTCCTGACCTACAACCGCAACAAGCAAAGCGTCGTGCTCAATCTGAAGAGCGAGGCAGGTCGCAAGATTTTTTACGACCTCGTCAAAATTTCGGATGTCGTGCTCGACAATTTCCGCCCCGGCGTATTGGAGCGGCTGCAGATCGATTTCCCGACGCTGAAGAAAATCAATCCGCGCATCGTGCAGTGTTCGGTCACCGGTTTCGGTATGGAAGGCGCTTACAAGAATTATCCGGCGCTTGACCTCATCATTCAGGCCATCAGCGGCCACATGGGCATCACCGGCGAACCCGGCCGTCCGCCGGTGCGGGTCGGCATACCGCTCGCCGACATGAGCGGCGGCATTTTTTCCTGCAAGGCGGTACTGGCTGCGCTGTTCGCGCGCGAACGCACCGGCGAGGCGCAGCGCGTCGAGCTGTCGATGTTCGATTGCATGCTCAATCTGCTGGCTTATATCGGCACCATGTACCTGACCAACGGCGAGTTGCCGCTGCCGCCGGGTTCGGCGCACGAATATACGGTGCCGTGGCAGGCCTTTCAAACGAAAGACGGTTACCTCGTCATCGCCACGCGCCAGGAAATCTTCTGGAAGAAACTGTGCACCGTGCTCGGCGACGCATCGATCGCCAACGATGCGCGCTTCGCTACCAGCGAAGGCCGCGTCGAACACCGCAGCACGCTGGTGCCGCTGCTCGAAAATATTTTTCGCAGCAAGACCACCGCCGACTGGATGAAAGAGCTGCGCGCGCTCGACGTGCCGGCCGCGCCGGTCAACAATCTCGATGGCGCTTTCGCTGAACCGCCGGTGGCTGAACGCGAAATGATCGTCGAATACGATCATCCCGACGTCGGCCGTGTGCGCCTGCCCGGCAACCCGATCAAGTTCGAAGGCGCCGGTAAAACGATTTCGAAACCCGCGCCGCGTCTCGGTGAGCACACCGATCTCGTGCTGAAGAGCCTGCTGAAAATGGCAGAGTCGGAATTGAAAGCGCTGCGCGAGCAGGGGGCCATCAAGTAAGAAGTTGGATTAATCGCCTGACTGGAATTTCCGACTGACTGTATTAGGAATCACATTTTCCCTCCCCCTTGACGGGGGAGGGCCAGGGTGGGGGTGAAGAGGCACCGCGTTACGCTGTCACCCCCATCCCAACCTTCCCCCGTCAAGGGGGAAGGGGCTTGCATGCGGGGCGCATGGCGTTGTGCCATACGCACGGATAGTTAATTCAGGGAGAACCAAAATGCGCGGCATGTACTGGGAAGAATGGGAAATCAACGCCGAGTTCGTTTCACCGGCGCGCACCGTTACCGAAGCGGACATCGTCAACTTCGCCTGCCTCTCCGGCGATTTCAACCCGCTGCACATCAACGAAGAACACTGCAAGCAGACCCAGTTCGGTACGCGCATCGCGCACGGTCCGCTGATCTACGCGATCGCCGCCGGCCTGCTATTCCAGTTACACCTCTACGACGACACGCTGATCGCTTTCCTCGGCTTCGACAGCCTCAAGTTCACCAAGCCGACCAAGGCCGGCGACACCATCCACGCTAAGATCAAGGTGCTGGAAAAGCGTGAGACCAAGGACCCATCGCGCGGCGTCATGAAGCGCGAACTGCAGGTGATCAATCAGCGCGGCGAGGTGGTGCAGGAGGGGATTCAGGCCTTCCTGTTGAAGCGCAAACCGGCTTAGTGCAGTTGTAGGTTGGGCTGGCGCAGGAAGCCCAACGGCTTTTGTATTTTTCTAAGCCGGTCGCCTGAGCGCTGTTCAATCCAGTTTCGCAGTGCTTGCTACACCTCAACTGGAAGTGTTGGGCTTCCTGCGTCAGCCCAACCTACGCGCTGCCTGAGACCTAGCTTTTCATAAACAAGTCAATTACCGCTGAGCAACTTTTTCTTCTGTATTTCAAACTCTGCATCAGTTAAGACACCACGCTTTCGTAGGTCGTCGAGCTTTATGAGTTCGGTGTAGACATCCTTTTCGCGAGGTGCTTCAGCCGGCGCTTGATTTTCGATAACAACGTTTGCGAGCGGCTTGAGGACTGCCCTCCGGGCCTCGGGGCTGTCGCGGTCGACAACACGAAACTGATATTCAAACGTAGCAAATTGTCCCGGTGCCATAGGCGTTGATCGTGTGGAAACTGGAACTGCGACCTTTCCTTGTTTCGCGGCGAATTCGTAAGCTTCACGAATCACATCTGACTGCATAGCCGCGGCGTTTCCAAAAATGCCGCCCTTATCCACGCGATTTAGGACAAAGGTGTCGGGAGACATTTGAACAATGCCCGGATTTGCACAACCCTGAATGGCAAGTACAACTAGCAAAGCGATGAAGATCCGCATTTATGTCTCCAATGTGTGAATAACAGAGGCCATTGTGGGCACGCGGCCGTGGTGGCACCTAACGTTTGACATGAGGGGTGCACAAAAGGCGCAGCCTTTTGTGCATCCCCTCGATGGAAGGGTTAGATTTTCATCTTTCCCGCGAGCACAAGAACTACGAATAGCAATGAAAGCAGAACCGCAGCGGGGGCTACCCAATTTCTTGCCAGTCGAAACGCGAGTTCCCCGCTCTTCACGCGCTCCCATTCAGTTTTCAGAATCTGAGGCGCGTACTCGGCGGCGTTGTCTGCCGCCTTCAGCGTGTTGTTCATATCGCCAGAGCCCTTGAAGAACTTGTTCTGCTCGGCGATTGCCACTTGTATGAGACGAAGCAACTCGTTGTGTTCGGCTTCTTTCGGATTCAGGCGGAGTTGGATCCTGTAGCGCGTTTCTGCGGCCTGGTATCGGATGTCGCTGATCTTTTCGGTTGTCATAGCGAAGGTGGAGCTTGATGCTCCTTTCGCAACTGCCTCTCTCTGCTCTTCAGTCGCTCTGGCCATGGCTCTCGCTCCAGCGAAGAATGTCGCAAGGTCTTCTCTTAGCCCGTCGATCCACGCTTGACGGAACTCGGATGTCTTCTGCTCCTTGTTGAGAGTCAGATTCACGAATGAGAAGGCGCCAGCAACCAGCGCCGCTACGACGGCACCTACTGCGGCGAGAGACTGCGCTGAAAGGTCAACTGGCATTTGAAAATCTAACGTTTGACATGAGGGGCGCACAAAAGGCGCAGCCTTTTGGGCATCCCCTCGATGGAAGGGTTAGGCCGCATCTCGCCGCTGCGCTTTGCGTGCCCGGCGGACGCACTGCTGAATAGCCAGGACCCAGGCGAAAAGAAGGACCAATAGCAAGAGTGGCCCTACTATGACTTTTGTTTCCAAGTACGCCCCAACTGCCAGGGGTGTTGCGATGACCGAGACTAAGAAAAGCACATAGAACGCGCTTCCAAGCGCGAACGCTTCTCGTTGCGGGAGGCCAAGGCGTTGCTCGATAACCGTGCTTAGCGCGAAGGCAAGAAGTACGTTCAGTAATAGTCCAAAGCCGAGACCGAGAACCATTGACGTGAAAGAGCCGGGTTCCACAAGGGGTGGAAGAGTTCGGGCCGCTTGCAGGCCTGAGAAGAGGGCCCAGCATACAACTCCTGCTAGAACGAGGAGCAACAAAAAGAGGCCGACAAGAGTGCTCAATGCAAGGAGCCCACGCCAGTTCGCGAAGATGAAAAGACCCAGAGCGACGCCAAGTGCAACTTCGATGATCATTGCGGCCTAACGTGAATTGGTTGACAACTGATTAGTTGACTTATTGGTTGACACTGTTTTCTCTCTGGCGCCGCTTCAATCACTTAATTAGTTGACGGATTAGTTGCCGTGATTAGGTGACAAATTGTCAACTAATCCAGCGGCACCCATCTATACGCCGTGGGAACTACCTTACCCGCGCACTATGACAATGTCCAATTGCCGCGCCACTTACACCTGCGCAATCAGGTCTCCAGCGGCAACCTCACCGGCTTCCCGCTCTCCACCGCCCTGACCACCGCAATCGTCGTCTCCAGATTGACGCGCCCCTGTTCGGGCGTGGTCTGCACCGTCGGCGCGCCGGTGACGAGGTGGTCGAGCCAGGCGCGGGTTTCGTTGGCGATCGGGCCCCAGAAATCTCCGACCGCCCATTCGCCGCCAGTGTTGCTGCCGAGGAAGGCCATCGGCACGACACGGCCGGCAAGGTAGGTGCCGGGGATGCCTTTTTCGCTGTAGATGATCTGGTTGAGATGATCGTCGTCGATGATCATGCAGCCATCGACGCCAATGAGCTCGACGCGGTCCGACTGGCCCTGCGTCGGGTAATTGGTTGGCAGCGCGTAACAGACGCCGAAGTTGACGATGGCGCCTGACGCGAAAGTGACGATGGCCCAGGTCATGTCGTCGGCTTCGTAGCCCTTGAAGATTTCCTTGTTGCCGCGCGCGATGATCTCGACCGGGCGGTCGCCTTCCATGAACCAGCAGATCAGGTCGACGTAGTAGGTGAGAATGTCGAGCACCGGTGTCGCGTGTTTGTCGCGCTCGAGAATGTTGAAGGCCTGCGCGCGCGAGTTGTAGACGCGCGCGGTGCCGCCGATGATCTTGCCGAGTCGCCCCTGAATCATCTGTTCCTTGGCGCGCAGGAAACATTCCTTGTAGCGGCGGCTGTAGCCGATGCGCAGTTCGCCGCCGTGGTCTTTCAATGCGGCGAGAATGTCGTCGGCGTCGCTTAAGGTCAGCGCGATGGGCTTTTCGACCATCACCGGCTTGCCGAGTTCGAGCGCCTTGCGCACGGCGGCGACGTGCTCGCCTTCGGGCGTCGAGACGATAACGGCGTTGACTTCGGGGCGCGCGATGACTTCGTCGTTGTTCGCCGAATAAAAATCGGCGCCGCAGGCTTCGGCGAGTTTTTTGGCGTTGTTGATATTGATGTCGGAGACGGCGAGAAACTTCACCGACGGATGTTTGGACGCGAGCTTGGCGCGCAGCGTGCCGATGCGGCCCGAGCCGATGACGGCGAGGCCGATGTCCTTGCGATTCACTGGATGCTCCTCTCCTGAATGTCGCTTGATGATAATGGATAGCCCGCGCCGGCGCCACGCCGGTCGCGCTGAAGTTTGTTAGACTCGCGGCTCACTTTTGATTGAGAACATCATGGCGATATTGCTGGACGAAAAATGCATACGCAGCCTCATCGGCATGCCCGACGCGCTGGCAGCGGTCGAGGAAGTGTTCCGTGCGCAAGGCAATGGCGGCGTTTACAACGTGCCGCGCGTGCGCGCGCCGGTGAAAGGCGGCATCGTACGCATCACGGCGGCGGTGCTGGGTTATCGCGGCTATTACGGTGTGAAAATTTCGAGCACGGCGGTGTTCGGCAGCAACGCCGGTCGCATGTTCTGTCTTTATAAAGAAGACACCGGCGAACTTTGCGCCATCGTGCAGGTGTTTGCGATGGGCGCGCTGCGTACGGGGGCGGCGAGCGGTATCGCCACCAAATACATGGCGAATCCGGAGGCGGCGACGCTGGGCGTGGTCGGTAGCGGACGCCAGGCGCGCACGCAGGTCGAGGCGATCTGCGCGGTGCGGCCGATCAAACACGTCAAGGTTTACAGTCCGACCAAGGCTAACTGCGAGAAGTTCTGCCGCGACATTGCTGAGCAGTTCAAGGTCGAAGCCACCGCGGTCGACGATGCCGAACACGCCGTGCGCGACAGCGAGATCGTCGTCTCGGCAACTACCTCGGAACAGCCGGTGGTGTTCGGGCGCTGGCTGCGGCGCGGCGCCCATGTCAACGCCATTGGCGCGAACTATGAACACCGGCGCGAACTCGACCGCGACGCGGTGCTGGCAGCGGCCATGATCGCTGCCGACGACGTCGAGCAGGTGCGCTATGAATCGACCGACCTCGGCATTGCAGTCAAGCATGGCACCATGAGCTGGGACCGCGTCGTCAGTCTCGGTGATATTGTCGCCGGCAAGATAGCGGCGCGTAAATACGTCACCGACATCACGCTGTTCAAATCACTGGGCGTGGCGATCGAAGACGTGGCGCTGGCTGCGCGTGCCTATGAGAAAGCGCTGGCGCAGGGTTTGGGTGTGCAACTGCCGGATCTGGCCGGTTGATCACAGGAGGTGGTAATGGCGCATCTGCCGATGGTGGAACCGAACGACGAACCGGCTGAACTGAAGGCCGTCTTCGATCAACTGCGGCAGACGCGCGGACGCGTGCCGGGCATGTATCGCACCCTGGCGCATCA
>JANXSE010000220.1 GCA_025356695.1 Betaproteobacteria bacterium
GCGATTGCCGGCGACAAACCAGCCGCGTTCGGCCAGTTGCTGATGGTGGGCGACGAAATCGCCGGCCGGCACGCAGTCACCGTCGCTGAAAATAATATAGTCGGCATCGCTTGCCGACAGCGCGCGATTGCGTATCGCCGCAGCGCGAAAGCCGCGGTCTTCATGCCACAGGTGCTTGACCGGCAGCTTGGTGCGTTGGCGAAAATCATCGACAATCTTGCGCGTTGCTTCGCTTGAGCCGTCATCGGCAATCAGCAAGTCGAAGGTTTGCACCGACTGCGCCTGATAACCCGCCAGCACCGCCGTCAGCGCATCGGGGCGGTTATAGGTGGTAACGATAACCGCGGTTTTCACTTGTTGCGCGCGGACAGCAACATCAGTTTGAGATAGCGGTAATACGCCCCTTCAGCATTGGAGACGGCGAGCATGAAGCCTTCACGCCCGTCGAGAAAACCGGCGCGCAGCACATAGGTGCGCACAAAGGTCCAGGCGCCGTGTAACACGGCGCCGGCCAGCGAAGCGGATTTGCCGCGCGCATGCATCATCTGCGCACCCGCAGTCGAATAAGTGCTCATTTTCGCCAGTGCATCATCGAGGTCGCGGATCGCTTCGTGTTGCAACGGCTGGCGCAGCGAACCGGTCACACCGTCGACAATCAGCCGTTCGTGCACCAGATCATCGGAGAAGCGCGCCGCGCCGCGCTGAAACAGGCGCGTGACATGGTCAGGCCACCAGCCGGAATGACGCATGATGCGCCCGCAATAACTCGATAAGCGCGGCATGCGGTAGGCCGGCAGCCGATCGACGGCGGCGATCGCCCGTTCGATTTCGGCGTGCAATTCCGGCGTCACCCATTCGTCGGCGTCGATCGACAGCACCCAGTCACCGGTGGCGAGTGCGAGCGCGCGGTTTTTCTGCGGCCCGAAGCCGGGCCAGTCGGTGGTGCTTTCGACTTTTGCGCCAAGGCGGCGCGCAATTTCCGCGGTGCCATCGCTGCTCGCGGTGTCGCAGACGATGATTTCGTCGGCCCAGGCCACGGACGACAGGCAACGTTCGATCTCGGCGGCCTCGTTCTTCGTAATGACTATGACCGAAAGACTCATCGGGCCTCCAATCCCGCTTCGTGGCGTGAGGTGCTGTAACCGCCGAACAACACGCCGATACTCCACGCGAAAAACAAACCCTCGACGTGGTCCATCAACATCGAGTTGAATGCGCAACCGACGGTGAAGGTGACGACTAATCCCCGTGCCAGATCGCGTTCCAGAGCGGTTGGCAGTTTACCGGCGTGACGCCACGCGAGATAGAACAGCAGGAGCAGTGCAAACAGCCCGACCGAGCCGAGCTGGACAGCGATGTTCAAGTACTCGTTGTGCGGATTGACGGTCGGCACAAGGCTGGTGCCGCTGACCTGTCTGGCGTAGGCGTCGGCGAATCCACCGGTGCCAATACCCGCCAGCGGATGCGCGCGCACGATCGCCGCGCTGTTTAACGCATAATCAAGTCGCTGGCCGGTGGATGTGTTTGACGCCTGGCCCAGTTGCCAGGCCTTGAAATCCTTAATCACCGTGTTAAGGCGGCCGTTCTCCGGCGCATAGCCGAGAACGACGATGGACGCAATTATGATCAACGTGCCCGTAACCAGTGCGAGGCCTTTCGTGCGCCATACCGAAAACGCGAACAACAGTGCCAGCATCGCGAGCGCAATCTGGCCGCTACGCCCCGACAGCATTAGCGTCACGTTGATCGTGGCGAGCGCGGCCAGCCCCCCCCACAGGAGTCGGGCGCGTGGCGTTGCCGCCTCGCGCGCGAGCAGCGCGAACAAATAGGCTGCGCAGGCCATCAGTATGCTCTGCGTCAGGTATTTCTTGAAGACCTCGGGTTCGTGTGCGTTGCCAACGACTGTGCCCGCAGGCGCGAGCCCTGCCCACGTCAGATAGGACAGCACCAGTGTGAGCAACAGCGCCGCAATCAGAAAAGCGCCGGCACGGCGCCGCTCACGTTCAGCGCAAAATAGTGTGACAAAAACCGGCACGAACGCGAGGTCGGCGTACTTGCCGAGCATGCGCACGCCTTCGGAAGCCTGTTCGCTCCACAGCACGCCGGCGGCCAGCAGCGCGAACAGGCTGAGCGCAGCCTGCGCGACGCGGTGCCCACCGAGTACGGCGAATTTTTCGCGGAACGCGGCACCGCCTAGCCACAGCAGAAGAACGGCGGCAAGCAAGATGTTGTCGAGCGCAACCGAGACCGGCATCGTGAAGCCGAGCGCGATCGCGCACCAAGTTGCCGCTCGCGTGGACTGGCTGGATAGTTGGTCGAGGCGCATAGCATTGTACAAACCACGTCATTCTACGGGATTCGCGCGCGCGTAGCGCGAACCGGTCGATCAGGAATTACGATATTCAGGCGCCCAGCGCGCGAGCTCGCCGCGCACTTCGTCGTCGCTACGTGGTTGCGGTGCGTTTAGCCAGTCGAGCAGTTGCGTCAGCCATTCGCCGTTCTCCTGCGTCGCCTGCGCGATGCGCAGCTTCGGATGCGGCGTCGATAGGGATGCCTCATTGTCGGCAAGCAACTCTTCGTAGAGTTTTTCGCCGGGCCGCAGGCCGGTGTAGACGATCTTGATTTCGGCCTCGCTGAATCCGGATAGGCGGATCAGATCGCGTGCGAGGTCAGCGATCACCACTGGTTCGCCCATATCAAGCACGAAAATTTCACCACCCTTGCCCATCAATCCGGCTTGCATCACGAGCTGCGCGGCCTCCGGAATTGACATGAAGAAGCGCCGGATTTCCGGGTGGGTTACGGTGACCGGGCCGCCGGCGGCAATCTGTTCGCGGAATTTCGGAATCACGCTGCCGGTGCTGCCGAGCACGTTTCCGAAGCGTACCATGACGAAACGCGTGCCGGTCGCCGGCTGCAAACCCTGGCAGACCAGTTCGGCAAGGCGTTTGCTGGCACCCATTACGTTGGTAGGATTGACGGCCTTGTCGGTCGAGATCAGCACGAATTTATCGACGCCGTTTCGCACCGCGGTGCCGGCGACGACATGGGTGCCGGTGACGTTGTTGCGCACCGCCTGCCAGGCATTGTCGGTTTCCATCAGCGGCACGTGCTTGTAAGCAGCGGCGTGGAATATCACCGACGGCCGGTAAGCGGTGACCACCTGCTCGACGCGTGCGGCGTCCTTGACGTCGCCGATTGCGCAGACGACGGGTATCGCCGGCTGCATGCGCTGGAACTCCTGCTCGACGCCATACAGCGCGAATTCGCTGAGTTCGAACAGCACCAAGCGGCGCGGCTTGAAACGCGCGACCTGACGGCACAGCTCTGATCCGATCGAGCCGCCGGCACCGGTGATCATGATCGTGCGGTCTTCGATCCAGTCCTTGAGTCCGTGGGTATCGAGTACCACGGGATCGCGGCCGAGCAGATCGTCGAGTTCGACGTGGCGGATTTGCGAAACGGTGACGTTGCCGCTGACCAGGTCATCGTACGAAGGGACAGTCATGACTTTGAGACCGGCATCGCGGCAAATGCTGACGGCCCGGCGGCGCGCCGTGTGCGTTGCCGCCGGCATGGCGATGATCGCGTGGTGCGCACCAAGCCGGTCGAGGTGGCGTGGCAGTTCGTTCAACGCTGCAATCACGGTGACGCCCTGCAACTGGCGGCCGATTTTTGCCGCGTCGTCGTCGAACACGCCGGCAACGCGCCATTGCGCGCTGCGCGCAAGTTCCTTGAGCAGGTTGGCCGCGGCATCGTCGGCGCCGATCACGACCACCGGTTCACGCTCGCTGTCGGTGATCGAACTCAGCGTGCGTTCCTTCCACATGCGGTAGGCGATGCGGCTGCCACTCATGAACACCAACAGTAGGCCAGGGTCGAACACGAACACTGTACGCGGCACCGGTAATTGCAACATGACGGCGGCGGCTGGAATTGCTAGCGCCGTGATGCCAATGGCTATCAAGATGCGCTTCAGATCGGGCAGGCTCGCGTAGCGCCAGATGCCGCGGTATAGACCGAAGTGCCAGAACACGGCCGCCTGCAGTGGAGCGACCCACAACATGGTTTCAAGCATGGTCAAAAAATGCGGTTGCGGGATGTCAAACTCAAAGCGCAGCAGAAACGCGCCCGACCATGCAAATATCGCCGCAGCGATATCGTGCGCGAAGGCGAGTGCAGCGCGCGGATTCATCTTAAGCATGCTGCGTCTCCGCGGTCCCGAGCCTGCGCTCGACTGTCGCGATCAGCAAAACGTAGATGACTGCGATTGTCAACAGCACGCCGGTCCGCAAGGTTGCATCGCCGCGAACTCCGGCGAGCGCGAGTGCGGATACTGTCGTCATCAGGGCGCATTCGGCAAGCAGAGTTCTGCGATGGCCCCAACCGGCCTGTACCAACCGTTGGTAATAGTGTTCGCGGTGCGCCTGCCACACGAGGGCGCCGCGCGCGAGCCGCCGCAACAGCGTCAGCGTTGCATCGACGATGAATGGCGAGAACACCACCGCGCCGAACCACAGCGGCCAGTCGCCGCGCTGCCAGCCGGCAATCGCGCTGATCGCCGCCAGAAAGCCGAGCGGAATCGCGCCGGCGTCGCCCATGAACACGCGCGCCGGAGGAAGGTTGTAAATGAGGAATCCGGCCGCAGCGGTCGCCACCGACAGATTGAGCATTGCGAAGTAAACGTCGTTGGCGCACAACGCGGCAACGCCGTAGCTGCCGAATCCAAACGCCGTCATGACGCCGGCGAGACCGTCGGAGCCGTCCATGAAGTTATAGAGGTTGGTCATCCACGCGATCGCCAGCGTTGCCGCCAGCGCGGCCCACAGGCCGTGCGTGTCGGACACGAAGACCGCAGTGGCGAGAGCGGCGGCGGCGAGATGGGCGAGCATGCGCCAGACCACGGGGATGCTGCGCATGTCATCGAACAGCGAGATCGCAATCAGCAGCACCAGCGCGATCAGCACGCGCGTATCGATCACGGCACCGCCATAAATGCCGGCGGCACAGATACCGGCAAGGATGCCGAGACCGCCGATGCGCGGCTTCGGCGTCGCGTGTAGCGAACGTTGATTGGGATGGTCGAGCACCAGCGCCGCCGCACGGCTGCGCAGCAGCACGTTGATAACGAGCGCGGCGACGAGCAGTGCGAGCAGCGGTGGAATTGCGACGGTGGACAAGAACGCAGGCATCGATGGCAGAGGTCGCGGCTAAAGGCGCGATGATACCATCGCGCCGCGCGCACTCCGTCGATGCCGGCGGCGTCAGGCGGGCAGGACTTCGCGATAGACCGCGAGCGTGCGGTCGATGACCGCGGGGAGGGAGAGTTCGCC
>JANXSE010000246.1 GCA_025356695.1 Betaproteobacteria bacterium
GCCATCACAATCGCCTGCGTCGTGAAATCGACGCCGGGGCCGCCCCACTCTTTTGGCACGCCGAGCGTGCGCAGGCCGAGTTGCGAGCCTTTGCGGATGATTTCCCAGTCGAAGGTCGCGCGCGGATCGGCGATAGCGTCGCGGCTGACTGAAATTTTTCTGATTTCTTCGTCGGCGAATTTGCGCGCGACGGTCTGCCAGGCGCGTTGTTCTTCGGTCAGGTGGAAATCCATTGCGGTCCTTTTGTTATTTTGCAGCGGCGAGGCCGTTGAAAACCGCCCCCCCATCCCCGCCTTCCCCCTCGAGGGGGGAAGGAGAAAAACATTGCGCCTTCCCCGCCCTATCCCGGCCTCCCCTTGAAGGAGAGGATTGAGGTGCGGGGTGTTTCTATTTTTTCGCCAAGCCCGCCGCTTTCACCACCTTCGTCCACTTCTCGATATCGGCCTTAATAAAGGCGGCGAATTTTTCCGGCGAACCGCCGCCGGGCTGCGCACCGTCGGCGGCGAGACGTTCGCGCGTCAGCGGTTTGTGCAGAATTTTGTCGATCTCCGCGTTCATGCGCGCAATGATCGCAGGCGGTGTGCCGGCCGGCGCCAGCATGCCGCTCCACTGCGTGACTTCATAACCGGCGAGGCCCGATTCGCCGACCGTCGGCACATTGGGCAGAATCGGCGAACGCTCGGCAGTGGTTACCGCCAGCGCGCGCAGGCGTTCCGATTTGATCTGCGACGAGGCTTCGAGAATGTTGATGAAGCCCAGCTGCACATGGCCGGCGATGACGTCGATGATGGCCTGGCCGCCGCCCTTGTACGGCACATGCGACATCATCACGCCTGACGACATCTTGAACAACTCGCCGGCGAGATGGCTGATGGTGCCCTCACCCGATGACGCGAAATTGAGCTTCGCCTCTTTTGAACGGCCGAGCGCGATGAATTCCTTCACCGACCTGGCCGCCACCGACGGATGCACGCACAGCACCAGCGGCACCGTGGTGGTATGAATGATCGCGGTGAAATCCTTGACGGGATCGAAGGGCACCTTATCAACCAGCGGGCGCACCACAATATTGCTCGCAGTGCCCATGACGAAGGTGTAACCGTCGGGGCGCGAGCGCGCGGCAATTTCGGAACCGATGACACCACCACCGCCGCCGCGGTTGTCCACCACAATGGACTGCCCGAGCGCCTCGGTCAGATCGGGCGCGACGAGGCGCGCCACCAGCGAGGCGCCGCCGCCCGGCACAAAGGGCGAGATCAGACGGATTGGTTTCGACGGCCAGGTTTCTGCATGCGCGCAGGTACTGGCGACGGCACAGGCGAAACCGAACCAGCGCAGCGTTTTCACACCGCTCATTTATTTTTCGCTTTTTGTCTGGTTCCGGTTGTCGCTTTTTTGCGCGCCGGCTGCAGATCGAGTTCGGGATAACGCCGGAAAATGCCCAACTGGTTGAACGGCAGGCGCCGCTTCGATTTCAAATAGGCTTTGATGCGCGGCAGCTTCGCCACCTGCGCGCTCAGGGCCACCAGCAGCGGCAGCGACGGCTCCAGTTTCGCCATCGCGCGTGGAAACGCATAACGCAAGCCCGTGATCAATTGAAACATCGACAGATCGACGTACGACAGCCGCGCGCCGACCATGTGTTTGCCGCCGTGCGGATTGCTGCGCAGCACGCGCTCGAAATAATCGAGGAACTTCGGCAGCCGCTCGGCGTGGAATTTTTCCGCGCGACGTTTCGCCTCCGGCAGTTGCTCTTCAAAATAAAGGCTGCCGGCGATCGGATGGTGCGTGTCGTGGATATGCACGACGAAATCGGTCACCGTCAGTTGCAACTGGTGCGTCCACAAGCGGCCCGCCTCGTCCTTTGGCGCAAGGCCGTGGCGCGCGCCGAGAAACAGCAGAATGTTCGCCGTCTGCGCAATCAGCTGTTTGCCCGCGCGCAACACCGGCGGCGCATAGGGCGGCGTTGCCAGTGTTTCATCGGCGAGCAGACGGCGGATCGCCGCCACGCCCATGCTTTTGGCTTCGGGTTCGCGGGCGATGTCGATGTAATCGGCACCAGCCTGTTCGAGCGCGAAGCGCACAAATTCGCCGCGGCCCTGAATGTGCGACCAGTAATACAGTTCATATTTCATGAAAACCCCGTGACTCCTGCCGTTCAAGTTCCGCAGGATACTCCCGCATGGCGCACGGCGAAACCGGGAAACCCGTAGATCCGGAAGGAGCGCGGCGTATTCCGGGTGCGTGAAACGCCGTGTTGCATTTCGTCGCGTCCGCTATACACTTTCAAAACGCAATTTTGGCGTCAGCGGAAATTGAAATAACATTTATTTTGCGGCAGCGCCCGCCTCGCAAAAAATACGATAACTTGCGTCAAATGTATCTTTGAGCTGTTTCACCTGACTGTGAGGTCAAGACCATGCACATCATCGCCCTCTACGCCCCGCTGTTCGGCCTGCTGTTTTTTGTCCTCAGTTTACGCACCATACGCCTGCGCCGGAAGCTGCACGTCGGCGTCGGTGATGGCGGCCATCCGGAGCTGCTGCGCGCGACACGCGCGCATGCCAATTTCGCCGAGTACGTGCCGATCACGCTGATCATTCTCTACCTGATGGAAGCTTCTGGCGGCAGTCACTGGCTGATCCATGCACTGACCGGTCTTTTGCTGCTCGGCCGCCTATTGCACGCCTGGGGCGTCAGCCAGGTTGCCGAAAATATCCGGTTCCGCATCTGCGGCATGGCGTTCACGTTCATCGCCCTGGTTGGTGCCAGCGGCAGCCTGCTCGACCTTGAATACTGGCGACTGTTCAAATAGCAATGACGGCGCCTGCAAGGACGGTTCCGGCGGCAACGTGCGCATCGGCGCGCCTTGCCGCCTCAAGTTGTGCCGGATTCTGCCGATAACGTGAGATGAGATTGAATTCATTTCGGGTCGCGGCAACACGTACCCATCGCGCCTCTTGATCTGTGTCAAATATTGCGCAGACTCACGGCTGGTCGCGACACCCGATACGCCTAAGATAACCAAAGCGTGCCGTTAATTCCTGTATCTACGTTACGGGAAACGCAGCTTTACCGATGCAATCTGTTTACACACCATGAGACCAGGACAAATCCGCGTCATCAGCGGCCGGCAGCGCATCAGGCTTCTGGCCGCATTGGGCATTGCTGCGTTGGTGGTGATGTCATTACTCGCGTATCTGATCTGGTCGGGCCGCGAGAATGAAATCCGCGCGGCCGAGACCACCACGCGCAATTACGCCGCAATCATAGAAACACGGCTGGACGCCACGCTGCGGCGCATCGACGCCGAATTGCAGGACCAGGCGCATGGGATTCCATCGGCGGCGATGAACCCGCATGCCGTGCCGCGCTATGCGAAGACACTGAACGCGGAACTGAAGATCGGCATGCTCAATTTTCCGGAGCTGGCCGGTTTCCGGATATACGATGCCAATGGCAACCGGCTTTACTCTGCCGACGGCGACGCCACTCCGCGCACGAATATTTCCGACCGCGAATACTTCCTCCGCTTGCGCAACAATCCGCATGCCGGTCTGGTATTTTCCGGAAACCTCGCCTCGCGCACCACCGGCCGGCCAAGCATGCCCGTCGCCCGCGCACTGACGGACGAGCATGGCGTGTTCCTCGGTATTGTGTCTGCCACCATCGAACTCGATTATTTGCAGAAGATATTTCAATCGCTGGATATCGGCACCCAGGGCACCGTCGCCATTTACCGCAGTGACGATTTCACGCGGATCGTGCGCTGGCCGCCGGGCAACGGGAAGGCCAATGCGGCGCTGGCGCCAGACAGTCCCACACGCGCCGCATTGCGTAACGGCACGCGGACCGCGACGATAACAATTTCTTCATCGGCAGACGGCATCGTACGCATTTACAGTTACCACGCGCTGGATCCCTACCCGTTCTTTACCTCGGTCGGCATGGCGCATGACGATATTCTGGCTGCCTGGCGCGCACGTGCGCTGGGGGTCGGCATTGGCGGCCTTCTCCTTCTCGGCCTGTTGACCGGCCTGCTGCATCGTCTGTGGCGCACCGAAGAATCGCTGAGAACGAACGAGGAAATCCTGCGCAACACGTTCGAGTAGGCAGCGGTCGGCCTTGCGCATGTAGATACGGTCAATTTCCGCTTTCTGATGGCGAACGACCGGTTCTGCAATATGCTCGGTTATACCAAAAACGAATTGATCGGCAGTGACTCGCGACTGCTGATGCCGGCGACGGAGAGGCAGGCGCACGAAACGGAGCAGGCGCAATTGATCGCGAATACGGTTACAACGTCCTCCAGCGAGCAACAATTGATCCGCAAGGACGGCACGCTGTTGTGGGTCAATCGCAGTTTGTCGCTGGTGCGCAGCCGCGCCGGAAATCCGGAATATTTCATTGCGGTAATCGAGGACATTTCCGCACGCCGGCAGGCGGAAGAGACACGCAGCTATCTCGCGGCCATCGTCGACGGCTCGAACGACGCCATATTCAGCCGCAACCTCGAGCGGAAAATATTGTCATGGAACCGCGCGGCCGAGCGCCTCTTCGGCTACAGCGCGGAAGAAATCATCGGTCAAAGCGTTTCCAGACTGATCCCTCCGGAATTCGAGGCCGAGTCGCGTTCAAGCCGGGCGCTGCTGGCGCAGGGCCGTGCGGTGATTGATCTCGAAACAAAACGTCTGACCAAGGACGGACGGCGCATCGACGTTTCAATGAGCCAGTCGCCGATCCATGACAAACACGGCGTGATGGTGGGTGTCGCGCTGAACTTCCGCGATATCACCGAGCGCGTGCGCAAGGCCGCACTGATGCGGCTGCTGGAGTCTCTGGCGCGCGCAACCAACGAGGCGACGACCGCGGAGACCGCGCTGCAAGCCTGCCTCGAGCGCATTTGCGCCTATGGCAACTGGAATATCGGTCATTTTGTCCTGTTTGCGCCGGGCCAATCCAGAGGAACTGCGCTGACCTCGCTCTGGCATTGTGAAGACAAACTACGTTTTGCAGAATTCATGCGGTTTTCGGATGCGCGTAATTACAACAGGCCGGAGGGGCAGTTCGTCGCCCGTGCGATCCGCGAACGAAAAGCGGTCTGGATCGAGGACTTTGCGCGACCCGGCAATCTGGGACGCGTCGACACGCTCAAGGCGTTCGACTTGCATTCCGGATTTATCCTGCCCGTTTTTGTCGGCGACGAAATTGCGGGATTTCTCGAGTTCTTCGCCGGCGAGACGCGCGCGCCCGACGACATGCTGCTCGATGTGATCAACAGCGTTGCCAGCCAGCTGGCGCGCCTGATCGAACGCAGTCGCGCCGAGGCCAGTCTCGCACGCATGAATGTCGAACTGGAAATGCGCGTTGCCGAACGCACCGCCGAGCTTGAAGAAGCCAACCGCGAACTGAGTGAATTCAGCTACACCATCGCACACGACATGAGGGCGCCGGTACGGGCGATGAACGGGTACAGCACAATGGTTCTGCAGGCCAGCGAAGGTGCGCTTGCGCCGACGTCGGTCAAATATTTGAAGCGGGTTGTTGCGGGCAGCGAACGGATGGGCCGCCTGATCGACGACCTGCTCAATATGGCGCGGCTGTCACGGCAGGAAATTCGATGGCAAAACCTCAACCTCAGCGAAATGGCTACCGGCGTTGCCGCGTCACTGGTCGAAACACATCCGGATCGCAGTGTGCAGATCACAATCCAGCCCGGCATGAATGCCAACGGCGACCCGGCGCTGCTCCGCGTTGTTCTCGAAAATCTGATCGGCAATGCATGGAAGTTCACGGCGTACACAGCTGCGCCGAAAATCGGTTTTTGCCGTGACGAGCGCGACGGGCTGACCGTCTATCGCGTCAGCGACAACGGCGCGGGATTTGACATGCGGTATGCGAAAAAACTGTTTGCGCCGTTTCAACGCCTGCACCAGACCAACGAGTTTGAAGGCACTGGTATCGGTCTGGCGACATGCAAGAAAATCATCCAGCGCCATGGTGGCGATATCTGGGTTGAAAGCGCGGTGGGCCAGGGCACCACGATATTTTTTTCGATCGGGGGTGCGGCAAAACACCCGCTCAATGCTCCACCGCCCGCACGGCATGCGGATGCGAGTGGCAGCTCTTAGGATAGTTTCGAGAACAGCGCGCGTTTTTTGTACTGTCGCGGCTCCATGTCGCGGATGACCCTGACCAGCATGCGTGTTGCCTCGGCGACGAACGGCCCCTTGTTCAGCATTACGCACTCGGCGCGCATCGACATCGCCGCATCAGTCATTTCGGCGCGCGTCGGCACGCCGGTATGCGCCAGGCTGTCGAGCACCTGTGTCGCCCAGATCACCGGCAGGTGGCAGGCCTCGCCGAAACCGAGGATTTCCTCCTGCAGCTCGGCCAGCTGCTCGAAGCTCGCCTCGACGGCAAGATCGCCGCGCGCGATCATCAGCCCCGCCGGCCGGTAACGCAGCACCGCGAAGAGAATATCGGGCAAGTTGCGGATCGCGCCCTGCGTTTCGAGTTTCAGCACCAGACCGAAGCCGAGTGCCGCGTCGGCATGCAGGCGCCTGACAATGCGATCGACATCGCGCCGCGAATTGACGAACGACACATCGACGCCATCCGCATGCGCGAGCGCGAACCGGAGCGCCGCCTCGTCCTCGGGCCCGAGTGCCGGCAGGCTGACGTGACTGTCAGGGAAGGCCAGCCCCTTGCCCGAACGCAGTCGCGCCGGCGACTTCGCCGTCTGCGTGACGCGACAGACCAGACCCTGCGTGCCCGACGATTCGGCGACTGCAACAATACGGCCGTCGTCGAGCACCACACGCTCGCCGCGCTTGACCTGTGCCAGCACGCCGACCTCCGGACAACGCAGCACCGGCAGCTTTTCGGCCGCAGTCGCGCGCCCGCTTTCGTTGAGGATGAAGCGGCCGCCGCGGTCGAGCAGGACGTCGCAGGGTTCGCGCGGGATGGCGCCGATGCAACCGCGTTCCAGCCAGCGCCGGCCGCGCCGCCATTCGACCGCCAGCCCCGCCGTGAGGTAGAGCGACTGCGCGCATTCGGCGCGCGCCTCCTGCGGCGAGGCGGCAACGATCACCAGTTCGCGCACCCGCCCGCCGGCGTCGCGCAAACGCAGATGGTCGCCCACACGCAGACGGCCGAACCATTCGGGCGGCAGCGGCACCTGCGGTGCGGCGACAAACCGCGGCACCAGCGTCACGCTCGTCGCGACAATGCTTTTACCGAGGTGGTCCTTGCGGCGCGCAAAGTGCAACACCGTCGCCTGCGTGCGGCGGATCTCGGCGCGCAGCTTCGGCCCCGGCAGATCGACAAACACCTTGAGGCTTTTGCCGCGCGCCGCCGCGCGCGCGCGCACGACGTCGATCACGCTGCGCCACGCCGCGGGCGATTCGTGCGCGGCGTTGATGCGCAGGATGTTGGCGCCGGCGCGCAGCACCTTGTCCGCCCACGCCGTGGTGACCTCGGCGGCATCGGGTGCGGTCACCATGATGTAGACGTGACGGTCGGCCGGATGCGGCCCGAACAGCAGGCGCGTGTTGTCGTGCAGCGTCGCCTCGGCCGCGCTCTTGTTGAGCTCTTCGTGCGCGCTGCGTCCGCGGCCGCCCAGATGCGGCAAATCGAGCCAGCCGGCCAGACGCACCAGCGTGTCGCGCACATGGCCTTCGGAACGGCCGAGCGACGACAGCCCGAGTGCGGCGAGACCGAGCTGCAGCTGCCGCACTTTCTGTTTGCGCAGGCCGAGGTAATGCGCGAGGTTCACCGCGCTGTGCCGCTGCTCGGGCAGGGCGGTGTTGATATGACGGCGCCGCGCCACCGCCTCGCGGTGGATCGCATCGACGACGGCGCGCAAACGACGGCGCAACGCGGCAAGGCGTCGCGCATCGGATACCACAACCGGCTGACGTAATTTGGCAGGCATGTCTCATGCTAGGCAATACTCGACCGAAATAATGTGTTCCAGATCAAATATCCGGCAGGCAGGCCTTGCGCCGCAAAGCGCGGCACTTGGAATATACTGGGCGCTCTGAGGAGAGGCATGAACAAACGACTACACATTGCCGCGGCACTTGCTGCTGCGACCTGCATTTCTGCAACCGCTTGCGCGCAATCGCCGTTCAGCCGCCCGGTGCGCATGATTGTCGGCTCTGCACCGGCCGGACCGTCGGATGTACAGGCGCGCCTGATCGTGCCGAAGATGTCGGAAGTACTCGGCGTTTCCATCATCGTCGACAACCGGCCGAGCAACAATGCGATCGTTGGCATGGAAATCGCCGCCAAGGCACTGCCCGACGGCCACACCTTCGCCATCGGCAACAGCGGCACGCACGCGGTAAATGCCACGCTCTACAAATCGCTGCCATACGACGCGGTGACCGATTTTATTCCGGTCTCGCAGTTATCGACCACCGGCATGGTGGTCGCCGCCAACGCCAAACTGCCGGGCACCACGATTCAGGAACTGGCCACCTACGCAAAAACGCGCCCCGGCGGGCTCAATATCGCGATTCCGGGCGCCACCGGTGAACTTGCCGGTGACGCACTGTGGAAACAGCTCGGCATCAAGATGACCAACATCCAGTACAAAGGCAGCGCGCCGTCGGAACTCGCGGTCGTGTCCGGGGAAGCGTCGATCTCGATGCTGACGCCGCTGGCGACGCAAAACCATTTGCAGACCGGACGCATGAAGGCGTACGGCATCACCAGTTCGACGCGCTCGCCGGTACTGCCCGATGTGCCGACGCTTGCCGAACAGGGCGTGACCGGTTACGACATCCAGTATTGGACCGGACTGTTCCTGCCGGCCAAAACACCTGATCCGATCGTGCGCGCCGTGCACAAGGCCGTGGTCGCCGCGCTGCAAACCGCCGAGGTCCGCGATCGCCTGCGCGCGCTCGGCTTACAGGCGGTGGGCAACACGCCGGAGGAATTCCGCGCCATCGTCAAACGCGACGTCGAAAAATTCCGCAAGATCATCATCGACTCTGGCATTCCGCGTTTGTAATCGCGGCGCCATTGTTTAAACCAGGAGACCGTAATGCCCAGTTCGAAGCTGCCTGACGGCGAGCTTGCCTACAGCTATTTTCCCGACAACTACCGCTGGTCGCACGGTGTGCTGATCGCGCTCGGCGGCGCGCCCTGGGGCGGTGCCGAAATCGACGAGATCAACCGCATCGGCCTCAGATTGAAAAACCACGTCGGCGACGACATCGCGTGGTTCAACGAATGGGCGGGCGAAGCCGAACGCATCGAGAACATCGGCCACGCCGAAGCAGCCAAGGGCCACAACATCACCGCCGCGTCCTACCTGATGCGCGCCGCGCACTACTATCATGTCGGCGAACGCTTTTCGCAGCCGAAGACCGCCGAAACCCAGGCCGCTTACAAGCGCGGCGTCGACGCCTTCCGCAAGGGCGCGGAACTGAACAAGGCGCTGCGCCTCGAACACGTCGAAATTCCTTATGAAGGAACCAGCCTGCCGGGCATCATCGTGCACGCCGACCAGCAGCCAGGCAAAAAAGGCCCGGTCATGCTGTTCCTCGACGGCTTCGATGTGACGAAAGAAATCCAGTACTTCCGCGGCATTCCGGAAATGGTCAAACGCGGCATCTCGGTGCTGCTGCTCGACGGCCCCGGCAACGGTGAGGCAATCCGCTTCCGCAATCTGATGCTGCATCACGAAACCGAGCGCCACGCCGGCGCGGCTTATGATTTTCTCGCTGCACGTGCCGAGTTCGACCCCAAACACATCGGCATCATGGCACTCTCACTCGGCGGTTATTACGCGCCGCGCGCGGCGTCGATGGACAACCGCTTCGCCTGCTGCATTTCCTGGGGCCCGGAGTGGGACTACCACACCAAGTGGAAAATCCGGCTCGAGCGCATCGAACGCGGCGAAGTGCTGTCGCTGTCGGTACCCTGGCAGCACCTGCTGTGGGTGTTCGGCGTCAAGACCAAGGAAGAAGCCTTCAAGAAACTCGAAGGCTTCAAGCTCGACGGCGTGATCCAGAAAATGCAGTGCCCGTACCTGCTGGTGCACGGTGAAGGCGACCAGCAGGCGCCGTTCGAGCACGCCGAGAACATGATCAACGCCTGCGGCTCGGCCAACAAGCACATGAAAATCTTCAAACGCGAAGAAGGCGGCTACCATCACTGCCAGGTCGACAACGTCACGATCGGCATGGCTTACATGGCGGACTGGGTTGCCGAAGTGCTGAAGGTGGCACAATAAACGCGCACAAATAAAAGGGGGAACAGTCATGAATCACATGCTTCGACTAGCGATATTCGCATTGCTTGCCGCGCTTGGCACTACGGCCGCAGCACAAGTCTTCAACACGACGCGGTCGCCGAAGGGTGACAAAGAGTGGCCGGTGGTAAAGGAAGGCATCACGGTCAAGGTCTCGCCCCACGTTTACGCCATTCCCAGCGAATCCGTGCCGGGGGTGCCGAACGTCGGCATCATCGTCGGCAGCAAGGCCACCATGATCGTCGATCCCGGCATGGGGCGGCTCAGCGGAGAAGCAGTCGCGCGTGAAATGGCGAAGGTCAGCAAGAACACGGATGTTTACCTCGTCACCACCCATCTGCATCCCGAGCACACTACCGGCGAACTGGCGTTCCCCAACGCGAAGATCATCCGCGCCGCGGCCGAGCAGAAGGACATCGACGAATCCGGCATGCAGTGGGTCAACATCTTCGCCAAACGCTCGCCTGAACGGGCGGAGATTCTGAAGGGCGTATCGTTCCGCAAAGCCGACGAGATTTTCGACAAGGAAAAAACGGTCGACCTCGGCGGCGTGCGTGTGCGCCTGATGTATGTGGGGCCGGCGCATACGCTCGGCGACACCGCGTTTTACGTCGAAGGCGACAATGTGCTGTTCCCCGGCGATCTCGCGATGAAAGACATCTTCCCCGCGTTTGCGATGCCACAGTCGAGCATGCGCTCGTGGCTCGCCAGCCTTGAAGCGCTTGACCGTCTGAAGCCCGCGCACGTGATCGGCTCCCATGGCGACCTCGCGGATGGCGCTATCATCGGCGCCAATCGCGAGTTGTTGAGCGCGCTGCAGGCGCGCACGCTGGCGCTCAAGCGCGAAGGCAAAACCGCTGCGGCCACCGGCAAACTGCTCGTCGAGGAATTCAAGGCGAAGTATCCGGCGTGGGACCAGCCGGTCCGCGTGCTCTCGGCCGTCGACGCGATCTATAAAGAAAACCCCTGACCCCTTCGAAAAAGCAGACGCAACCATGTCCAGAGTCGCAGTCATCGGCAACACTCCGCGCGCCATCGGCGCCGTCTGCGCAGCCGACCTCACGCTGTGCGGTCATCAGGTGCGCTTCACCGTATTTGAAGACCAGCGCGAGCAGCTACCGGCCATCATGAAGGCGGGCGGCTTCACGGTCGAGGGTGACGCACAGCATCTCATCTCGAAAAAAACCGGCTTCGCCGCCATCGAGCGTATTTGCGACAGCACCGCGGAAGCGCTGCAGGATGCGGAAGTCGTGCTGATCGAAGTCGACATGCATCAGCTCGAAAAACGCTTCAGCGCGATGATTCCCGAATTCGCGCGCGGCGCGGTGGTGCACGTTCAAAGCCACGGCTACTGGCCGGCGGCACGCCTGACGCCGCTGCTGCGGCGCGCCGGCCGCGCAGACGTGCTCGTCACCGAAGCGCCGGCGCCGACACATGCTGCGCGCATCAACGGCACGGTGGTCACGCCCAAGGGCCTGCGCCGCGGCATCCAGATCGCCACCGTACCGGCAGCGCGCGCCGGCGAGGCATTGGCGGCGCTGACGCCGCTGTTCCCCGGTCTCACCGCCGCCACGTCGGTATTGCAGACGGGGCTGGAAAATCTCAACCTCATCGTGCACCCGGCGATGGTGCTGCCAAACGTCGGCATGATGGAACGGGCCAAACTCGACGGCAAAAAAACCGGCTTCTATCAGGAGTGCGTGGTGCCGTCCGCCGGTGTGCTCGGCGATGCGCTCGATGCCGAGCGCAA
>JANXSE010000143.1 GCA_025356695.1 Betaproteobacteria bacterium
CGTTCATGCCAAGGATCAGTTGCGTGAGCGCCGTGTTAACGAGGTGGGCGACGGTACCCGGCGAACGGCCATGATGCGACTCGCCGTAACCGATGACGCCGCCGGCCGTCGTGACTTTGACGATGACCGCGTCGCGCTTGATGACGCGGCCAACGCCCAGGCTGATGCTGTCTTCAGGTTTTACCGGGAACGAAGTCGGGAACGCCTGAATGGCGGTTATTTTTAATTCGGGATCGTGTAGGGGCAAGCGGCCTCCGTAGTGGCATTTGTTTAGAGCTTATTATAAGCATGAAGAATAAAGTTCTAATCCCGAGAACCTGATCTTACGAATGTGCCGGTCAAGAAGCTGGTGCTTATCCGTAACGTCACGCACGTGGTGTTAATTCGAGAAGCCGCGGTTCGAATTCTTCGACGAGATCGCGAACTTCCTGAGGGGTAGCAAGCCCGCACGCTTACTTCCGCCGGACTGGCTTCAACGGCACCTGATGCTTGCCGAATCTTCTGATACAAACTCAAGCCGTTCTTGCATCTCTTCGGTTAGATGTATTGCGCCGCTGTCATCGATCAGCATTGCGCTCGTTACACCTAGTTGCCCGGCCAACTGTCGCCAATTGTCGGCGCCCTGAATAAACAACGGTCCCGACGACGCGTCAGAAAGAGTACCAGGGTATTCGCCACCCGTGACTAATACCGTTGACGATTGCATGCCGGCAGCGGGGCATCCGGAACGCGGATCAATGAGATGAGCGTAGCGTTTGCCGTTCAGCATGAAATAGCGCTCGTAATCGCCGGACGTACTGATGGCCTCTCCGTCAAAGAGCGGCAACAGTGCAATGGGCCCCGGCTTCCTCGGATGCTGGATACCGATACGCCAGGGTTGCTCGCCCTTCAACCCCAGCGCCATTATGTTGCCGCCGATGTTGATCAGCGCGCCGACTAAATCCTGGCGGCGCAGAAATTTGATCGCGCGGTCTAATGCGTAGCCTTTTGCGTAGCCGCCAAAATCAAGCTGCACGGATCGATTTATGCAATTTACCGTACAGCCATTCAGCACCACGTCGGTCATTTTGGGATTGGCTTCGAGCACGCGCAAAATTTCTGCGGTGTCCGGCCACGCAGGCACGAACTCCGACGCATGGAAATTCCACAGTTGAACGAGTCTGCCGATGGCGGGATTGAACAGGCCGCGCGAGCGTTTACTGTAGCCGGTTGCGTCCTGGATCAGTCTTGCAAGCTCCGGGTTGACGGGGATGTCGTGCTCACCCGCGGCAATGGCGCGGTTGAGCGTTACCAGAGCGCTGTCTTGCCAGGCGTGCAGCAGCCTGTGCAGGCGATCAAAATCTTCGAGTACTGTTGACGCAAGATGACTTGCATGCCGGCGGTGCCCGGAATAGATCGTGATCTCGACCAAAGTGCCGAACACATACGACCGCGCCTTGTGGATGGGGGCGGTGCCGACATAGCTCGTGTGGAGTAAGGCAGATGGCCGCATCGGCGCTAACCCCGCGCTTGCCGGATTTTGCGATGATGGCGATGCGAGCGGAAAAATGCGACCACGCCACTCACGGCCAGAACGACGAGAATAAGCGCGACGACATCCATAGCGACGGGACCATAGATTCCGAAAATACGACCGCTGTGAACATCCAGCAATAAGGTTTCAGCCGAGATAGCGGGGACGAGCTGCTCGGTAATGCGCGCTTGCGCTGATGACGTAATTGGCACGGGATGCGACCACCTCACACCGTACGGGGTAGCGGCCTTCCAATCCAGGCCGGCGGTGCTTGCGTAAACTCCGGAAGTTGTTTGCAGCATTAAATGCGATTGCGCAATGCCCACAGCGAGAATGGGCAGTGCCGGCAGCGCTGCACCGGAAACCTTTTCGACGAGCAATCCATCGGTCGAGTAGATATGCAGATTTTCCCGGGTAGCGACGTAAAGAAGTCCTGCCGATTCCACCATGCCCAGGGGCGGCGGGACATTTTCGGCGACTACTTTGTCGTTCAGCAGCCACGCGCCATTGGCGGCGACCAGCAGCGTTCCGTTCTCAGCGAATGCTTGCGTCGGCAGTTCGACCTTTAATCCGTACATGCGCGCGAGCCAAGGCGCATGGAGGCGATAGGCGGCGAGTTTAAGCTGCGTCGTATGGTTCAAGGCTATGCCGGTTATTGCCAGAAACAGGAAAAAGATGGCTGCCGCGACACCGAGCCTCCCATGCCAGCGCCGCAACCACAGCAATAGGTAGACGCTTCGATTCATGGCTGGCGGCTTAAGCGGTCCAGATAGAGGGCCACGCGCGCCAGCCTTTCAAGCGCGGAAACGGACAGTGTCGCGCCGGAAATGCCGTCGATCGACTGGCTTAACTGCGCCCCGGACGTGAGCGTGGCATCTTTGAATTGGCGCAGAAAAGACGGATAGCGCACCTCGGAACCCCGGCTTTCGCGGTAGACCAGTACTCGTACATGATCGATGCGGCCGTTGGCGACAACGAAGCCTGCCGTGATGGGTTCCTCCTTGCCGATCTCTTCCAGCACCCAGACGCTCTTGATGCCATCCGACCAGTAACGCTGCCTCAACTGGGTCGGCGCGTGGCCCAATAGGCGGGCAATTTCCGTTTGCGCGGTTTTGTTCAGCCAGAGTAATTTTGGCTGAGGGAGAGCGCCAAAAGCATCCGTGACGAAAACGCCCGGGTCCTGGTATATCTGCTCCAACGCACCGGCATGTGTTGACTGAGTAAGAAAAAAAATCAAAACCCAGGCGGATAATTTCGGCATTTGTCAGAATCCGTAGTTGCTGCTTAAGTGATGAACCGTCGCCACCGGCTAGAACATATAACCAAGGCCAAGATTGAATCGGTCCTTGGTGCTGTCCGTGCGAAATTTTTGATAGTCGGCCTTTATCACCACTTGAGGATGTAACTTAAAACTCAAACCCGCGGTAATAACCCGCTCATTGTTTAGCGGATCCGGGGTAAATCCGTCGGCCACGACTTTTTGCGTGTTGAATTTCTCGAACCGGATGAACGGGGTCATGCTCAACTCGCCGCGTTTCCATACGTGGTAAGCGGCCTGCGCGTACCACCCGTCGAAGGTTTTCGGTGCTATCAGGGCCGGGTTGCCGGATGCAGCTACGAGCGCGTTCGAAACCTGTGCCGCATCGCCAAGAGTGCCGCGCGCATATAACGCCTGCAGATCCCAGTTACCCTTGAAGTATTTCGCATGCATATCCCACAGGGTCAAGCGTGCCGATACGCCTTTCAGCGCGGCATTGCTCGCGCCGTTCTGGCCAGTGTTGCCGGTAAATACGCCGCCGCCGAGCAGCACGCCGGGGGCGCGGTAATTCAAAGCACCATGCACGCTGAGATCGTTTGCGTTCGCGAGTTGCAGTTCCTGATGCGCGCTGCGTATCGCGAGGGCGGCATCATCGAGCTTGCCGGTATCGAAGCCGGTAGTGATGCCGACGTTATATTTCAATCCCTGGGCAACTTCGCCGTGCAGTTGCAGACCGCCTTCCCGAAAGGTGCTCGGGATAATGCGCGTTTCCACGAAATTGCGTTCCACGCCATAGTAGGTCGGTGGCTCGTGCGTTTCATTGAGAATGCCCAGCGGTATCAGGAAAAGACCGGCTTTGAAGTTAACCGCATCATTGAGGCGATAGTCGAGAAAGGCCTGCTCAAGCGCCACCTCGCCCCTATCACTGCGGCTCGCCACCGCGTGCTCAACCTCGAGTTCGGAAAAGAAGCGCAAGTTGTCGTTGAAGCGATGACCCAAAAACAAGACGAAACGACGCAGGTCGGCTTGGTTGTTGTTGACGTCCGTATTGCGGTATTTGTTGTAGGCAAATTCACCGTAACCACCGACGGTCGTGCTGTTCGGAGACACGCCGACATTTTCGGTATTCGTGCCGGCCATAGTGGAAGCATTCGCCTGCGGTGCTCGTTGCGATTGCGGTTGCTGCGCCTGTTTGACAAGCTGTGCTTTGATGTTGTCGATTTCCTGCTGCAGTATCTGCAGCTTTTCTTCGAGCATCGCTTCAGCCGCCCCTGCGGTATTGGCGAAAATAAGGTTCAGAGTGATGACGCCGGCAAGAATGCGAACGATGGACATAGGTAGCCTCTCAAAAGAGTGGTTATTGGCTGGCTACCTAAGCGCGCGCGCTTATACTGGCTGGCTGAACAAAATTAAAACAAACGGTGTTACTTGGTCAGAATTAACTTGCCTTTGCTGGTTTGGCGCAGGGAGTAAAGCGCGCCCGCATGTTCGATC
>JANXSE010000268.1 GCA_025356695.1 Betaproteobacteria bacterium
GGCCGTTTCGGCGCCGAGGGCGCGAACTACCGCGCGCTCGAATATACCGGCAGCGGTGTGGCGGCAATGGAGATCGATGATCGCATGACGCTGTCGAACCACGCCGCCGAACTCGGCGCGAAGGCGGCGATCCTCGAAGCCGATGAAAAGACGATCGCGTGGCTCAAGGCGCACAAGGCGCGTCCGCCGAAACCGGTGAAGGCCGATGCGGATGCGAATTACTTTGAACGCATTGAAATCGACACGGCGGCACTGGTGCCGCAGGTGGCGCGGCAACACAATATCGACGACGTGGTCGGCGTTCCCGAGGTCAAAGGCAAGAAGATCAATTTTGCGCTGATCGGCACCTGCACCAACGGCCGCCTCGACGATATCCGTCAGGCCGCCGCGATATTGAAAGGCCAGCGCATCGCCCGGGGCGTGCGCATGATCATCACGCCCGCCTCGCGCGAGATTTATCTCGCCGCCGCGCACGAAGGGTTGATCGAGGCATTGACGCGTGCGGGCGCTTCGTTCGAAGCGGCGGGCTGCGGCACCTGTGTTAACGTGACAGGCCATCTGATCACCGGCGACGGCGACGTCGCGATTTCAAGCGCCAACCGCAATTTCAAGGGCCGGCTTGGCAACGATAAATCGGAAATCTGGGTCGGCTCGGCGGCGACGGTGGCAGCTTCTGCACTGACGGGATTCATCACTGATCCGCGCGAGGTTGAAGGCGGACAGTGGAGGGCGGCATGAACAATCTGATCAAAGGCCGCGTACGTCTGCTCGGCGACAACATCAACACTGATACCAACTGCTCGAGCAAATACCTGCCGGGCAAGGACAACGCCTACGTTGCGCAGCACGCCTTCGAAAAAGTCGCGCCGGCGTTCACCGGCAGCTTCAAGGTAGGCGACATTATCGTCGCCGGCAAAAATTTCGGCATCAATTCCTCGCGCGAGCAGGCCGTGCACGTCATGCATCTGATGGGTGTAGCGGCAATCGTGTCGCATTCCTTCGGTCGCCAGTTCTTCCGCAATACCATCAACAACGGCCTGCCGGCGCTGGAATGCGATATTGCCGGCATCGTCGAAGGCGATGAAATCGAAATCGATCTCGTCGCGGGTAGCGTCAAGGTGGCGGCGCGCGCCATCTCGCGCAATGTGCCGGTGTTGCCGCCGGCGGTGCGGGCGATACTGGCTGAGGGCGGTTTGATCAAGTTCCTGCAGAAATATCCGGACTGGAAGGCGGCATGAAAATCGAACGGGTAGAGGTCTTCGGCGTCGCCGTGCCGCTGGTCGGCGAATACAAGAATGCCTATCTGGCCAAGACGGTGCAGAAGAGCGCCATCGTGCGCATTACCTCAAGCGACGGCGTGGTCGGGCTCGGCAATATCGACCCTGGCCCCGGTTATTCGAAGGAAAGCATCGCCGATCATCTGCGTGTGCTTGAGTCGACCTTGAAGCCGCTGCTGATCGGCATGGACCCGTGCAACATTCACGAAATCCTTGCGCGCATCGAGCCGGCGATTGAGGGTTTTCTCGATTCGAAAGCGGCGATCGAAATGGCCTGCGTCGATCTGGCGGCGCGTGCGCAGGGCGTGCCGGTCTATACCTGGCTCGGTGGTGCAATGACGCGGAAACTGTCCTTCAATGCATGGATCGGTATCCAGCCGCCGGATAAAGCGGCGGCGGAAACCATCGCGTGGCAGAAACGCGGTTTCCGCTCGGCCAAGATCAAGGTCGGCGGCGGCATCGAGGCCGACCGCGATCGCGTCAAGGCGGTGCGTGAAGCGGTGGGGCCGGATTTCGGTTTGCGCATCGATGCCAACGCCGGTTACGACGTCGAGTCCTCGATCAAACTCGCGCAGTACGTCGCGCCCTGCAATCTGCAGTTGTTCGAGCAGCCGGTGGCGGCGGAGGATCTGGCCGGGCTGGCGCGCGTGCGCAAGGTGGCCAACGCGGTCGGTGTGAAGATCATGGCCGACGAGGCACTGCTCGATCACGCCAGTCTCATCGACATCATCCGCGTCGGTGCCGCCGATATGGTCAAGGTCAAGGTCATGAAGCAGGGCGGTTTTTTGCACACGCGGCGCATGATCGCCACCGCCGAAGCGGCCGGCATGAAATGCGTGGTTGGTCACGGTTTCGGGCTTGGCATCAACACTATGGCCGAGATCATGCTCGCCGCAACTTCCGACAACGTGATCGACGGACTCGAATGCGTCGGCCCGCTGAAGACTTCCGACGACATCGTCACGCACAAGCTCGATCTCGGCAATGGCACGCTCGATCTGCCTGCAGGCCCCGGGCTTGGCGTGGTGCTTGATGAAGCAAAACTGGCTAAATACAAATTCGATCCCGATCATGTCTAAAATCATACGCATCCTGGTTGCATTCACACTGGCACTGGCACTGCCGCTGCTCGCCGCCGCGCAGGATTACCCGAACAAGCCGCTCACGATTTTGTGCTGGTCGGAACCGGGTTCACCGGTCGATTATTACGCGCGCATCATGGCGCGTCTGCTGACGCGCGAGCTCGGGCAGAACGTCGTCGTCGAGAACCGCACCGGCGCCGACGGCGTGATTGCCGTCAATCAGTTGCTGAAGCAGCCGGCCGATGGTTATACGCTGCTGGCGAATACCACTTCGCTGGCGACATTGGCGTCTGAACCGACAGCGACATTCAAGCCCGACGACCTGCAAATGGTTGCGCGCTCGCAGCTCGATCCCTATGGTCTGGTGGTGCCAACGTCGATCCCGTTCAAGAACATCGATGAGCTGGTCAAGTACGCGCGTGCCAATCCCGGCAAGATCACCGTCGGCGGCGTATTTCAAATGAGCGCGCATCGCGTGGCATGGGAAGTGTTCGCGGAAACGGCGAAGATCAAGGCGGAGTGGGTGGCCTACAAGGGCGGCGGCCCGGCGCTGACCGCGGTGGCCGGCGGCCACGTCGATATTGCGGCAACCAATCCGGGCAACGTCAAACCGTTCGTGGCTTCGGGCAAGGTGCGCGTGCTGGCGATTTCGTCCGAGCGCCGGCTCGCCGATTTCCCCGATGTGCCGACTTATAAGGAGCGCGGCTGGAACGTGGTGCGTTATCAATGGCGCGGCATGATGGGGAAAGCGGGTCTGCCCAAGCCGGTGCTCGATCGTCTGATCGCGGCAATGCAGAAAGCGCAGCAGGCGCCGGAGTGGAAACAATATCTTGAACAGGTCACGCAGCTCGACGGTTTCATGGGGCCGGCAGAGTTTCACGCGCTGTTGCTGAAAGACATCGCCGAGCTGCAGGCGACCAAAAAGAAACTGGGGCTGTGATGACGCCATCAACGCTGCGTCGCCGGCTGCGCGAGCGGCTGGCCAGTGGAAAGATTGTGGTTGCACCAGGCATCTACGATGCTTACGGCGCGCGCTTTGTCGCCGAGGCCGGCTTTGAAGCCGTCTACATGACGGGCAACGGCGTGTCGGCTTCGCTGCTCGGGCGCCCCGATGTTGGTCTGATCGATCTCACCTTGCTGTCGCAGCATGCGCATCGCGCGGCGGCCGCGGTGGACATACCATTGATCTGCGACGCCGATACCGGTTACGGCAATGTCGTCAACGTGCGTCGCACGGTTGAAGAATTCGAGGCGGCGGGCGTCGCGGCCATCCATATCGAAGACCAGGTCTCGCCGAAGCGCTGCGGCCAGTTGCCGGGCGCGCGGCCGGTCATCGAAATGAATGAAGCCGTCGGCAAGATCGCAGCCGCGGTGGCGGCGAAACGCGACCCGGATTTCATCATCATCGCGCGCACCGATTCGGCCGAGAGCCGCGGCCTCGATGAGGCGATCAAACGCGCGCAGGCCTTCATCAAGGCCGGCGCCGATGTCGCCTTCGTTGAAATCAAGGCGGGGCCGACGATACTCGACGACCTCAAACGCATTGCCGCGGCGGTGCCCGCACCCTGCCTCGTGAACGTCGATGCCGGCGGTAGAATGGCGGAACTCACCGCCGACGAAATCGGCGCGCTGGGCATGCGTCTCGCCATTTACCCGGGACTCGCGCGCTGCGCCGCCGGCTTTGCCATTCAGGCTGCATGTGCGGCATTGAAGCGCGACGGCAATACTGCTGCAGTGCGCGACCGCATGCTGACGCCGCAGCAATACAACGCCGCGCTCGGCCTCAACGAAATCGAAGCGTGGGAAAATAAATATCTCCAGTCGTAGGGTGCGCATTGCGCACCAGTCAACGCCGTGCTGCGTGCGCGCTGCGCACCCTACGGTGTCCCGACTCCCGCCTTAGCGGGGCCAGTCTTGTTGTTTGGTAATTCTTTTGCTGAGGGGATTGCAGGCATGAAACTCTGGCTGACCAACGTTTCGGGCAATTCGTACAAGATCCGCGTGCTGACCTCGATCCTCAAGGTTCCCTGCGAGATGATTTATATCGATGCGACGAAATTCGAGCACAAGCAGCGCCCGCTCATCGACATGAACCCGCGCGGCCAGGTGCCGGTGATGGAGATCGAAGGAAAAATATTCTGGGACTCCACCGCACACCTCACATACATCGCGCGCAAGTGGGGCGGCGAACAATGGCTGCCGGTCGAGCCGTTGGCGATGGCCGAGGTCATGCAATGGATGGCGCTGGCGCAGAACGAAATCTATTTCGGCCTGCAATGGGCGCGCGGCGTGTTCGTCTATGGCAAGAAGGGCGACCTCAACGAATACCAACTGCACGGTCGCAAGGCGCTGGAAATGCTGGCGCGGCAATTGAAAGATCACGACTGGCTGGCACTGGACCGGCCGACGCTCGCGGATATCGCCTGTTATCCGTATACGAAGCGCGCGCCGGAAGGCGGCCTGATGCTCGATGCTTATCCGGCAATCGGGCAATGGCTGGCGCGCTGCGAGGCGCTACCGGGCTGGGTCAAGCTCGACTAGGTGACGCGCCGCAGTTGTGGTGCAGGCGACTCGCCTGCACCACGCAAAACCCTGTTATTCGCCCTTGATATTCGCCATGCGCACCACCGCGCCCCATTTGTCGATCTCGGCTTTGATGTAAGCGCCGAATTCTTCGGGCGTGGTCGGTGTGGGCACCGTGCCTTCTTTGAGCAACTGGTCCGAGACCTCTTTCATACGGATCGAGGCCACGGCTTCCTTGTTGAGGCGCGCAATGATTTCTTTCGGCGTGCCGGCCGGGGCCAGCATGCCGCCCCAGGCATACGCTTCGTAGCCGGGCAGGCCGGACTCCGAAATGGTCGGGAATTCCGGCAGTGACGGCACGCGTTGCGCGTTGCCGACACCGAGTGCGCGCAGGCGCCCGGCGCGGACATGTGGCAGCACCGTCGGAATGCTGCTGTAGGTGAGTTGCACTTCGCCGGAGAGCACGGCGATGCCGGCCGGTGCGGTGCCTTTGTAGGGCACGGCGAGAATTTTTACCTTCGCCATTGAATTGAAGAGTTCGCCAGCGAGGTGCCCCGAGTTGCCGGCACCCGGATGCGAGTACGACAGCTGTTCCGGATTCTTGCGCGCCAGCGCAATCATGTCGGGCACTGATTTTACCGGCAGCGACGGGTGCACCACGAGCAACAGCGGGAAGTTGACCACACCGCTGATCGGTGCAAAGTCTTTGGTCGAGTCGTAGGGCAGTTTCGCGTAAATGCTCGGGTTGATCGAGAGCGGGCCTTGCGAAGCGACGGCCAGCGTGTAGCCGTCGGGCGGCGCGAGTTTGAGAATTTCCAGTCCGACGATGCCGTTGGCACCCGGACGATTATCGATGATGACCTGCTGCCCGAGGCGTTCGGCCATTTGTTTGCCGACCACGCGCGCGGCGAAATCGACGCCGCCGCCGGGCGGGAAGGGCACGATCATGCGGATTTGTTTGGCGGGATAGGCTTGTGCCAGAACGGTTACCGGGAACGCCGCTGCCGCCATGGCGACCAGCAGAGTACTGCTGATGGAATTTTTCATGTTCTCCTCCGAGAGTTTTTCTGGCATGAAGGTCGCCGAATTGGCCGGGGTTGTCAACTGCGCAGCGACGTTGCGCCGCATGCGTTGATACAAATCAATCTCATCGCAACCGTGGTGCGCGCAGCTGCTGCAGCGGCGGCAAGGATCACGCCAATGCGCTAAAATATCGCTTTTCCGGAGGACACGACCGTCATGTTTAGTTTCCAGCTTTCAGCCGAACAGCAAGAATTCAGGGACGCCGTTAAAGACTTCGTTACGCGCGAGGTCAAGCCCGTCGCCAATCACCCCGATCGCCTGCAGGCCGAAGATCCGCATTTCGTGCCCGCGATCCTTGAACAGGCTTCACAGATGGGCCTGCGCACCTTCGCCTTGTCTGAAGCGCTCGGTGGCGCCGGTGCCGATACCCTGACTGCATGTGTGGTGGCTGAAGAACTGGCTGCCGGCGACATCGGTTTTGCCGCGACGCTGGCGCGCACCTCGGAACTCGGTCACATCCTCTTCGATCAGGCGATGTCGGAGGCGCAACGCAAACAGTTCCTCAGCAAGTACCTTGAAGACGATAACTACCATCTGGCTTATGCCGGCAGCGATATCGAAGCCGACGATGGCGGCTGGAACTACCATCGCAAAGACAAATCCGAAGTCGAAATCCCGGTCACCGCGACCAAATCGGGCGGCGACCTCGTACTCAACGGCACCTACGCTTTCGTTGCCAATGCGCCGCTGGCGAAACTGATTGCCGTGCAGGTCACAACTGATGCGAAAGTCGCCGGCCTGAAAAGCGCGGCCATCGTGCTGGTGCCGGCAGGCACCGCCGGCATGAGCATCAAGGAGCCGGCCAAAGTCGAAACCGATGCGAACGGCGAGCAGTTTTACCGCTGGTTCCACGGCACCGGCGGCGCGGTCACTTTCAAGGATTGCAAAGTCCCTGCAGCGAACGTGCTCGAAGGCCGCACCCAGCTCTATGGTGCCGCCGCAGCAGGCGGTCGCGGCAGCCCGCTGGTGCAGGCGCTGAACGTCGGTCTCGGTCGCGCCGCGTACGAGTCGGCGGTCGAATACGCGCGCATCCGCGTGCAGGGCGGTCATCCCATCATCGAACACCAGGCCGTCGGCAGCATCCTCGCCGAAATTGCGATCCGTCTGGAAACCTCGCGCAACCTCGTCTGGAAGGCGGCGTGGGCTGCCGATCATGCGGATGCACACGCCGCCGAGTCCGGCCTGCCGTTGCAGAGCATGGCCAAGGCCTATGTGTCGCATGCGGTGCACGAAGCCGCGCTGCTGGCCGCCGAGTGTTTCGGTGCGATGGGCGTGATGAAAGACATGCCGCAGCCGCATTACGTGCACAACGCACTCGTGTTCCTGCATTCGGACACCAGCAACTCGACCGCCAAGCTGCGCGTTGCCGAGGCGATCGCCGGTTTCACCCGCGATTAACCACCGCACGCCGAACGAAACTGTCGCAGGCATCAACCATTTTCAGGAGCAGTAATGGATTTTTCTTTGACCGAAGAGCAGCGCGCATGGCAGATGAAGGCGCGCAAGTTTGCCGATGAAGAGATTCGGCCCATTTCGCTGGCGCGCGAGCAGATCGAAGATCCCAAGCACACTTGGGACTGGGAGATCATCAAGAAGGGCTCGAAGCTGGGCTTTCGCACACTGGCGGTGCCCAAAGAGTGGGGTGGCCACGGTGCCGATTTCGTCTCGCAGGGTCTGGTGATGGCGGAACTGTCGCGCGCCGATTGCGCCATTGGCAAGGCCTTCAGCCAGAACTGGAAGTGGAGTCACCTGATTTCGTCGGTGTGCAGCGACGACCAGAAGAAGCGCTTTCTGACTAAATTCCTTGAGGACGACACCTTTGTCATGGGCAAGGGCATCACCGAACCGAACGCCGGCGGCGACAACCGCCTGCCTCCGCCGGATTTTCCGAAGTCGGGCTTCCGCCTGCGCGCCGAGCGCAAAGGCGACGAGTGGATCCTCAACGGCGAAAAATGTTTCATCGCCAACGGCGGTGTCGGCAAGCTGTTCTTCCTCGATGCGCGCACCGATCCGAATGTCGGTATCAAGAACGGCACCACCATGTTCATGGTGCCGGCCGACACGCCGGGCTTCCGCTTCGGCAAGCAGTTCAACAAGTCGGGCTGGCGCTTCTACATGAACGCCGAGCTGATTTTTGAAAACGCCCGTGTGCCGGACGCTAATCGCGTCGGCGAAATCAACGGTGGCGTGAAGAAGGGCACCGATGACACCACCGGCGGCGATCTTTTCGGCGATCTTGAACTCGCCGCGCACGCGCTGGGCGTCTGCGACAACGCCTGCGAGATGGCGATGCGTCATGCCAAGACCGCGCTGAAAGGCGGTAAGACGCTGACCAACCAGCAGTGGGTGCAGTTGAAGCTGAACCGCATGTACATGCTGACCGAGGCGCTGCGTTCGTTCGTCATGCGCATTGCGTGGGAACACGATGCCAAGGTGCATACGCAGAACCCGGGGCTGGCGATGAACTTCTCCTGCGACACCATTCAGGACGTCACGCGTCTGGGCGTCGAGTTGATGGGCAGTGCCAACGGCCGCATGAGTGCGGCGGCCGACAAGCTGGCGCGCGACGCCATCATCTGGACCCACTTGGGCGGCGACTCGGTGCTGCGCATGCGCTATGCACGACGCATTATCAGTGCGTCCAAATAATGCGCGTCGCATCATCGCAGCCCACAAATAACACAGGAGCAGTGCTGTGCTGAAGATCGGAATTCTGCTGGGTGACGATATCGGACCGGAAGTCGTGCCCGAATGCGTGAAGGTGATGAAGGCGGCGGCCGCCAAGGCCGGGCTGGAAGTGCACTGGCAGGATTTTCCGATCGGACGCCGCGGCCACGAGATGCACGGCCACACCATGCCGCAGCAAACGGTCGACGGCCTCAAGGATTACGACGGCTGGATCATGGGCCCGATCGGCCACGGTTCCTATCCGCGCAACGATCCGACCTGGATCATGCCGCCGATGCGCAAGAAGTTCGACCAGTTTGCCAGCATCAAGCCGGTGAAGTCGTACGAGAACATCAAGTCGATCCACAAGAACGTCGATATCGTGTTTCTGCGAGAAGTCACTGAGGGTATGCAGTCGAGCGACACCATCGTCGCCGGTAACGGCGAGTTCCGCCCGAACGACGAAATCTCCGTCGGCATGCGCGTGGTCACGCGCAAAGGGGCAAACCGCGTCGCGCGCGAAGCCTTCGAGATTGCGCGCACGCGCAAGATGAAACTCGTCACCGCGGTGCATAAAGAGCCGGTCTATCGCCTCGTCTGCGGCATGTTCGCCGAAGAATGCCGCAAGGTGGCGAAGGAATATCCGGACTGCAAATTCAACGAAGTGCTGGTCGACGGCTTCGCGATGAAAGTCGTGATGAATCCGCACCAGTTCGATGTCGTCGTCACCACCAACCAGTTCGGCGACATCCTCACCGACGAAGGTGCCGGTCTGGTCGGCGGTCTCGGCCTGGCGCCCGGCCTTTGCGTCGGCGCCGACAATGCGATGGCGCAGGCCACGCATGGTTCCGCACCGGATATCGCCGGCAAAAACATTGCCAACCCGTACGCCATGATCATGTCGGGCCAGATGCTGTTCGAGTGGCTGGGCCGCAAACGCAATGATCCGAAGGCGGCGAAGGCCGCACAGTTGATCGACAAAGCGGTCGACAAGGTCATCGCCGAAGCCAAACACCTCACCGGCGATCTCGGCGGCAAGGCATCGACCTCGCAAATGGGCGACGCGATCGCAGCAGCGGTCTAGCCTGCCGCGCGGCTGATGTCCGCCAAACTCCAATGGTCTGAACAGGTGTACCGCGTGCTGCGCGAGCAGGACGTGCGTCAGATCGCCTATGTGCCGGATTCCGGCTTGCGCCACATCATCGAACTGGCGCGTGCCGACAAGGCGATGCATGCCGTCTCGCTGACGACCGAAGAAGAGGGTATCGCGCTGGCCACCGGCGCATGGCTCGGCGGCGAACGCTGCGCGGTGCTGATGCAATCCAGCGGCGTCGGCAACACCATCAACATGCTGGGCATGGCCGTCGAATGCCGCATTCCGCTGCTGATGATCGTGACGATGCGCGGCCAGTGGGCCGAATTCAATCCGTGGCAGTTGCCGATGGCGCAGGCCACTGACGCCGTGCTCGGCGCG
>JANXSE010000287.1 GCA_025356695.1 Betaproteobacteria bacterium
GCCGGCGTGGTTGCCCTGCGCGGTTTCGTAATAAAACTTTTTGTATTCGTACATGACGCCGTTAGGCATGCGCTTGATCGCTTCACCCTTCATGTCCTGCTCCTGACGGATAAAACGCGACAGCAGAAACGGCGTGGTGCCGCCGCTGTGCGAAAAAATCCAGCGGATGTCAGGATACCTGGCCGCAGCGCCGCCAAAAACGAGGCTGGCCATGGTGCGCGTCGAGTCCACCGCGTATTCGATGGTACCGACGTTGACGTCCGGCAGGATAGCGCCGCAGCACTGCGGCGCCAGCGGATGCACATAAACAATCGCCTTGCGGCGGTTCAATTCTTCGAGCACCGGAAAAAACAGCGGGTCGCCGAGATATTTGCCGTCGTAGCTCGTCATCAGACAGAAGCCCTCGGCCTGCAGTGTATCGAGTGCGTATTCGATTTCCTTCAAACTGCCTTCGGTATCGGTATACGGAATGGCCGCGTAGGAACCGAAGCGCCCCGGATAATCGCGCGCCATTTTGGCCGCATATTCGTTGGCTTCGCGCGACAGGCGCCGGTTGACCTGCACATCGCCGCCCGCCATTGCCGGCTGGATCAGCGAAGTGAGCGAAGTGGCGATACCGCTCTTGTCCATGTCTTCGAGCGACTTCTGCACCGACCACGCGATATGGCCCTGGCCGCGCGCCTTCAGCGCCGCCGAATAGGTCGGCGCAACAAAATGGTGATGCACATCGATACGGTACGGCTTGCCCGATAGCGGGCTGGTCGTCGTGCAAGCGGGCAGCAACGCGCCGGCGCCCAGCGCGCCGAGTCCGGCCAGAAAGCCGCGGCGCGAAATAACATTGATTGAATTGATGCGGTCGTCCAAGGCGGTGGCGAGCGGAGCATGCGCAGGCAGAAACATATCGGTTTTCCTCAAGATGGCCGGCTTGCTGCGCCGGCCTTGTTATTTTTTGTCACGCGCGATGCACGGCGCAGGGCAGTACTGACGGGCAATTTAGACGATAACCGCGGCACCCGCAAGCCGCAAAGTTCATGCACTGCGTGCAACGGCAGCGCTCAGGTTTTTTCCGGCAAACGGCCCTGCGGCAAATTGTTCAGCGCATCAAAAATATGACGGTCGATGACGATACCCTCACGCCGGTTGCGCGCGCGCTCGCCGAACGCACGCTCCGAAGGCAGGCGGATTTCATCCACCCCGGGCAAACGCGGCGTGGCCTTGATTTCTGCCAGCGTCGCAGTCATGTGGCGTCTATAGTCGGCCAGCGGCATCAGCAGATCCGGTTTGATCGCAATAACGAGATAACCGTAACTCTTCTCGATGTCCGTGCCCGAACCCGCAAGCACACCGAAACCCTGCATCATCAGCGCCAGCGCAAAACCCTTGTAACCGCCGAACGGCAGAATCGCGCCTTTCAACGCCGCGGCGGGATCGCACGTCGGTTTACCGCCGGCATCAATCGCCACACCTTCGGGCAACAACTCGCCGCGGCGCTGCCGGAACAGCAGGTCGGTGGACATGAAAGCCGAAGTGCCCATGTCGATCACGAACGCTTCGCCTTCGGTCGGAAACGCGCAGGCAATCGGATTGGTGCCGAAGCTTGCTTCGGCACCGCCGGGCGGCGCCACATGGCGCGTCGAACTCACCGTATGCAGACCGATCAGCCCGGCGTCGGCCAGCATCTCGACGTAAAACGCGCCGCGCCCGCTGACCCAGCTGTTATTGACGCCGACTACCGAAAAGCCATGTTCGCGTGCTTTTGTCAGCGCCGCCTGCGTGGCCCGATACATGCTCACCATGCCGACGTTGTTGCCGCCGTCGAACATCGCCGACACCGGCGTTTCATGCACCGCGCGCATCACGCGCCGCGGCTGGCGCAGCCGCCGGTGCTCGGCAACATTCAATATTTTCGGCAGGCCCGAATATTCGTAACCGCACAACGCGGCATCGAGCATGTGTTCGGCGAGAATGCGCGCTTCTTCGGCGTCATAACCGATGCGCTGCAAGGCCTGCAGCGACAGCGCGCGCGCTGCGTCGACGCTCAAACGGATGCGGCCCGGGCTTTCTTCCTGCATGATTGTTCAGTCCGCCTTTGCGCCCGACGCCTTGATGACAGGCGCCCATTTCGTCAATTCGCTCTTGATGAAGGTCGTAAACTCTTCCGGCAATATGCCGCTCGGCTCTGAAGCATCGGCGAGCAGGCGTTCGTTTAACTCCGGCGTGCGCAGCGCGCGATTGACCGCACCGTGCAATTTCATCACCACGGGCTGCGGCGTGCCTGCTGACGCCAGCACGCCGTACCACATGGTCACTTCGTAGTTGGCGACGCCGCTCTCGGCGATCGTCGGCACTTCGGGAAAAGTCACCACGCGCTTGGGGCCGGTGATACCCAAGGCACGCAGGCGCCCCGTTTTCACGTACGGCACGACGCTGGGCACGCCGGCGAAGACGAGTTGTATCTGCCCGGCAAGCAGATCGATCTGCGCCGGCCCCACACCTTTGTATGGAATATGCGTGAGATTGACCTTCGCCAGCATTTTCAACATCTCGCCCGAAACATGCGCACCGCTACCGTTGCCGCCCGAGCCATAAGCCAGTTCACCCGGCCGCGCTTTCGCCAGCGCAATCAACTCACGCGCATTCTTCGCCGGCAGCGACGGGTGCGCCACCAGCACCTGCGGCACTTTCGCGATCAGCGTCACCGGCGCGAGATCGCGCAGCGGGTCGTACGACAATTTCGGATACAGCGTCGGATTGATCGCCAGTGTCGCGATATTGCCGATGACGAGGTTGTAGCCGTCAGGCGGCGTCTTCACCACAAGCTCGATGCCTACCGTGCCGCCGGCGCCGGCGCGGTTGTCCGGTATCACCTGCTGGCCGAGCATCTCGCCGAGCTTCGCCGCCATCAGGCGGCCGATCACGTCATTGGTGCCGCCCGGTGCGAACGGAATGATCAGGCGGATCGGTTTGTTCGGATATTCCTGCGCGTGTGCGGGTGCAATGCCAAACATCAAAGCGCAAACTGCCAACCATCCGCAACGCCGCCGGCGCACATTCTGGAATAACAATGTCATCACGAAAATCCGCCGACTTGAACTGTGTGCTGCATTATATTCGGCAAATGCAGTGACGCGTTGCGAACGAGCGTGGCGCGAGGTAAGGTTGCGTCTTACTTGGCAGGCAAAGACCAGACTCGATCATCATGTCTTTCATCAAACTGCTGCTCATCGTCGGCATGCTGGGTACCGCCTATCACTACTGGAAAAAACCGCCGCAGAGCATACCGGTGCACGCCACCGCCGCACGGAACAGCAGCGACAGCGGTTTTGTGACGCTGCCGGTTAACGATGCGCCGGCCAACACGGTAATAGTGGTCGCCGCAGAAAACTGCCCGCGCGAAGACTCGCAGCGCGCCGAGCGCCTCACCGCCGACCTCAAGAGCAGGGGCATACCGGTGATGCGCAGCCACAACATCGGTTTCACGCTCAACAGCCCCGACAGCGCGATCCCCGAGCGCATCAACTCGGTGATGAACGGGCAATTGCCCATCGTCTTCATCAACGGCCGCGCGAAACCGAATCCGTCGCTGGAAGAGGTGATCGCAGAATTCAAAAGCGCCGGCCGCTGAACCCCGCCCAAACACAAACGGAATCCGCAATGAGTCTGAAAATTCACCGGCGCGCCTTGCTCTGTGCCGCCGCCATCGCTGCCTGCGTCCTCCCGCTGCACGCGCAACAAACCCCCGCGATCAAACGCGCGATCCTGCTCAAGCAGGACATGACGCTCGCCGGCCGCGAGGCGGTGGTGGCAACCATCGAACTGCCGCCGGGATCGGCAGAGGGGCGGCACACGCATCCGGCCGAGCTTTACGTGTATCTGATCGAAGGCGAGATCGTGCTGGAGAGTGAAGGCAAAGCGGATCAAATCATGAAAGCCGGCGATGCGGCTGCGGTCGCGCCGGGCAAAATCCATCAGGCGATCAATCGCGGCAGCGTAACTGCAAAAGGTGTGGCGGTATTCGTCGCCGAAAAAGGCAAACCGCTTGCGACGCCGGCGCCGTAACGCAACCATCGCCGGCGAGCAGTGCCAGCGCCGCGGCGCCGGCCGGCATGGTAAATTGATGTGCGCGCCCAAGAGCAAAAACCGCGCGCGTCGATTGCGGTTCAAGGAGGAGTGGTCATGCGAATTGTTTGCGCGATTGCACTGCTGTCACTGCTGGCATCTGCCGTTGCCCATGCGCAGCCCTACCCGAATAAACCGATCAGGCTGATCATCCCGATGGCTGCAGGCGGCGCCACGGACATTTTTATCCGCACACTGACGCCGCGCATGACCGAACTGCTCGGCCAGCCTATCGTCGTCGACAACCGCGC
>JANXSE010000297.1 GCA_025356695.1 Betaproteobacteria bacterium
GGAAATCATGTCGGCCGGCCTGCCGATGAAGGTGCTGGTGCAGACCGACGACATACTCGAAGAAGCCACACTCGGCGGCGACGCGCATCTCGCCTTCGGTCTGCGCAGCAAGCAACTGGCGAACATGGCGATCGGGCTCAACGACGTCTACGTGCTGCAGGCAACCGCCTCGCACCTCTACCAGTTCCGCGAGCGGATACTTAAGGGGCTGAATTTCGCGGGCCCGGCGTTGTTCAGCGTGTTTTCCGGCGCCGGCGCCAAGGCGCGCGATCTGCCGCCTTATCTGGTGGCCGCGGCCGCCATGGAGTCACGCGCCTTCCCCGCATTCACATTCGACCCGTCGGCGGGGGCAAACTGGGCGGCGCGCTTTTATCTTGAGGCGAATTCACAGGTCGAAGCCGACTGGCCGCTGCAGCGTTTCGAATACGAGGACGAGAACCAGCAGCGCGTGGCGGAAAACGTCGCTTTCACGGTGATCGATTTTGTCGCCGCCGACCAGCGTTATGCCAGGCATTTTTCGGCGGTGCCGCGGTCGCAGTGGGGCGGCAAACTCGCGTCGGTCAGCGACTGCCTCGGCCGCGAACTCAAGGGCATGCCGGATCAACTGCCCTGCGTGCTGATGGTCGATCGCGGCAATCTGCTGCAGAAACTGGTCGTCGACGACAAACTGATGCGCGCAGCCCTGCGCTGCCGCGATGCCTGGCACAGCCTGCAGGAACTCGGCGGCATCCACAATTCGCACGCCGAGCGACTGCTCGCGCGCGAGCGTAAAGTCTGGGAAGAACAGCAGCAGGAGGTCGCCGGGCGCGCACAGCCTGGCGCAGTCGCGGTCACAGCCGCAACAACGCCGGCCGCTGCAGTGGCGGCGGTCGAGGCCGCGCCCGCCGTTGCCGAGGAACCGGCGCGTTCGCCCGACGAGACTTATATTGAAACCGAGCGTTGCACGACCTGCAACGAATGCACGACGATCAACGGCAAGCTGTTCATGTACAACGAAAGCAAGCAGGCCTATATCGCCGACGTCAACGCCGGCACTTTCCGCCAGCTTGTCGAGGCGGCGGAGAGCTGCCCGGTCGCCATCATCCATCCGGGCAAACCGCGCAATGCGGGCGAGGCCGGGCTCGACGAACTGCTCAAACGCGCCGAATCGTTTCCGTAATCTGCCGCGCCGTCGATGGATGTGGTACGCCGCTGCCGGCGCGCATTACGGCAGCGGCGCGCGTTCGTCCGGCGCAGTGTCGCGCCGCGCCGCATCCTGCGGCAGGTAACGCCGCAGCCAGCCATTGGCGAGCCACAGCAGCGCCACCAGCACCAGTGCCGCCATCGCCCAGCGCAGCAGGCCCGCCAGTGCGGCGGCGTCCGGCGCCGGCCACGGAAATTGCGCGAGCGTGTCGGCGCGTTCGAGCATCCAGTGCCATCCGGTATGCGCGACCAGTACCGAGAGAATGATGGTGCCGATGCGCCCGGCCACCGCGTAACGGAACAACAGCGCCAGCGCCGGCAGCAGCATGGCGAGCACCGCCAGCTGGCCGAGTTCGACGCCGAGGTTGAACGACAGGAGAGAGGTCAGCAGATGACTGCCGGCAAATTGCAGCGTATCGCGCAGCGCGAATGAAAAACCGAAACCGTGGATGAGGCCGAAGCCGAAGGCGATCATCCAGCGCCGCGTCAGGCTGCCGCCGATGATGTTTTCGATTGCCATGTAGACGATCGACACCGCGATCAGCATCTCGACCAGCGGCGGAAACCACAAGGCATCGGGCGCGTAGCCGAAGGCCGAAGCGATCAGCGTGACCGAATGGGCGACGGTGAAGGCGGTGACGATCAGCACCAGCGGGCCGAAGCGCCGGAACGGAATCACCAGGCAGAAAATGAACAGCAGATGATCGATGCCGTCCATGATGTGTTTGAAGCCTTCAACGACGAAACGCGCCGCCGCCTGGTGCCAGCGCGGATCGAGACGCAGCAGGCCCTGGTCGCCGTGCAGTTCGTAGGCGCGCACACTGCCGTCGGGTGGCAGATAACGCAGTGAGGTGACGACGCTGCGGCCGAGGCGCGCGAACCCGGGGTTGATCGAGAATTCAGCAGTGTCGGCACGGATCGGATATTCGAACAACACGTCGAGCAGGCCCTGGCTCCAGATGAAATCCATGGCCGGCGGCAGCGGCGCGCCGGTGACGTGCGCGAGTGCTTCTTCGAACGAAGTAAAAGAACGGTCCGACGGCAGCGAGGCGCGCACCGCGACGAGCTGCGGAGCGCCGCTGCGGGTTTTACCCTCGACGATTTCGATGTTGTCGGCGAACCACAGCAGGGCGGCGGTGCGCAGCGCCGGTTCGGCGCGCGCGAGGTCGAGCAGTCCGACGCCGCGGCGCGGGAACTCGACCTCCTGCATGGCCTGCAGCGGCACGCGCAGCAAAAGCTGCAGGCGTTCGCCGGCCGGTTTGACGAACAGTTGCACTGTGACGTCGGCGGGAATTTCATGCGCGCGCGCCGCCGGCGACGACAGCGTCGCGACGGCGAGCAGCGTCGCCGTCATCGCGTATTGCAGTGCGGCAACCGTGCTTTTGAAGAGCGTAGGAGTTTTTTTCACGCGCCTAGGTTAGCGGGTTCGCGCGTGGCATGACAAGAGAAAATGACTGCGCGTATACTCGAACCGGCGTCAAACCAGCGTCGATGCGGCGTCAATCCGTCGCACGCGGCGCAAAAAAAGACCGGGCAATCCGGCGGTGCACACAGCGGCCAATTCACCGGCAAGGGGAGAACATGAAAACCAAACAACGCAATGTTGTCGTCGGCGTAGCGTTTGCCGCCGTTATGATCGCGCTCGGTGTCGGTCAGGCGGTCGTGCAGAACAAGGCTGACGCGCAGGCGCGCACGGTACAGGCGCCGATGTTCGAAGTCGATCCCCTGTGGCCGAAGCCGCTGCCGAATCACTGGCTGCTCGGCTGGACCATCGGCATCTGGGTCGATGAGCAGGATCATGTCTGGGTCGTGCACCGCGGCGCCAGTGGTCTGCACGACAACGAGCGCGGCAACGAACTCAATCCGCCGATCGCCGAATGCTGCCGCACCGCGCCGCCGGTGCTTGAGTTCGACCAGGAGGGCAATCTGCTGCGCCACTGGGGCGGGCCGTCGAAAGACAAGGAATACGAATGGCCCGATTCGAACCACGGCGTGCACATCGATTACAAGGGCAATGTCTGGATTGGCGGCAACGGCGAAAAGGATTCGCACATCCTGAAGTTCACCAAGGACGGTAAGTTCCTGCTGCAGGTCGGTCGTTACAACAGCAACGCCGGCAGCAACAGTCTTGAACACTTCGGGCGCGTGGCGAAAATCTGGGTCGATCCGAAATCCAACGAGGCCTACGTTGCCGACGGCTACAAGAACAAACGCGTCGCCGTGCTCGATGCCGACACCGGCAAGATGAAGCGTTACTGGGGCGCCTACGGCAACAAACCCGACGATACGCCGCTCGCCAAGTACGATCCGAAGGCGCCGCCGGCGCAGCAGTTCCGCAATCCGGTGCATTGCGTCGAGCGCAGCAACGACGGTTTCATCTATGTGTGCGACCGCCAGGGCGACCGCGTGCAGGTGTTCACGCCCGAGGGCAAGTTCGTCAAGGAGCAGTTTTACGCGAAAGACACGCTGGCCTCCGGTTCGGCCTGGGACGTGGCGTTCTCGAAAGACCCGCAGCAGCGCTTCATGTTCCTCGCCGACGGCCAGAACGAAAAAGTGCGCATCATCCTGCGCGAAACGCTCGAAGAGATTTCCAGTTTCGGCGACGGCGGCCGCCAGCCCGGCCAGTTCTACGGCGTGCACAGCATCGCCAGCGATTCGAAGGGCAACCTGTATACGACCGAAACCTATGAAGGCAAACGTATCCAGCGTTTCGTCTACAAGGGGGTGGGCGCGGTGCGCGCCGGTCCGCAGGGCGTGTTGTGGCCGAAGAAATAGTTTTCGCGCGTGTTTTAAACCAGACGAGGGCATGACGATGATGAGATTGTTTGTGGCCGCCATTGCATTCGCACTGGCGGCGCCGGCCGCCCACGCGCAAAACGCGGCGAAAGCGGCGCCGCGCGCGACGGCGGAAATCAGCGGTGTCGTCACCAGTGCGCACGGCGCCGAGGCCGGCGTGTGGGTGATTGCGGAAACGACCGAACTGCCGACCAAGTTTGCCAAGATCGTCGTCACCGACGAGCGCGGACGCTATCTGATTCCGGAGTTGCCGAAGGTGAACTACAGCGTGTGGGTGCGCGGTTACGGGCTGGTCGATTCGCCGAAGGTGAAGGCGGCGGCCGGCAAAACGCTCAACCTCAAAGCCGTGCTCGCGCCCAACGACGCGGCGGCCGCCGAATATTATCCGGCGATCCACTGGTACTCGATGCTGAAGGTGCCGGAAAAAAGCGAATTTCCCGGCAAGGGCGTGCCTAACGGCCTGCCTGAACGGCTCGTAAGCCAGGCGCAATGGCTCGACATGGTGAAAACCAACGGCTGTTACGCCTGCCACCAGATCGGCAACAAACTCACGCGCACGCTGCCGAAGGGCCTGGGTCCTTTCAATACGTCGGTCGAGGCGTGGACGCGTCGCGTCTTGTCCGGCCAGGCGATGACACAGATGGTGGATCGTCTGGGCAAGATGGATGCGCAGCGTGCGATCGGCTATTTTGCCGAATGGAGCGACCGCATCGCCGCGGGCGAATTGCCGAAGACACGGCCCGAGCGTCCGCAGGGTGTCGAGCGCAATGTCGTTGTCACCCTGTGGGACTGGGGCCGCCCCGACGCCTATCTGCACGACGAGATTTCCACCGACAAACGCAATCCGCTGATCAATGCCAACGGCCTGATCTACGGCTCGCCCGAGGACAGCACCGATTTCGTGCCGGTACTCGATCCGGTGCGTCACGTGGCGAGCGAAGTGAAGCATCCGGTGCGCGACCCGAACACGCCGACGTCAAAGAATGATCCGATGCTGCCCTCGCAATTCTGGGGCGCCAATCCACCGTGGGACAGCCAGACCGTCAATCACAATCTGATGTTCGACGAGCGTGGCCGCGTCTGGTTCACGCCGCGCGTGCGGCATCCGGACAATCCGGCGTTCTGCCGCAAAGGGTCGGAGCATCCGTCGGCGAAACTCTTTCCGATGGACCGCTCGGGGCGCCACGTTTCAATGTATGACCCGCAGACGAAAAAATTCGCGCTGATCAGCACCTGTTTTCCGACACATCATTTGCAATTTGCCGAAGACGCCGACCAGACGCTGTGGCTGTCGAGCGGCGGTGGCGGCAACGAGGTGATCGGCTGGGTCAACCGCAAGCTCTATGAAGAAACCGGCGATGAAGAAAAAGCGCAGGGCTGGTCGGCCTTTGTGCTCGATACCAACGGTAACGGCAAACGCGACGACTACACCGAGCCCGGCAAGCCTGCGGATCCGGCAAAGGACCAGCGCATCGCCGTGAACATCTACGGCATTGCGGTCAATCCCAACGACGGTTCGGTGTGGGGCTCGGCGATTAATTATCCCGGTGCGATTGTGCGTTTCGCGCCTGGTGCGAATCCGCCGGCCACGTCGCTCAGCGAAATCTACCGCATCCCGTTCCCCGGTTATTCGCCGCGCGGCATGGATATCGACCGCGACGGCGTGGTGTGGGCGCCGCTGGCGAGCGGACATCTGGCGAGTTTCGATCGCCGCAAATGCAAAGGGCCGCTGAACGGGCCGACCGCCACCGGACAGCATTGCACCGAGGGCTGGACGCTGACGCCGTTTCCGGGCCCGCAACTCACCAACGTCACCGATTCGGGCAGCGCCGAGGCCAGCTACTACACTTGGGTCGATCAATTCGATACCGTCGGCCTTGGCCGCAACGTGCCGTTCGCCACCGGCAATGCCAATGAATCGCTGATGGCCTTCGTTGACGGGCGTTTCATTCAGTTCCGCGTGCCGTACCCGCGCGGTTTCTACGCCAAGGGCATGGATGGCCGCATCGACGATCCGAAGGCGGGCTGGAAGGGCCGCGGGTTGTGGACGACCTACGGCTCGCGCGCGCCCATGCATATGGAAGGCGGCAAGGGCACTTTGCCCAAGGTTGTAAAATTCCAGTTGCGGCCGGATCCGCTGGCGCGCTGAAACTTCGCAGAAAGCACACATGACACGCATCGAGTTTTACGATCCTTCGGGCGCGCTCGAAGTCACGCAGACACACGCGCCGCGTCTTGATACGCTGGCCGGCAAACGCATCGGCTTCGTCAGCAACGAACAATGGCAGGCGTTCCGCACGCTGCCGCTGCTGAAAAAACTCTTCGAAGCCGATTTTCCCGGCATCGAAATGCTGCCGATCGATGCCTTCCCGCAGGGCAACGGCCTGATCGGCGAGGCAGATACTGCGCAGAAGGTCAAGGCCAGCGGGGTCGATGCCGTCATCATCGGCAACGCGGCCTGAGGGTCCTGCGCCACAGCGTGCGGCCGTGCAGCCGCACAAATCGAAATACTCGGCATCCCGACGGTCACGCTGACGCGGACGGATTTCGTCGGCGTCATGAAAAACGCCATCAGCGGGCTGGGTCTGCCGCCGGAATCGGCGATGATCACCTTTCCGATCGAACTCTTTCTGCCCGGCAGCGACATCAGCGCGATCGAAACGCGCAAGCGCGAGTTCTATAACGGGCTCACGCAGTGGAAACCGGAACTCGCCCAATCTTCAGGCGATGAAGCGCCGCTGATTGCGGTCGAGGGCGCGAGCTACGAAGAAGCGCTTGAGCGCGCCAATCATCTGATGATTACCAACCTGTGGGGCGACGGCCTGCCGCTATGGCCGGCCACACCTGAACGCGTTGCGCGCATCCTGCGCGGCAGCGTATTGCCGCGCACCCATGTCATTGGCAAGTTTCCGCCGCGCGGCGGCGTGACGACGGTCGAGACCTGCGCAATTGCGCTGGCGATGGCCGGTGGCCGTGCCGAATATCTGCCGGTGCTGATTGCGGCGGTCGAAGCTTTTTTGCAACCGGATGTGAATGCGGAGCAATTGCAGGCCGCCTCGGGCGGTGCTTACCCGGTGGTCATCGTCAACGGGCCGATCGCGAAACAGATTCGCTTGAACTCGGGCTTCGGTTGCCTCGGCCCCGATCCGCAGCGTCCGGCGGGGGCGAGCATCGGCCGTGCGCTGCGTTTGATCCAGCAGAACGTCGGCGGTGCGCTGCCGGGCATCGGCGCGATGGCCAATTACGGAAGCATGCGTTACACCAACATCGTGTTTGCCGAGGATGAAGACAATCTGCCCGCCGACTGGCCCACACACGGCACGGAACGCCATGGTTTTGCGCGCGGCGTGAATTCAATTTCGCTGGCGTTTTCCAACAGCGCGACCAATATCCGCCGCCGCGGCGCGAAAAAAGAAACACCGGAGGAAGACACCATCCAGGGCATGCACCGCATGGCGGATTTCATGCGCACGCCCAACCTCACGAACCTGCTGGGCTATCAACACGGCACGCCGGGCATCCTGCTGATTCCTGGCGTCGTCGCCAACACGATGGCGCGCCTCGGCTGGAGCAAACTGAAGATGTGCGAATTTTTCTTTGAGCATTCGCGCATTCCGATGAAAGACCTGGTGCGCGCCGGCGGCCCGGCCTGGGTCGAGCAGGATCCCGATCCGAAAACGCGCGAGAGTCTCAAACTCGATCCGTGGCCGCTCACCGCGAGGGCGGAGAACTTTATCATCGTCGTCGCCGGCGGCGGGCACCCGACCAACAGCCACTGGCTGCAGGGCTACAGTCCGCGCGTCATCGGCCGTGAAATCCGTTTGCCGGAATGCTTCGACGATTTGCTGCGCGATGCCGACCACGATCTCGGTTGCGGCTCGGAAGCGTGCATGATCTGAAACGGCTGATCGGTTCGGCGCTGACGCCGGCAATTGCCTAGCCCGCAGTTTCGCGCGCGGCGCCGCCGCCGGCGATGCGGCCGAATACCACCGGATCGGCTGACGAGTTGCCGCCGATGCGTGCCGCGCCATGAATGCCGCCGGTGACTTCGCCCGCCGCGTACAGGCGCGGTATCGCGCGGCCCCAGAGGTCGATCACGCGCGCCGTGGCATCGATGCGCAGCCCGCCCATCGTGTGGTGCACCGATGGCCAGTTCGGAATCGCATACCACGGACCGCCGTCGAACAGCGCCACGTTGGCCGCAACGGGCCGGCTGAAATCCGGGTCTTTGCGCTCGCGCAGCATTTGCGCGTAGCGTTGCGCGGTTTCCTCGAGCGTTGTTGCAATGCCGGCGGCGGCCGCCAGCTCGCGCAGACTGTCGGCGCGCAGAATGCGGCGGCGTTCGATTAATTGCGGCAATTCAACACGGTTGCGTTCCGCATCCTGTTGCAGCAGCATAGCCTGATTGAAGATGGTGAAAGTCGGCCGCTCGCCGGTCGCCATTTCCATGCGCGAGACATGATCGTGCGGTGCCATTTCATTGACAAAGCGGCGGCCGTTTTTTGCTACCAGCATGGCGCCGCTGCGCCGGATCTGCAGCGCGTAAGAGGTTGCGGTGTCGAGCGCGCCGGTGGCCGGGTCGCCGTAAGGATGCACTTCGATGAATTCAAGCTGCAGCGCATCGGCGCCGGTCGCCTGCGCCAGACGGATCATTTCACCGGTGGCGCCGCGCTGATTGGTCGTGTTGTAAGCGGCGGTGAGGATCGGCCGGAATGCAGAGCGCATGGCGACATCGGCGCCGAACCCGCCTGACGCGATGATGACCGCGCGGCGTGCGCACCATTGTTGCGTTCCCTGCGGCGTGTGCACTTCGATGCCGGTCACCGGCCCTTCGGCATTGCGTCGCCACAGGCGCGACACCGCGTGTTCGAAATGAAAGCGCGTGTTGTGCGCGCCGGCGATGCGGCGCAACGCCTCGATGTAATCGATGCCGCGCCCGCTTGGCGCGTAGTGCATGCGGTAGTTCGATGAGCCCTGGCGGTGAATCACATCGCGCAGTTTCAGACCGCCGCGTTCGATCATCCAGTCGAGTGCCGCCGGCGCGCCGTTGACCAGCGTATCGACCAGCGCCGGATCGCTGTAGCCGTCGCCGGCCTCGAGGATGTCGCGTGCGTGCTGCGCCGCGCTGTCGTCGCCAAGATTGAATTTGCGCCGCAGTTGCAGCGAACTGTCCCACGCCGCGTAGTCGCCGAGGTTGATCGCTGAATTACCACCGGCCGCGGGCATTTTTTCCAGCACCGCGACGGTACTGCCGCCTTCGGCAGCGGCAGCGGCTGCTGCGCAGCCGGCGAAACCGGAGCCGATAACGATCACATCGACCGTGATGTCCCAGTTGAGCGGCTGCGCGCGCCCGTCGGCGGCTTGCGCCAGCGCGCGTAACGGTGCGGCGGCAGCGATGCCGGCGCCGGCGGTGAGCAGGAACTGCCGGCGTTGGCCGGACGGGCGGCGATCTTCAGTCATCAGCAACCTCTCGGGATGGATGGCGCGCGCTTCGATTGCGGCGGGCGGCGCGCTGCGTCATTATAGCGGCGGTGTGTACTGCCGCCGTCACGCAAGCGGTTGCAGCGCGCCGGGTCCGGTCTGCTATCGAGGAGAGTCATGAGTCATTTTTTTGCAAAAAGCGCCTTTACGGCGCTGGCTTTTGTATTGGGATTGATGTTCGCTGCTGCCGCCACGGCACAACCCTCCGGCGTGTGGAGCAAAGCCGCGCCGTTTCCGGAGCCCAGCGAGGAGCTCTATTCAATTGTCGCCAACGGCAGGATCCACGTCTTCGGCGGGTACGCCAACCGCGCGCCCAAAGGCCTGGTCTTCGAATACGATCCGGCCACCGACCAATGGACGCGCAAAAAGAACATGGTGCTGCCGGCGCACCACACGGCGCTGGCGACGTTGAACGGCAAAATCTATGTGTTCGGCGGTTATGCCGCGTCCAATACGGCAAGGTCGGGCTGGCTGCCGATCGACAACACCTGGGAATACGATCCCGTCACCGATACATGGCGCGCACTGGCGCCGCTGCCGTTCGCGCGCGGCTCATCGGTTGCCTATGAGCACAAGGGCCGCATCTACGTGATCGGCGGCAACGGCATGCATCCGGGCGCAAAGCCGGCGCCGTTGTGGTCGGACATGGCACAACGTTCCTATCCGGATGTCGATGAATACGACCCCGCCACCAATACCTGGCGCGCGCGCACGCCGATGCCGACGCCGCGTAATCATATGTTTGGCGGCATCGTCGACGGCAAAATTTACGTTATCGGTGGACGTCTCGGCCCGTCATTTATCGGCGCCGCGACCAATGTCGATATCGTCGAGCAATACGATCCGGAGGCGGACAAGTGGGGTGTGCCGCAACCGCGCATGCCGACGCCGCGCAGCGGCGGCGGTGCCGCTGTTTACAACGGCCGTATTTATGTCGCCGGCGGTGAACAGCAGGACCTGCGGCTGTTCGGCGCGTTTCGCGCGCTCGAAGTGTTCGATCCCAAGGCGCAAACGTGGACATCGATGCCGGTGATGCCGACGCCGCGCCACGGCTTCGCCGCGGCGTTCGTCGGCAATCGCTTCCATGTCATCAGCGGTGAAACGCAGGCAGCGGGCACCGGCGTGTCCGGCGCGACCACCGCACACGATGTGTTTGAAGTGCAGTAACGCCCGTCCCCGATAATCAGGCGCGAACGCCCAAACGATGATGAAACTCGCATTGCCTGCAACATTGTCTGCAACGCTATTCGCGGTCTGTTGTCATGCACAGACGTATCCGTCGAAATCCGTGCGCATCGTCGTGCCGTTTACGCCGGGCGGGGCGGTCGATATTGTCGGTCGTACGCTGGGCGAAAAACTGTCGGCAAGCCTGGGCCAGCCGTTTGTTGTCGATAACCGGCCGGGTGCCGGCGGCATTGTCGGCGCCGAAATCGTCGCGCGTTCGGCGCCCGACGGCTACACGCTGCTGGCGGTGTCGTCGGCGCATGCCACCAACCCGACGCTGTTCGCAAAAATCTCCTACAACACCGAGCGCGATTTCGCGCCGGTGAGCCTCGTTGCCAGCAGTTCGTACATGCTGGTGGCGCATCCGAGTGTGCCGGTGCGCACCGTGCGCGAACTCATCGCTTTTGCCAAGGCGCGGCCGGGCCAGATGAATTACGCCGGTGGCGCGGTCGCCAGTCTGCCGCATCTGTCGGGTGAGCTCTTCAACCTGATGGCCGGCGTGAAATTGATTTACGTGCCGTACAAAGGCTCGGCACAGGTGACCACCGCGGTGCTCGGCGGCGAGGTGCCGTTGATGTTCAGCAACATGCTGGCGATCATGCCCTTTGTGCATGCGGGGCGCTTCCGCGCACTGGGCGTCACCGGCATGAACCGCGTGCCCGCCGCGCCGGAGGTGCCGACTATCCACGAATCGGGGCTGCCTGGATACGAGGTTGCCGGCTGGTACGGGCTGCTCGCGCCGGCCGGCACGCCGCGCGAAATCGTTCTGCGCCTGAATGCGCAGATCGTGGCGGCCATGCGCGCGCCCGATATCGTCAAACGCTATTCGAGCGAAGGCGCCGACCCGGTCGGTTCGACGCCCGAGGCGTTTGCCGAAGTCATCACGCGCGATATCGCCAAATGGGCGAAAGTGATAAAAGCGTCGGGCGCGCGCGTGGAGTAAGGTATTGCCGCGCCGGCCGCGGTCAGAATAAACAGGACTTCAAAACCGCAAACAGGGGAGACCACATGATCACGCGACGCAAATTTCTCGAATGGTCCACCGCCGCCGGCGCGGCCTTGCTGGCGCGCCAGGGCTGGGCCGTCGAAGCGCCGACGCTGCTGCCGGCGCAACCGCGCGTGAAGCCGGGTTTCGAGGTGCCGGCCGGCGCCTGCGACACGCATGTGCATATCGTCGGTGCCGCCGACCGTTATCCGTTCGTCGCCAAACGCGCCTACACGCCGCCCGAGGCCTCGGTCGATCAATTGCGCGCTTTGCACCGCAGTCTGGGCATTGAGCGTGTGGTCGTTGTGCAGCCGAGTTTCTACGGCACCGACAATACATGCACGATGGATGCGGTGAAGAGCATGGGCCGCACGGCGCGGGCCATCGTCGTCATCGACGAAAAAACGCCGGAGGCCGAACTCGAGTCGATGCGGCGCGCCGGCGCCTGCGGCGTGCGCCTGAACCTTGCCACCGCGGGCGTCAACGATCCGGTCGCCTCCGCGCGTTTTCTGCGCAGCGCGGTCGAGCGCATCCGCCCGCATGGCTGGCATGTGCAGCTCAATACCGAACCGAAAATCATTGCCGCGCTGAAAAAAGAATTCGACAGCCTGCCGGTGATGATCGTGTTCGATCACTTCGGCGGGGCCGATGCGGCACGCGGCGTCAGGGATCCGGGCTTCGATGCGCTGCTCGATCTGGTCAAGGCGGGCAAGGCCTATGTGAAGATTTCGGCGACGAATCTCTTCTTCACCGATCCGCCGCATTTTGCCGGCTACGCCGAGATGGCGAAGACGCTGATCGCCGCCAACCCCGATCGTATCCTGTGGGGCTCGAACTGGCCGCATCCGGCGGCGCGTCCGCCCGGCCATGATTTTTCGCAACTGCTGCCGTGGCGCGACATCGACGACGCGGTGGTGATGAACCTGCTGCCGCTGTGGGAGCCGAACGCCGAAGTGCGCCGGAAAATCCTCGTCGATAATCCCGCGCGTTTGTTCGGGTTCTGATCATGTCTATGAAAATCATTGTCGCTGTCGTGCTTGCATTGAGTCTGCAAATATCGGCGCTGACGGCGCGCGCCGCCGACGCCGAAGATCTGGCCGAGGGCCTGCGCCTCTTCACGCAGAAGGGCAACTGCCAGGGCTGCCACGGCTGGGCCGGCGACGGCCGCAAGATGGACAACCAGATGCCCTCGGGGGCCAACCTGCGCGAAAGCCAGCTCGACCGCAGCAACATGATGATGACCATCAAGTGCGGACGGCCCGGGCGCGGCATGCCGGCCTACGACCGGCTCGCTTACAGCGATGGCCGCTGCTACGGCCAGAAAAAGGCCGATCTTCAGGGGGTGAGCCTGGAGGACCCGCCGGCGACGCTGCAGCCGCGTGAAATGGAAACGCTGGTCGATTTCCTGTTTGCAAAAATCGTCAAGCAGGGGCCGATGGACCGCGCCAAATGCGCGGCCTATTGGGGCAGCGACGCCGAGGTCTGCCGAGAGTTCAAGTAGGCGTGGCGGGGGGCGATGCCTCCCGTTTCGGTGCGGGATGTCCGGCAAAGTTCATACAACGCGGCGCCGGCTTCTGCTATCTTCGCGCCCATGCCATCCATCATTTCCGTCGCCGGGCTATCGAAAACCTACGCCTCCGGCCTCAACGCGCTCAAGAACATCAATCTGGAGATCCGTGCCGGCGAAATTTTTGCGCTGCTGGGGCCTAATGGCGCCGGCAAGACGACGCTGATCGGCATCATCTGCGGCATTCTCAATCCGAGCGCCGGCCAGGTGCTGGTGGCCGGTCACGATATCGTGCGCGACTACCGGGCGTCACGTTCGCTGATCGGGCTGGTGCCGCAGGAACTCACCACCGACGCGTTCGAAACGGTGTGGGCGACGGTGTCGTTCAGCCGCGGGCTTTTCGGCAAGGCGCCAAACCCCGCGCACATCGAGAAGATACTCAAAGAACTCTCGCTGTGGCCGAAGAAGGACAGCATGATCCGCACGCTGTCCGGCGGCATGAAGCGCCGCGTCATGATCGCCAAGGCGCTCTCGCACGAGCCGCAGATCCTGTTTCTCGACGAGCCGACTGCCGGTGTCGACGTCGAGTTGCGGCGCGACATGTGGGAAGTGGTGCGCGCGCTGCGTGCCTCCGGCGTGACCATCATCCTGACCACGCATTACATCGACGAGGCCGAGGAGATGGCCGACCGCATCGGCGTCATCAGTGCGGGCGAACTGATCCTGGTCGAAGAGAAAACCGAGTTGATGAAGAAGCTCGGCACCAAGCAGCTCACGCTGCATCTGCAGGCGCCGCTCGCGCACATTCCGGCGTCGCTCGCGGCCTACAATCTGGCACTGGCCGGTAACGGCGGCGATCTGATCTATACCTACGACTCGAAGAGCGCGCGCGCCGGCATTGCAACCCTGTTGAAAGACCTCGACGACGCCGGCGTTGCCTTCAAGGACCTGCAGACGACGCAGAGTTCGCTCGAGGACATATTCGTCAACCTGGTGAAAGACCGCCGATGAACCTGCACGCAGTCCGCGCAATTTACGCTTTCGAGATGGCGCGCACGCGGCGCACGCTGTTCCAGAGCATCATCGCGCCGGTGATTTCCACTTCGCTCTATTTCGTCGTATTCGGTGCAGCGATCGGCTCGCGCATCTCCGAGGTCGACGGCATCAGCTACGGCGCCTTCATCGTGCCCGGGCTGATCATGCTGTCGCTCTTGACGCAAAGCGTGTCCAACGCCTCGTTCGGCATCTACTTTCCGAAATTCACCGGCACCATCTACGAACTGCTGTCGGCGCCGGTGTCGTTTTTTGAAATCGTGCTGAGCTACGTCGGGGCCGCGGCGACCAAATCCATCTTGCTGGGTGTGATCATACTGGCCACCGCTTGCCTGTTCGTGCCGGTGCGCATCGACCATCCGGTGTGGATGGTCGTGTTTCTCGTGCTCACGGCGGTGACCTTCAGCCTGCTCGGTTTCGTCATCGGCATCTGGGCCGACAATTTCGAGAAGCTGCAATTCGTGCCGCTGATCGTCATCACCCCGCTGACCTTTCTCGGCGGCAGTTTTTATTCGATCCACATGCTGCCGCCGTTCTGGCAGACGGTCACGCTGTTCAACCCGGTGGTTTATCTCGTCAGCGGATTTCGCTGGAGCTTCTACGGCATTGCCGACGTCCATGTCGGCGTCAGCCTCGTCATGACGGTCGTTTTTCTGACGGTGTTTCTGGCGATCGTGGCGTGGATGTTCAGGACCGGCTACCGGCTGAAGGCCTGACGGACACGCAAAAACAAGGGAGCCCGCGGGCTCCCTTGTTCATTTTGTTTGCCTTGGCAAACTAGTTCAGCGCAAATACGAACAGATAGCTTGAGTTCTCGAGTTTGTCGAACTTCACCGGATGCAGGTGGCGGCCGCTCGACTGCACGGCGAGATATTGTTTGCCGCCGATCGAGTAGGTGACCGGCGCGCCCTTCAGAGGCGTGCCGACGTTGAAACGCCACAGTTCTTCCAGCGTCTCGTCCTGGTAGGCGACGATCCAGCCGTCCTGCAGCGCCGAGAAGACGACGCCGCCGGCCGTGGCAATGGTGCCCGAACGCACCTCGATCTCGGTCACCGCCTTGGCGATCACCTTGTGCTTGACGGTGTCGAACGCGGTCACCGAGCCGTAATACAGATCGCTGGTGTAGGTGCGTTTATCGCTGGCCTTCTCGTCGATGTCGCCGCCGCCCTTGATGTAGCGTACTTCCGCGCCGTTCTGCGTGAAGCAGCCCTCGGTGCCGGCGCCGTAGGCGATGTTCTTGACGGGATTGAAGGCGGTGGGTTGATGCGCGATGCCGCCGTGCCAGGTCGGGCAGGTTTTTTTCATCGGGTCGCCGCGCAGCGAACGCGCCACGGGGTTGTAAATCTGCACGTCAAGCTTCGGATCGTACTCGACGGGCATGCCGGTCTTCGGATTGATGCCCTTGGTCCAGTTCACGTCGTTGACGTACTGGTCGGCCTTGATGAATTTTCCATTGGTGCGGTCGAGCGTGTAGAAAAAGCCGTTGCGCGCAAAGTGCGTGACGACCTTGCGCGTTTTGCCGTCGATCACCGAGTCATGCAGCATGTGAATACCAACTTCGTCGTAGTCCCACGAATCGTTCGGCGTGTACTGGAAGTGCCATACGAGTTTGCCGGTGTCGATGTTGATGGCGACCGCCGAGTTGGTGTACAGGTTGTCGCCGGGTCGCGCCTGCGGATCGTACTGTGGAATCGGATTGCCGGTGCCCCAGATCGTCAGCCGCGTGACCGGGTCATACGAACCCGTTTGCCACAAACCGCCGCCGCCGGTTTTCCAGGCGTCGTTTTTGTCTTTCCACGTTTCACTGCCGGGCTCGCCGGGCGCCGGCACTGCATACCAGCGCCACAGTTCGTTGCCGGTGCGCGCATCGAGTGCAGCGATCCAGCCGCGCGTCTTACCGTCGCCGGCGCCGTTGGCGATGATGACCTTGCCGTCGGCAGTGATCGGCGCGGCGTAAAAGCGCTCTTTCTTGCCGAATTCGTTAGCCACCAGAATTTTCTTGTCCCAGACGATTTCGCCGTTGTCGCGGTTGATGCCGATGACGCGGCCGTCGGGGAGGTTGGCAATGACCAGGTCTTCCCACAGCGCGATGCCGCGTGAGCGCGGCACGTTGCCCTTGTGTGCCACACCCGGATCGCAGACCCAGACGAAGTCGCCCTTGTTTGGATTACGCGCATCGATTTTGTAGATCGTGCCCCAGCCGTCGGTGGTGTAGAGGAAGCCGTTATCGATCAGCGGATTGACCTCGCTTTCGGGGCCGTTGGGGCCGACATCGGCCATGCCGCCCAGCGCCATCGCCCACACCATGCGCAGGTTCTTCACGTTATCGCGGTTGATCTGTGTCAGCTTGGAATAACGCATCGAGCCGTAATCGCCGTTCATCATCAGCCAGTTCTGCGGTTCGTTCTGCGCGTTGAGCAGGCGGTCGCGGTTGACGGTGATGCTGTATTGCGAGGTCGGCGCGGCGCTGGCCGCCGTGGCGGCGGCGGCATGGATGCCGCAGAGTGCAAGGGCAATTGCGGCGCAATTGCGTACGATTTGTCGCATGGAAAGTCCTCCCTGGATGTGCAGATCTGCGGCGGGCTCGAGCGGCCCCGGTTATTCCGCAGCTAGGCGCAATTTGCCACCCGTGGGGCGGCCTGTCAAAGTGCATTTCAAAGCGCCGGCACGCCGCCCAGTTGACCTGCGTCAATATTTTAGGCGTTGGCGGTGCTAACTTATAGACATGTGGTTTTAGTCACACGGGGTCAAACGGGGTTATCTGCAGTCAGATTAGGAGATTGAAATGTATAAAAACATATTAGTACCAACCGACGGTTCGAAACTCTCCGGCAAGGCGACTGCCGAGGCGATCAAACTGGCGAAGACCTGCGGCGCCAAGATCACGGTCATGCACATGGTGTCGGATTTCCGCAAGGCACTGAGCGAAACCTATGCCGTGCCGGCCGCGATGGCGGCCCCGGTGCAGAAAAAATTTCAGGACGAGGCTTCGGTGCGTTCGCGCAAGATTGTCGATGCCGCCTGCGCCGAAGCGACCGCCGCCGGCATTGCCAGCGCCGGCGTCTCGGTTGTCAGCGATTCAGCCTACGAGGCGATCATCAAACAGGCGTCGAAGTCGAAGTGCGACGTCATTGTGATGGCTTCACACGGGCGCAAGGGGTTGCAGGGCTTTCTGCTCGGCAGCGAAACCACCAAGGTTTTGTGCCACACGAAAATCCCCGTGCTTGTGGTGCGCTGAGACGGATCTGATGCGAATAAAAAAGCCCGCTTCGGCGGGCTTTTTTGTTGCAAGACGACGCTGCCTTGTTTGTTAGAACAGGCTGGCGCCGCCGCAGTTGGTGTCCACCACCGCGGAGCTCCACGCGTTACCGACATAGCACTGGGTGGCTGCACCGCCGACCGGGGCCACACCGCCTGCGCCGCCGCCGTCGTACGTCGAGAACTGGAAGGTGCCGCCGATCGGATTGCCGTCGTCGATCTTGCGGTCGATTTCCGCCATGATGTCCGACGGAATCTGGTTGCCGGTTTTCAGGTTGTGCCGCGCAGCCGCAGCGCCGGTGCCGTAGACGTTGTCATAGACGACGCGCAGATAACGCGCATACGGGTTGGTCGGCGCCGACGCGGTGGTTTCCGGCACCACGGCGTAGGTAAAGCTACCGTTGATGAAGCCGGCTTTCGACAGATGTTCCCAGGCGGCGATATGTTCGTCGATCGCGCCGCCGCCAGCGAGGGTTTCGATACGGCCATTATTGTTGCCATTCGAAGCTGCAAGGACGTTGGCAATGTTCGGGTTGGCCTGGCTGTAATCGCCGGGCAATGCACGGAAGCGGTCGAGGAAGCCGAAGTAGGCAGCCTTGGTGCCGTCCTGTTGCGAAATCAGGTTGCGCACGCGCGCGCTCTGGATCAGTTCCTGACCCTTCAGTACGCCGCCGAGCAGCAGACCGATGATCACGAGCACAATCGCGATTTCGATCAGCGTAAAGCCTTGTTGTC
>JANXSE010000314.1 GCA_025356695.1 Betaproteobacteria bacterium
GACGACGTTGCGGAAGTCGGCGACCTGTTTTGGTGTTTGTTTAATGTCGCGCTCCCAATTTACACCCGTCAAGTGAAAACCGGGTTCGTTAGCGCCACAAACAAAATCGCTCATCTGAACGACCGTTCGATCGACAAGCAAATCAATTGGATGTCCAAGTCCGTCGTCCATTCCCGGAACTTTGAACGGTTGCGATCTCAAATTGACAGGTCCGATGTAGCCAGGTCGACAGCCAATTCGTTCAGTAATTTCTTTTTCGTTCGCAAGGCGAAATTCGCCGATGATTTTTTTGGCTTTGATTTCGTTTAGTTCGTGGTCGCCTCGTAGTAATACTAAGCAAACAATGTCGTTGCCCATTTCGTTTCGTACTATCGCGACAGCTTTAACCATTTTCGTTAATGGAATTCCCAGGAGCGCCGCCACGTCTTCACATTTGGTTTTGCCCGGCGTTGACACTTTTTCCATCGCGGCACTTGCGGCGCCACGCGCGGCGGCAGGCGCCAGCGCCTCGGCGAGCTCGACATTGGCGGCGTAATCCGAGGTCGGGCAGAACGCGATCGCATCTTCGCCCGAATCAGCGAGCACGTGGAATTCATGCGAACCGGTGCCGCCGATCGAGCCGGTGTCGGCGGCGACGGCGCGGAATTTCAATCCCAAACGCGTGAAAATACGCGTGTAGGTGTCGAACATGTTGCGGTATTCGCGTTCGAGATCGGCGTAGTTCACGTGGAAGGAATAACCGTCCTTCATGACGAACTCGCGGCCGCGCATGACACCGAAGCGCGGACGGCGCTCATCGCGGAATTTGCTCTGGATCTGGTAGAAGTGCACCGGCAACTGGCGGTAGCTTTTGATCTCGTTGCGCGCGATGTCGGTGACGACTTCTTCGGAGGTCGGCTGGATGACGAAATCGCGTTCGTGGCGGTCCTTGAAGCGCAGCAGTTCCGGGCCGTAGGCCTGCCAGCGGCCGGATTCCTGCCACAGTTCAGCCGGTTGTACGACCGGCATCGACAGTTCGACGGCGCCGGCGCGGTTCATTTCCTCGCGCACGATGGCTTCGACCTTGCGCACGACCCTGAGGCCGATCGGCATCAGGCTGTAGATGCCGCTGCCAAGGCGTTTGATGAGGCCGGCGCGAATCATCAGCTTGTGGCTGATCAGTTCCGCCTCGGAGGGCGCTTCTTTAAGCGTGGAGAGAAAAAAATTGGATACGCGCATGACTGTTTCAAACCTATGCTAAAGCTGCAAAAGTCCTTATTCTACCGAACCGTAGCAATTATCCGGAAGTTTCCAGAGCGATGAAGTTCCTGCAGAGCTGGCGAGTACGCAAACCGGCGGATGATAACGAATCCGTCTACATCAGCGAAAAATTCGGCGTGCGCAGCCTGCATATCGGCAGCGACACCGTGCAAAGCGCGATGCGCATTGCGCGGCCGAACGACCTTGAGGTTGTCTACACGCGCAGCATGATGGCGTTTTTGCTGTTCAAACCCGCGCCACGCGATGTGCTGATGATCGGTCTGGGCGGCGGTTCGCTGGCGAAATACGTTTATCACACCATTCCCGAGGCGCGGGTTACGGCGGTGGAGGTCAACCCGCAGGTGGTGACGATTGCGCGCCAGTTTTTCATGTTGGCGCCTAACGACGAACGTTTGAACGTGATGGTGGGCGACGGCGTCGAGTACGTCGCGCGCAAGGGGCTGCGCGCCGACGTGCTGGTGGTGGACGGCTACGACTCGGAATCGCAGGTCGAGGCGCTCGCCACGCTGCCGTTTTACCGTGATTGCGCGCGCGTGCTCGGCGACGACGGCATCCTCGTCGTCAATCTGTGGGGGGGCGACCGCAACTTCAACGCCTGCGTGGACCGCCTCCGCGCCGCCTTTGGCGGCCGCGTGCTCTGCCTGCCGGCCGGCAAGCCCGGCAATATCGCTGCATTTGCCTTCAAAAGCGCGCAGGGCGAGCCGCGCTGGGACGAATTGACCAAGCGCGCCAAGGCGTTGACGCCGCATTTCGGCCTTACCTTTGGGCGCTTTGTCGAGGAATTCAAGGTGCTCAATCCGCATAACGGCGACGCATTGCTGATCTGACGCCGGCTCCGCTTTCCATCAGGCCGGAACTGTGGAAAAATTTGGCCAATCAAACAGATTCAAGGGTGATTCACATGATTGATCGTGACGGATATCGCCCCAACGTTGGCATCATCATCTGCAACAGGAAGAACGAGGTTTTCTGGGGCAAGCGGGTCAGGCAGCACGCATGGCAGTTTCCGCAGGGCGGTATCGACGCGGGCGAGACGCCCGAGCGTGCGATGTACCGCGAATTGCACGAGGAAGTCGGCCTGCAGCCGCAGCATGTCGAGATCCTCGGTCGCACGCGCGACTGGTTGCGTTATGACGTGCCTGAGCAGTGGTTGCGGCGTGACTGGCGCGGCAACTATCGCGGGCAAAAGCAGATCTGGTTCCTGTTGCGCTTGGTCGGTCGTGACACCGATGTGCAATTGCGCGCGTCAGACAAGCCGGAGTTCGATGCTTGGCGCTGGAATGATTACTGGGTGCCGCTGGAGTCGGTGGTCGAATTCAAGCGCGAGGTCTACCAACTCGCGTTGAGCGAGTTGGTGCGTTTTCTGCGCCGGCCGGCACATGAAAAGCCCGCCGGAACCGCCGCTGTGCGCTGATGTTGCCGTTGCCTGCGTTGACACTCTGTGGGTGGCGTCTTAAACTGAAACTATAAATTAGATTAAGTCTAATTAAAGCCTGAGGCCGGCGGGCGAGCAGCAGTGCCGGTCAGTGGCGCGGTGCCGTAAAAAGTTCCGCGCCGAAGGTCAGCTGATAATCTGAGGAGAACACCATGCAGCTCAAAGGCTCCAAAACCGAGGGCAACCTCAAGGCGGCATTTGCCGGTGAATCGCAGGCAAACCGCCGTTACCTTTATTTTGCAGCGAAGGCCGACGTTGAAGGCCAGAACGACGTCGCCGCTGTGTTCCGCTCGACGGCGGAAGGCGAAACCGGCCACGCGCACGGTCACCTTGAGTATCTCGAGGTGGTCGGTGATCCGGCCACCGGTTTGCCGATCGGCAGCTCGCGCAACAACCTAAAGGCTGCGATTGCCGGCGAGACCCATGAGTATACGGATATGTATCCGGGCATGGCGAAAACGGCGCGCGGCGAAGGCTTCGAAGAAATCGCCGACTGGTTTGAAACGCTGGCGAAAGCCGAGCGTTCGCACGCCAATCGTTTCCAGAAATCGCTCGACGCACTGGCCGATTAACAGCGCCGGTTGCCAATGGGGGTGGGGTGTGAGGCGCAATCCTCACCTTCACCCCTTGTTTTTTTGACCGTTCACTGACATCCCTGGAGTCAGCAAACATGACCGTACGCGAAGGCAGCCTCGAAGCGCCGACCCGCCACCCGATTGACTGGAAATCGCCCGATTTCTACGATCAGGACAAGCTCGATGCGGAAATGCACCGTGTTTTCGACATTTGTCACGGCTGCCGGCGTTGTGTGAGTCTCTGCGGTTCCTTTCCGACGCTGTTTGACCTGATCGACGAGGGCAAGACCGGCGAACTCGACAGTGTCGACAAAAAAGATTTCTCGAAGGTCGTCGACCAGTGTTATCTGTGCGACGTCTGTTACCTGACCAAGTGTCCCTATGTGCCGCCGCATGCGTGGAACCTCGATTTTCCGCACCTGATGCTGCGTGCCAAGGCCGTCAAATTCAAAAACGGCGGTGCACGTTTGCGCGACAAATTCATGTCCGAAACCGATGCGCTCGGCAAACTGGCATCGATTCCGGTGGTGGTGAAGTTCGTCAATGCCGTGAATAACACAGGGGCTGCGCGCGCCGTGATGGAAAAGACACTGGGCGTCGATGCCAGGGCGTGGATTCCGTCATATGCGTCACCGACGTTCCGCGCCTCCGCCGGCGTGAGCGCGACGACGGACGTGCGCGAGGGTACGCGCGCGCCCGGCAAGGTGGCGATTTATTCGACCTGCTACATCAATTACAACGAACCGGGCATCGGTCACGATCTGACCCGCGTGCTCGACCACAACGACATTCCGTGGACCATCGTGGACAAGGAAGCCTGCTGCGGCATGCCCAAGCTTGAACTCGGTGATCTGGAGGCTGTTGCTGCGCTGAAGGAAAAAAACATTCCGCCGCTGGCAAAGCTGGCCCGCGAGGGCTACGCGATCGTCACGCCGATTCCCTCATGCACGCTGATGTTCAAGCAGGAGCTGCCGCTGATGTTTCCCGACGATGCCGACGTGAAAGCGGTGCGCGAGGCGATGTTCGATCCGTTCGAATACCTCATGCTGCGGCACAAGGACGGTTTGCTGAAAACCGATTTCAAACAGGATCTCGGCAAGGTGTCGTACCACATCGCCTGTCATTTGCGCGTGCAGAACATGGGGCAGAAGACGCGCGAGGTGCTGCAACTGGCGACGAAAGAAAAACTCAACACGGTCGAGCGCTGCTCCGGCCATTCGGGCAGCTGGGGCTGCAAGAAGGAATTTCACGCCATGGCGATGAAAATCGGCCGCCCGGTGTTTCGCGCGCTCGGCGAGCATCCGGCCGGCGGCGAAGCCGACTGGGTGGCGTCGGATTGCCAGCTTGGCGGCCGTCATATCGAACAAGGGCTGCGCGAAAGCGGCAAGACAGCGGCGAAACTGGCGCATCCGCTGACGCTGCTGCGCACCGCGTATGGATTGTGAGAAGACCATGAACAAACTCAAGGCCGGCGATCTGATGACGCTGGAAGCCTATGCAAAAGCGCGCCCGGAATACCGCCAGCGCGTGATCGCGCACAAGAAAGACCGCACGGTGGCGCTGGGCGGGCACATTACACTGCTGTTCGAGGACGAACTCACCGTTCGCTACCAGGTGCAGGAAATGCTGCGCATCGAGCGGATCTTCGAAGCGGACGGAATCCGTGATGAACTCGATGCCTACAATCCGCTGATACCGGACGGCAGCAACTGGAAAGCCACGTTGCTGATCGAGTACCCGGATGTCGAGGAGCGACGCGTCATGCTGGCACGGCTGAAGGGCGTCGAAGAACGTGTGTGGGTGCAGACCGGCGGATGCGCGCGGGTCTATGCGATCGCCGATGAAGATCTCGAGCGCGAGAACGACGAGAAGACATCGGCCGTGCATTTCGTGCGCTTTGAACTCACACCCGCTATGAAGCGCGCGCTGGCCGACGGTGCGCCGCTTGCGATGGGCGTCGACCATCCGGACTACGCGGCCACCGTCGAGGTCGCACCCGCATCCAGGGCGGCGCTGCTCAAGGACTTTGATTCCTGATGGGCCGTTTACTCTTCGTATTGAGCATGTTTTTTGCCGCCGCGCTGGCGCTAGCGGCGATTACCACGCAGACAACGCGGGAAGACGAGATCGAGGCGGAGACCAAAGCCTGGACCGAGGCGGAGGTGAGCCCGCCGGCCTATCCCAAGCCGGCCAGTCTGGTCGAATTCGCCGTCAGCGGCGCCACCAGTAACCGGTTCCAGGTCGATGCAGATACGCTGTCGATTGGCGCCGACGGCGTGGTGCGTTATGTGCTCGTCGTGCGCGGCACCGGCGGCGCGGAAAACGTATCGTTCGAGGGGCTGCGCTGCGCGACGCGCGAGCAAAAATTCTATGCCTTCGGTCAACGCGGTGCGACCTGGTCGCGCACGCGCGATCCGCAATGGCGTTTCATCGAGAACAAGGAAGTCAACCGGCAGCATGCAGTGCTGTACACGGATTTTTTCTGCGACGGGCGCCGCCCGTTTCGCACGGTTCGCGAAATCGTCCAGCGCCTGCGCTACCCCCGCTGATCGAAGCCGCCGAAGGGCGGCCGGTGGCGCTGCGGGACATCGTTTTAAGCGCCGCAATCCGGCCTGCTAGAATGCGACCCAGATACGGGGCGACCATCGCAGTCAGATCGGGCCCGCCAAGGGGGAGACAATGTCAGAACAGTCCGGGATACCGGGGGGCGGCGCCGCTGCGAACGCATCGCAGGCCGGCAAGGATCGCGATCTGTCGTTCTTGTGGCCGGTGATCGACCGCATTCGCGCCGTTGAAATCAAATTTGTTTCGGAGGATATCCCAGGTGCGGCGGCGCCGGGTGCGACCGGCACTCCGCAGCCCGGCCTTGAGGCGAGGCTGCAGGCGCTCGAGGACGAGATCGCCACGCTCAAGCAAATTCTGCAGAGCACGCTGGGTACACTCGGTGACGGTATCAGTGCGGCAGCGGATGCAGTGGCCGCTGTGGCGATCGAACTGCCGCCGCAGCACTGGTTGCGTGTTGCGGTGATGGCGGCCGCCACTTTTCTGTTGCTGCTCGCCGCGCACTGGATGATCGTCTTCGTCTACGACAAGCCGACGATCGTGCTGCGCCTGATGTCGATTGCAATACCGTTGCCGCTTGCGGTCTGGCTGACGCTGCGGCACCGCATTGTGCCGTGGGTGGAAATTATCTATGGACTGGTTATCGGTGCCGCCGCCGTGTTCGGCATGGCTTTCGTCACCAGCATCCACGAGCATACGGCTTTTCTGCCCGAAAACGTGCGCGAGTGGCAGGAGACCCTCGAATATACGGCGAGCATCATGTTTGCCCATCTGACCGGCGTACTGATCAGCAGTGCGATACAGGCGCGCAGCGGTGTGCAGAACCGCGCCGGTGAGGCGACCCTGCGCTTGGCCCAGGTGATCGCGATGGTGTCGGGGCGCGCAGTTGCCAATGGCCCGCAGCTGAAAAAACATGTAGATCGGGTGCAGAGCATGGTCACCAACCTGATGCCGATCGCCAGTGCCATCATGGCGATCGTCACCGGTATCAGGGGCTTCCTCAACTAATGGCGGAAGCCGCGGACAGCGTGCGGGCTATTTGACGACGGTAAAGCTCACCGTCTCGCTCTTGGTGCGGCCCTCGGCGTCGGTGACGTCGATCCTGATATCGTGCGCGCCAGCCGGGACGTTGGCGTCGCCGAGATTGATGCCGGACTCCGAGATCGCCGTTTTAAGCCGCGGCGTCAGGTCGACGGCGGGCTTCTTCAGATAGGTTATCTTCACCGAGCCAGCGTCGATTTTCGAGCCGCCGTGTGGCTGAAATTCAACTTTCATCGCGAACGGCGCCTTGACCTGGCCGTCCGGGTTCGGACTGACGACCTTGATGCCGGGGCCGCGCGTGATGCCGCCACGCGTGGCCATCTTCGGTATCGCCGGCAGGCGCGCCTCGTCTTCCGTAATCAGCTCAATGGCGGTCGCGCTGCCGGCCGCCAGCAGGGCGGCGCTGACCGCCAGTCCCGCAATGGTCATGCGAAAAGCCGAGCAAGTATTGTTTGCCATGATGATCAATCCCCCTGATTCGATGTGAGCAGAATAAAGCGCGCGTCCAAAATAACGCAAGAGCGCGCTGCCGGTTGACGCAGCAACCGTTACAGTAAAACGAGGTTGTCGCGGTGGATTAGTTCCGGTTCGTCGATATAGCCCAGTTTTTGTTCGATTTCAGACGACGGTGTGCGCACGATGCGGCGCGCCTCGCTCGCACTGTAGTTGACCAGCCCCCGCGCGATTTCGGCGCCGGAATCGTCGCAGCAGGCGACGACTTCGCCGCGTCCGAACTCGCCATTGACCGCGCTGACACCGATCGGTAGCAGGCTGCGCTGCGATTCGCGCAATGCCTTGACCGCGCCGGCGTCCAGCGTCAGGCGGCCGCGGACCTGCAGATGATCGGCCATCCACTGCTGGCGTGCCGCCAGCGTCGGCGTCGCGGCGCGCAGCAGGGTGCCGACATGTTCGCCATCCACCAGGCGGACCAGCACGTTGTCTTCATGACCGGAGGCGATTACGGTGTGTGCGCCGCTGCGCGCCGCGCGTTTGGCCGCAATGACCTTGGTCAGCATACCGCCGAGGCCGATTTCACTGCCGGCACCACCGGCCATGGCCTCCAGTTCCGGGCTGCCGGCGATGGCCTCGCGAATCAGTGTGGCGTCCGGCACCTTGCGCGGATCGGCTGAATAGAGGCCGCTCTGGTCGGTGAGAATGATCAGTGCATCGGCTTCGACCAGATTGGTCACCAGCGCGCCCAGCGTGTCGTTGTCGCCGAAGCGGATTTCATCCGTCGCCACGGTGTCGTTTTCGTTGATGATCGGCACGACACCGAGTGCGAGCAGGGTGCGCAGGGTCGAACGCGCATTGAGATAGCGTTTGCGGTCGGCCAGGTCTTCGTGGGTCAGCAATATCTGCGAGGTGAGCAGACCGTGCTGGCGAAAGCGCGATTCATAGGCTTCGATCAAGCCCATCTGGCCCACTGCGGCGGCGGCCTGCAACTCGTGCACGGCACTCGGCCTTTTTTTCCAGCCGAGGCGTTGCATGCCTTCGGCGATCGCGCCGCTGGAGACAAGAATGACTTCGCGGCCGCGTTTGCGCAGTTCGGCGATCTGCACGACCCAGCGCGTCAGCGCAGCGTGATCGAGGCCCTGGCCGCGGTTGGTGACGAGGCTGCTGCCGACTTTTGCGACCAGGCGTTTCGCTTGTGCCAGTTCAGAGGACATGTCGTGGTTCCGGATTCAGGCGTCTGTCTGCAGGTCTTGCGCGGGCTCCGCTGTGTGCTGCAAATGATCCATGATCGCATAAGTCAGTTCACGGCAACCCTTGCCATCGATTGCGGAAATGATAAAGCTTTTGCCCTGCCAGCCGAAGTCGGCGATGAATTTGCGCGCACGTTCAGCGCCTTCGTCCGGTTCCAGCAGATCAACTTTGTTGAGCACCAGCCAGCGCGGTTTGTCGTAGAGCAACTGGTCGTATTTTTGCAGTTCGTTGACAATGGCGCGCGCTTCGGCGACGGGATCGGTCGACGGATCGAACGGCGCCAGATCGACGATGTGCAGCAACAGGCGCGTGCGCGCAAGGTGGCGCAGAAACTGGTGGCCAAGGCCGGCGCCTTCCGCGGCGCCCTCGATCAGGCCCGGGATGTCGGCGATGACGAAGCTGCGGTTGTCGTCCACCCGCACCATGCCGAGGTTCGGGTGCAGCGTCGTGAAGGGGTAATCGGCGACTTTCGGCTTGGCCGCCGATACTGAGCGAATGAAGGTCGACTTGCCGGCATTCGGCATACCGAGCAGACCGACGTCGGCCAGTACCTTCAGTTCGAACTTGAGCCGGCGCGACTCGCCCTCGCCGCCGCGCGTGAATTGCTTGGGCGCGCGATTGGTGCTCGACTTGAATCTCAGATTGCCGAGCCCGCCCTTGCCGCCCTGGGCGAGAAGTTCAACCTGATCGTGTGTAGCCAGGTCGGCGACAGGTTCGCCGGTTTCGGCGTCGGTGACGACCGTGCCGACGGGCACGCGCAATACTACGTCTTCGGCCGAGTGGCCGAAGCAGTCGGCGCCGCGCCCGGGCTCGCCGTTCTTGGCGCGGTGGATGCGCTTGAAGCGGTAGTCGACGAGCGTGTTGATGTTGCGGTCGGCGCGCGCAAAGATGCTGCCGCCGCGGCCGCCGTCGCCGCCGTCGGGCCCGCCGCGCGGAATGAATTTTTCGCGACGGAACGACGCTGCGCCGTCACCGCCCTTGCCGGCATGCGCTTCGATATTCGCTTCGTCGATGAATTTCATGGGTGACTGGCTGGCCGCTTAAACAAAAAAGGCTCTGTCACAGGACAGAGCCTTTATTACCGAAAGGTTGTGGCGCTTAAGCGGGCACGACGCTGACAGTTCTTTTGCGCGCAGCACCTTTGACTGAGAACAGAACCTTGCCCGGCGCCGTTGCGAAGAGTGTGTGGTCCTTGCCCATGCCGACATTGACGCCGGGGTGAAACTGCGTGCCGCGCTGGCGCACGATGATGTTGCCCGGAATGATGGCTTCCCCGCCGTAGACTTTTACGCCCAGGCGTTTTGATTCTGAATCGCGACCGTTGCGTGAACTGCCGCCTGCTTTTTTATGTGCCATGAGAAAGCTCCTGAGTGCTAGGCGGCAATGCCGAGAATTTCGATCTCGGTGTAGTTCTGCCGGTGTCCCTGCGATTTGCGGTAATGCTTGCGGCGGCGCATTTTGAAAATATGCACCTTGGCGCCACGACCGTGGGAAATGATTTTGGCTTTGACCGACGCACCGGTCAGCGTCGGCGTGCCGAGCGTGACTTTGTCGCCGTCAGCCACCATCAAGACCTGGTCGAGAACGATCTCGCTGCCGACTTCGGCAACGACCGATTCAATTTTAAGTTTTTCGCCGGATGCAACGCGGTACTGTTTGCCGCCGGCCTTGATCACTGCATACATGTTTAAACCTCATGTCCGGACGAACCGCCGGATCGGGAAAGCCGAGCATTATACCCAAGTGCGAATTTTGAGTCAAAACAGAGTAAAATAAAGGACTTCCGCAACCCAGTCCAAAACTGCAGCCAGACCCCGCCGCCGGCCTATTTTAGGCGGTTTTGACCGTTAAATCCGATGTCTATCCCGATTTTAGGCGATTTTCTTGCCGCCGACCTTCTGGCCGTCGATGCCGTGATCCGGCGCCGGTTGAATTCCGATGTCGTTCTCGTGCGCACCGTCGCGGAACACATTATCGCCGGCGGCGGCAAGCGCCTGCGCCCGATCCTGGTCATTCTGTCGGCCGGCGCGTTCGGTTATCAGGGCAGCCACCACCACCAGCTCGCGGCGGTGGTTGAATTCATCCATACGGCAACGCTGCTGCATGACGATGTGGTCGATGCTTCGGACCTGCGCCGGGGGCAGGCCACCGCCAACGCGCTGTATGGCAACGCCGCCAGCGTGCTGGTCGGCGACTTCGTTTATTCGCGTGCCTTCCAGATGATGGTCGAGACCGGCAGCATGCGCGTGATGGAGGTGCTGGCCGAGGCAACCAACGTGATCGCCGAAGGCGAGGTGCTGCAGTTGATGAACTGCCATGACCCCGACATCGACGAGCAGAGTTATCTGCAGGTCATCCGCTACAAGACTGCCAAGCTGTTCGAGGCGGCGACGCGGATCGGTGCGATTCTGGGCGGTGCTGCCGGCGCAGAAGAAGAGTCGATGGCGTGCTACGGCATGCACCTCGGGACCGCATTCCAGCTGATCGACGACGTACTCGACTATTCGGGCGACAACCGCAATACCGGCAAGAATGTCGGTGACGATCTTGCCGAGGGCAAACCGACATTGCCGCTGTTGCATGTGATCAGGAACGGCAACGCGGAAGAACAGGCACTGGTCCGCGGCGCCATCGAGCACGGCGGCCTTGATGACCTGCCGCGCGTGACGGCGGCCATCGAGCGCACTGGCGCACTGGCCTATACGCGCCGCCAGGCCGAGGCCGAGGCGCAATCGGCAAAGGCGGCGCTGGATAACGTGCCGCATTCTAAACAGCGCGATTATTTGCTACAATTGGCCGACTTCGCGGTAACGCGAAATTTCTGATTGAGCGCCGCTGCCGGAAATACATGTCAGTGGAACGCTTTCTTCAATCGACCTGAATCGGGGTGTAGCTCAGCCTGGTAGAGTACTGCGTTCGGGACGCAGGAGTCGGAGGTTCGAATCCTCTCACCCCGACCATTCTGGTCGAACCGCTTCAAATCGATACGAAGGCCCGCTCCCGGCGGCCTTCTCCGTTTTTTCCCGCTGCGCAAAGTTGCCGCATGCCTCGACGCTGCCGGCGAACTGGCGCACACTATTGCGCGGGTAATTTTCTGCAAGCGGCGTAAAGGCGGAGCGCGTTTTGTCCAAGCTGATTTTTTTGATTGTGGTGTTTGCAGCGGCCTGGTGGTTGCTGAAACGTTATGTGCGCTCGCTGCGCAATGAAGCGCCGCCCATTGCCGTGCCGGAGGACATGGTGCGCTGCGCGCGGTGCGGCGTGCATCTGCCGCGCAGCGAAAGCGTGAGCCGTGACGAGCAGCGTTACTGCAGCGAAGAACACGCGCGTCTTCACAACTGATTCGCATGAGTGCGCCTCCCGCCAGACTGCGTTCTGACGAAGCCCGCGCCGGTGCAAAGCCTGCCGGCGGCGCGGCGTTCCCCGAAGCCACCGATACCTACTGGCGGTCGCTGTTCTTTTTTAACGCCTATCGCGCGGTCGTCGCCGTTGTTCTGCTGGCGGCGAGCCTCATATTCGGCGATCGCCTCGCCTTCGGCTCCAGCGACAACACGCTCTACCAGTATTTCAGCGCCGGCTATGTGTTGTTGAGCGCGTTGTGGTTCGTACTGATCGCATCGCGCCGTCATTTTCACTGGCAGCTCGGACTGGAGGTCGGTGCCGATATCGTCATTATCGTGGTGCTCATGTACGCGAGCGGCGGTATTTCGAGCGGACTCGGTTTGCTGCTGCTGTCGGCACTGGCCGCTGCCGGATTGATCAGCCGCGGGCGCCTGACGCTTTTTTATGCCTCGCTCGGCAGCATCGCCGTGCTGATCGAGCAGACGGCGCAGGTGCTGGTGCATTCGGCGCCGATCACCCAATACGTGCAGGCCGGGTTTCTCAGCATCGGTTATTTTGCCACCGCCTGGGTCGCGCATACGCTGGCGAAATACCTGGTCGCTACCGAACAGCTCGCTGCGCAGCGCGAAATCGACCTCGCCAGCATGGAGGAGGTGAGCCAGCTGGTGATTCAGGACATGGATGACGGCGTGCTGGTAGTTGACGAAAACGGTGTCATCCGTCAGTACAATGCGCGCGTCGAGGAAATGCTGGGGCCGCTCAGGCGGCAGCGTCGTAGCCGCCTGCTCAAGGAATATTCGCCACCGCTGGGGCAGAGGCTGGAGGAGTGGCGCAAAAACACGCTTGCGGAATTCAACCCCTCCGTGACCGTCGTGCAGAGTGAAAAGGTCAGCGCGCGCTTTGTGCCGATCGGCCTCAGCCGCAATGTCGGCGCGGTCATTTTTCTCGAAGACCTCACGCGTGTCGAGGCGCAGGCGCGGCAGATGAAGTTGGCGGCGCTGGGCCGGCTGACGGCGAATATTGCCCACGAGATCCGCAATCCCCTGTCGGCGATCAGTCATGCCACCGAGCTGTTGCAGGAGGAGCCTGCGATCAACGATACAGTCAAGCGCCTGCTGACGATTATCCGCGACAATACGCTGCGGCTCGACCGCATGATCAACGATGTGCTCAAGCTCAACCGCGGCGAACGCGCGCACCGCGAGGTATTCGCGCTGGGCGATTTTCTGGTTTCCTTCGCCGAGCAGTTCTGCCAGATCGAAAAGCTGCCGGCCGAGGTGATGACGCTCGAACTGGCCGCCAGCCCGAAGATCGCATTCGACCAGAGCCATCTTAATCAGATACTGTGGAACCTGTGCCGCAACGCCGTGCGCCATTGCCGCCGCGAGAAAGGCAGCATCCGGATCGCGGTCGACCTGATCGGCGGCGGGGATATTGTAAAATTGGACGTGGTGGATGACGGTCCGGGCGTGCCGCCGCCGGTGCGCAACCAGTTGTTCGAGCCGTTTTACACGACGGTCAGCAGCGGTACCGGGCTGGGGCTGTATATCGCACGGGAAATTTGCGCGGCGAATGACGCCACGCTCGATTACATCGAAACGCCGGCGGGCGCGCAGTTCACTTTGCAGTGTCGTGGAGCATAAAGAATTATGAGCAAGGTCCTGATCGTAGATGACGAGGCCGATATCCGCGAACTGCTCAGCATGACGCTGCAGCGCATGGGGCTGGAGACCGACTGCGCCGCCAATGAATTCGAGGCCGTGCAGCTGCTGCAGAAATGCAGTTATGAACTGTGCCTCACCGACATGCGCCTGCCTGACGGCGACGGACTCAAGCTGCTTGAGCATGTGACTGCGCATTACGCGGCGACGCCGGTGGCGGTGATCACCGCGCATGGCAGCACCGAGAACGCGGTGGCGGCGCTGAAGGCCGGCGCGTTCGACTATCTGGCCAAACCGGTTTCCCTTGAACAACTGCGTTCACTGGTGCGTTCGGCGCTGAAACTGCCGCGGCCGAACGCGCCGCGCAAGGGCGGCGAGCAGCCCGCCGGTGTGCTGCCAGTGTTGCTGGGAGATTCGCCATTGATGCAACAGACGCGGCAGATGATCGACCGTCTGGCGCGCAGCCAGGCGCCGGTCCACATCAGCGGCGAGTCGGGCTGTGGCAAGGAAATGGCGGCGCGTTTGATGCATATGATGGGGCCGCGGCGCGATGCGCCGTTTGTGCCGGTCAATTGCGGTGCGATTCCCGAAAACCTGATGGAAAGCGAGTTTTTCGGTTATCGCAAGGGCGCTTTCACCGGAGCCGACCAGGACAAAGAGGGGTTTTTCCAGGCCGCCAATGGCGGCACCTTGTTCCTCGATGAAGTCGCGGACCTGCCGATCCAGATGCAGGTCAAGCTGCTGCGCGCAATCCAGGAAAAGAAGGTGCGCAAGGTCGGCGCGACCGGCGAGGAAAATGTCGATGTGCGCATCATCAGCGCTACGCACCACCATCTGGGCGATGCGGTGCGCGACGGCAAGTTCCGGCAGGATCTCTATTACCGGCTCAATGTGATCGAGTTGCGCATGCCCTCGCTGCGCGAAATGCCGGAGGACATTCCGGTGCTGGCGCGGGAAATCCTGCGGCGCAGTGCGGGTAGCGACGGCGTGACCCTGTTGCCCGAAGCGATTGACGCGCTGCGCACCTATTCGTTTCCCGGCAACGTGCGGGAGCTCGAAAACATACTCGAGCGTGCGCTGGCGTTAAGTGCGGGTGATCTGATCGGACGCGAAGAGCTGCAACTGGCGTCGCCCGTCGCGCGGTCCGAGGCACAGGTGGCCGTTGATCTCGCGGGGCTGCCCTTGCAGGAACATCTGGACCGCGTCGAAAAAGCCGCGATCCTCGAGGCGCTGGAGAATACGCGCTTCAACCGCACCGCGGCGGCGAAACTGCTGGGTATCACCTTCCGTGCGTTGCGCTACCGCATGGAAAGACTGGGTATCAATTAGGAGCGGGGACGGAAGATTCAACACGCGGCCCCCGATCCTGAATCCCCGACAACATGCCATTCACCATCGATGAGAACGGGCGCGCCGCCGGCGCTGCGTGGATCGAGTCGCCGAATTGCGACGCGCGGCCCGACGGCGTGTCGGTTTCTTTGCTGGTCATTCACAACATCAGTTTGCCGCCCGGACAGTTCGGCGGCAGCGGCATCATCGATCTGTTTACCAACCGTCTCGAGCCGGCCGCGCATCCTAATTACGCGCAGATCGCCGGCCTGAAAGTTTCGGCGCATTTTCTGGTGCGCCGCGACGGTGCGGTCATCCAGTTTGTGTCCACGGCGCAACGCGCCTGGCACGCCGGCGAGTCCGTCTGGCGCGGCCGCAGCCGCTGCAATGATTTTTCCATCGGTGTTGAACTCGAAGGCGCGGACGATAGCGCTTTTGACGATGCCCAGTACCTCGCGCTTGCGGACCTGACGCGTGCGCTGCGTGCGCGCTACCCGGTTGCTGATGTCGTCGGCCATTCGGAGATTGCGCCGAGCCGCAAGACCGACCCCGGCCCATGTTTTGACTGGGAGCGTTTCCGCCGCCTCAGTGGTGCTTGAGGCTCAGGCTTCGTTGTATATCCGTTGCAACCCTGTTTAAAACAGGGATATTCCGTCAGCCGCAGTTCTGTTGCTGTGCGCGTCACGCAGCGCACGATCCGCGCAACCCGCAAAGCCCCGTTTGACGCCATTTTCCGGCACTTTTCTGTTCATTTTTTGAGCAGATTTTTTCCTGTCGCAACAAACAAATCCGCGTTGTTCCGAATGTAATTCCGAGGCATTAAAAAAAGATTCAAAATCTATTGCACTGGTTATTTTCCGCCACTAGAATTGGTGCCGTCCTGCAGTAAAAGCACAACATATAGTGGTCGACCGTCGGGTGCTGGGAGAGGCACCGGGTGGCGGAAAAAACATAAAGAAATGAACGATTAAGGAGAGAACCCATGCAGTTATCCAGCCAACCCTCCGCCGCAGTATCCGCCGCCCCTTTTGTTGCTGAAGAGCAAAACGCAGCAACGCCGTCGCGCTACAGCGAATACAAGATCATTCGCCGCAATGGCGCCGTGGTCGGTTTTGAACCGTCGAAAATTGCCATCGCAGTCACCAAGGCCTTTCTCGCCGTCAACGGCGGCCAGGGCGCTGCGTCCGCGCGTGTGCGCGAACTCGTAACCAATCTGACGGAAACCGTAGTGTCCGCGTTGATGCGGCGCCAGCCCAACGGCGGCACGTTTCATATTGAAGACATCCAGGACCAGGTGGAGCTCGCGCTGATGCGTTCGGGCGAGCACGAAGTGGCGCGCGCGTATGTTTTGTATCGCGAACAACGTTCGCAGGAGCGCGCCAAGCAGCGCGAAATGCTGCCGCAATCGCTGCAGGCGCACCCGGTCATCAATGTCACCGAAAACGGCAAGACGCATCCGCTCGATATGGTGCGGCTGAGCGGTCTTGTGCACGAAGCCTGCGAAGGCCTCGGCCGCGCGGTCGATCCCGAGAAGATTCTTCAAGCGACGCTCAAGGACCTGTACGAAGGCGTGCCCGTTGACGAAGTGCGCAAGTCGCTGATTCTGTCGGCGCGCGCGATGATTGAAAAAGATCCGGCCTACAGCTACGTGACCGCACGCCTGCTGTTGAATACGCTGCGCCTGGAAACAGTCGGTGAAGAAGTCACGCAGGCCGACATGAAGACGCGTTACGCCGACGTGTTTCCGAAGCTGATCAAGCGCGGCATCGAAGCAGAATTGCTTGACGAGCGTATCGCCGGCTACGACCTGAAGAGCCTGGGCGCCGCGCTCGACGCCAAACGCGACTTCAAATTCGGCTATCTTGGTCTGCAGATTCTCTACGACCGATATTTCCTGCACGTGCGCGGTGAGCGCATCGAACTGCCGCAGACCTTTTTCATGCGTGTGGCGATGGGCTTGGCACTCAACGAGCCGGAGTCGCAGCGTGAAGCGCGCGCCATCGAGTTCTACAACGCGCTGTCGTCGTTCGATGTGATGAGTTCGACGCCGACGCTGTTCAACTCGGCGACGCGCCGCTCGCAGCTCGCCAGTTGTTATCTGACGACGGTGGCCGACGACCTCGACGGTATTTACGAGGCGATCAAGGAAAACGCGATGCTGCAGAAATACGCCGGCGGCATCGGCAATGACTGGACGCCGGTGCGCGCGCTGGGCGCCCACATCAAGGGCACCAACGGCAAATCGCAGGGCGTGGTGCCGTTCCTGAAAGTCGTCAACGACACCGCGGTGGCGGTCAATCAGGGTGGAAAGCGCAAGGGCGCAGTCTGCTCCTACCTCGAGACCTGGCACCTCGACATCGAGGAATTCCTCGAATTGCGCAAGAACACCGGCGACGACCGCCGTCGCACGCACGACATGAACACGGCGAACTGGATTCCCGACCTGTTCATGAAGCGCGTCATGAACAACGGCGACTGGATGCTGTTCTCGCCGTCGGACGTGCCGGACCTGCACGAAAAATTCGGCAAGGCGTTCGAAGTCGCCTATCTCGATTACGAAGACAAGGCGGCCAAGGGCACGTTGAAGCTGTTCAAGAAAATCCCGGCCGCGCAGTTGTGGCGCAAGATGCTGACCATGCTGTTCGAAACGGGACACCCGTGGATCACGTTCAAGGATCCGTGCAACATCCGTTCGCCGCAAAATCACGTCGGCGTCGTCCACAGCTCGAACCTGTGCACCGAGATCACGCTCAACACCAATGAAGACGAAATCGCGGTCTGTAATCTGGCCTCGGTCAACATGCCGGCGCATCTCGATGTCGCCACCGGCAAGCTCGACATGGAGAAATTGAAGCGCACGGTCGGTACCGCCATGCGCATGCTCGATAACGTGATCGATCTGAATTACTACTCGGTCAACAAAGCGCGCAATTCGAACTTCAAGCACCGCCCGGTGGGCCTCGGCATCATGGGTTTCCAGGACTGCCTGCACATGCTGCGTATTCCGTATGCGTCAAAAGAAGCAATTGAATTCTCGGACCGTTCGATGGAAGCCATTGCCTACAGCGCTTACTGGGCGTCAACCGACGTTGCCGAGGAACGCGGGCCGTATGCCACGTTCAAAGGCTCGCTGTGGGACCGCGGCATATTCCCGCATGAGTCGCTCAAACTGCTCGAGCAGGAACGCGGCGGTTTCGTCGAGGCCGACATGTCCTCGACCATGGACTGGGAAGCGCTGCGCGCGCGGATCAAACAGGTCGGCATGCGCAATTCGAACTGCATCGCCATCGCGCCGACCGCAACCATCGCCAACATTACCGGTCTGTCGCAGTGCATCGAGCCGACCTACCAGAACCTCTACGTCAAATCGAACCTGTCGGGCGAGTTCACGATCACCAACGAATTCCTTGTTGAGGATCTGAAAAAACTCAATCTGTGGGACGAAGTGATGATCTCCGATCTCAAGTATTTCGACGGTTCGCTGGCCAAGATCGACCGCATGCCGGCGGAGATCCGCACGCTTTACGCCACCGCCTTCGAGATGGAGCCGTCGTGGCTGGTCGAATGCGCGGCACGCCGCCAGAAGTGGATCGATCAGTCGCAGTCGCTCAACATCTACATGGCCGGCGCCTCGGGCAAGAAGCTTGATGAAACCTACAAGCTGGCGTGGTTGCGCGGTCTGAAGACGACGTACTACCTGCGCACCATGGGGGCGACGCACGCCGAGAAATCCACCGTGAAGTCGGGCGCGCTGAATGCCGTGCCGAGCGACGGCGGCATTTCCGCGGCGCCGGCCTCCGATGTGAAGTTTTGTTCCATAGACAATCCCGAATGCGAAGCATGTCAATGATTCGCACTCGGATTGAAGTGAAGGCTAACGTTGGACTTGTCGACGTTAAGGGCGCGCTCGTCGCGCCCGGCCGGAACTACAAACGAATGTGCGAGTCTTGTCAGTAAAGAAGTGAAACAAGGTTGTTGAAGAGGGGAAGACGGGGAACAACGAGTGACGGTGTTGCACCGAAAGCAAACCAAAGCGGCACCGTCGGCAGTTGGCAGGCGTCCACCTAAAATACCAATAAAGGAGAAACACCATGTTGCAATTTGAAGATGGTACCGAACAGCGCCCGAATGCAGCGGCTCTCGGGCTGCAATCCGTAATCGATACCGTGCCGAACACCCAGGCCGCCGCATTGGCTGCACTGGCGCCGAAGTCACCGGCCGCCGCCGAAATGCGCCGCGTCAACGTCGCCGACAAACGCATCATCAACGGCCAGACTGACGTCAACCAGTTGGTGCCGTTTAAATACAAATGGGCCTGGGAAAAATATCTCTCCGCCTGCGCGAACCACTGGATGCCGCAGGAAATCCAGATGGCGCGCGACATCGCCTTGTGGAAAGACCCCAACGGCCTGACCGAAGACGAGCGCCGCATCATCACGCGCAACCTCGGCTTTTTCGTCACAGCCGATTCGCTGGCCGCCAACAACATCGTGCTCGGCACCTACCGCCACATCACGGCGCCGGAATGCCGCCAGTATCTGCTGCGTCAGGCCTTTGAAGAGGCGATCCACACGCACGCCTACCAGTACATTGTTGAAAGCCTCGGGCTTGACGAGGGCGAGGTGTTCAACGCCTATCACGAGATTCCGTCGATTCGCGCCAAGGACGAGTTCCTGATTCCGTTCATCGACACGCTGACCAACCCGCACTTTAAGACCGGCACGCCGGATGCGGATCAGCAGCTGCTGAAGGGCTTGATCGTATTCTCCTGCGTCATGGAAGGCCTGTTCTTCTACGTTGGTTTCACGCAGATCCTTGCGATGGGCCGCCAGAACAAGATGACCGGCGCGGCCGAGCAGTATCAATACATCCTGCGCGATGAATCGATGCATTGCAACTTCGGCATCGATCTGGTCAATCAGATCAAGATGGAAAACCCGCACCTGTGGACCGCGGAATTTCGCGACGAGATGCGCGGTATTTTCACCCAGGCGGTCGAACTCGAATATCGCTATGCCGAGGACACCATGCCGCGCGGCGTGCTCGGCCTCAATGCGCCGATGTTCAAGGAATACCTGCGTTACATCGCCAACCGCCGCTGCCAGCAGATCGGTCTCGACACCCTCTACGAGGGCGCGAACAACCCCTTCCCCTGGATGTCGGAAATGATCGATCTCAAGAAAGAACGCAACTTTTTTGAAACCCGTGTCATTGAATATCAAACCGGAGGTGCGCTCAGTTGGGATTAAGCTTACTCGCGAAAAGGTATCCAAGGAGCCGGCGTCGCATGCACGCCGTTACCGAATGTCGCGCCGAGGCCAACTACACGTTGTGGTTGCGTTTCAACGACGGGCTGGAAGGCCGCGTCTATCTCGGCGATATCGTCCGCACCACTTATTTCCGCATGCTCGGCGATATAGACACTTTCAACCGGGTGGAAGTCGATCCGGTTGAAAACACGGTAACGTGGGAAGGCGGCATCAAGCTCGACCCCGAGGTGCTATACCGCGATTTGGCCAGCAAGGCGCAGTCGGCCCTGCACTGAGATTTTCGCCGGCAGCGGCGAAGCGGGCGTCCGGCCACAGGCCGGCTGCCGTGATCGGGTCCGCGGTGATTAGAACCGCGGTGTTTTCGACCCTAACAGGAGAATATTCGTGGCGAAAAAATCCAAAACTGCAAAGAAGCCTGTAAAGAAGGCTGCAAAGAAATCCGCGGCGAAAAAAACCGTCGGGAAAAAGAAAGTGACTACGCGCAAGGCCAGCGCAGCACGCAAACCCGCAGCCGGACGCAAGGTTGCGGCAAAAAAAGCAAAAAAGGCTGTAGCAAAGAAAAAATCCACTCGTAAGGTGGCGACAAAAAAAACAGCAGTCAAGAAACCGGCAGTAAAAAAGGTGGCAGTCACTAAGACCACAACGAAGAAATCCGTCGGCACGCCGGCATTGCCGGTCGTGCCGGCGCCTATTTCGATTCCGGGCGCATGGCCTTTTCCGATGCCCGGTAATTCCTAAGACAGCCGTTGCACAAAACGCCCATCGCATACATGCCGTGGGCGTTTTTGTTTTCACGCCTGAAATGAACGGGAATTTCAAATCGCCGATGGTCGCAGCGCATGGCCGATAACAGAATCGCGCGTTGCATGGCGCCGGCCACGGTACGCATGGCATTGCGCGTGTCGCTGATCGTCGGCACGGTGCTCAATCTGATCAATCACTTTGACGTCCTGCTTGGCGCGCCGCTGAGCGCGACGACGGGCCTGCAGATGGCGCTGACCTATGTGGTGCCGTATTGCGTGTCGACGCACGGGCAGGTCTGGGGTCGCCGCGACTAAGCGGCCTGCGCCGGGATTTTATTCGGTGCGCGCGCCCGAGGTCTTGACGACCTTCGCCCACTTCGCGATTTCATCGCGGATGTAATTCGAAAACTGTTCCGGCGAACTGCTCATGGCATCGATGCTCTGCGCGGCGAGCTGTTGCCTGACTTCGGACGTGGCGGTGACGCGTGTCATTTCCGCATTGAGCTTCACGATGATTTCGCGCGGCGTGCCGACCGGCGCGACGAAACCGAACCAGGTCACCGCTTCGAAGCCGGGCAGGCCCGATTCGGCCACCGTCGGCAATTCTGGCATCGCGGGCAGGCGGACCGATGTCGTGGCGGCAATCGCGCGCAGCCGGCCGTGTTTGACTTCGGGCATGACCGACGAGCCGATGCCGAACATCAATTCGAACTGGCCCGCCATCAGATCGAAGGTCGCCTGCGGGCTGCCCTTATACGGGATGTGCGTCATCTTGAGGCCCGCCATGCCGTTGAACATTTCCGCTGCCAGATGCGGCAGGGTGCCGACACCGCTCGAACCGAAGCTCATCTGCCCGGGTTTTGATTTGGCGAGTTTGATCACCTCGGCCACGGTGCGCACCGGCACCGACGGGTGCACGACCAGCATGTTGGGCGACGAACCGCCCGGCGCAACCGGTGCGAAGTCGCGCGCAAAATCGAACGGCAGCTTTGCATAAAGCGAGGCGTTGATCGCGTTGGCGATGGTGCCGATGAACAGCGTGTAGCCGTCGGGCGCGGATTTGGCGACGATGCCGGCGCCGATGCTGCTGCCCGCACCCGGCCGGTTGTCGACCGGGAACTGCTGGCCCATTGCATCACCGAGTTTTTGCGCAATGACGCGCGCCATAATGTCGGCGCCCGAGGCCGGCGGAAAGCCGACGATGACCTTCACCGGCTTGGTCGGGTAGGGCGCCGTTGTCTGCGCGAAAGTGTTCACACTCCACGCCGCAGCCATGAGCACGGCCGTGACGATCGCAACAGCTTGCATGGTTCGCATTCGGATTCCCCCGGTAGTTGTGCGTTCGTGACGCACTTAACGTTTGTTCCGCGGCAGTTTACCATGTGCTTTTCGCGCCGCCTGTGGCGTCGGCAGGGGACATCATGGAACGCAAACGCGTCAGTGCCAGCAATATCCGTTCGGTCGGTTTCGACGCGCACAACCGCGTGCTCGAAATCGAATTCAGCAACGGCAGCATTGTCCAGTATTCGGGTGTCTCCGACGAGGTGCACCGGCGCTTCGTCAACGCGCCGTCGCCCGGCAGTTACTATCAGGACAACATTGAGGAAAATTTCACCGCCAAGCGCCTGCGCTGAGGCCAGTGCGGGTGCGCTTGACCCCCGCGGGTGCGCTCAGTAGAGTGTCCTCTGAATCCATTCCAATCGACAGCCCGCCTGCATCCGGTTGGGACTGTCGCAACCAGGAGGCACGATGAAAATCACGAATATGCTGGCGCGCTATTGTTTTGGCCTGATGTTGTTGCTGGCGTTCGGCGGCGTCTATGCACAGAGCGATTGCAAGAACCGCGGCGACCTTGATGTGCAGTATTGCGACGAAAACAAGGACCTGGTTGCCGATTCGCCCAAGGATGCTAAGCGCTTCAAGAACCCGGGCACGCTGGTGTTCACCTATACGCCGGTTGAAGACCCCGCGGTCTACGAGTCTGCATTCAAGCCGTTTACCGATCATCTGGCCAAATGCACGGGCAAGCGCGTGGTATTTTTCCAGGTGCAGTCGAACGCCGCCGAAATCGAAGCGATGCGCTCGGGCCGCCTGCACGTCGGTGGGTTCTCCACGGGCCCGACCGCCTTCGCGGTCAACATCGCCGGTGCCGTGCCGTTTGCCGTCAAGGGTACCGAAAAGGAGTTTCAGGGCTACAACCTGATCGTCATCGTCAAGAAGGACAGCCCCTACCAGAAGCTCGCCGATCTGAAGGGCAAGCGCTTCGCGCACACCTCGCCGTCGTCGAACTCCGGCCACATGGCGCCGCTCGCGCTGTTCCCGGCCCTCGGCCTCACGCCGGACAAGGACTACAAGATCCTGTTCTCGGGCAAACACGACTCCTCGGTGATGGGCGTCAACTCCGGTGACTACGACGGAGCGGCGGTGGCCTCCGACGTCTACCATCGCATGGGCACGCGCGGGCAGATCAACGAAGACAATTTCCGCGTCATTTACCGTAGCCAGAAATTCCCGACTTCATCGTTTTCGTACGCGCACGATCTGGAGCCGAAATTTCGCGACCAGATGCTGAAGTGTTTCTACGATTACCGCTTCACGCCGGAAATGCAGAAGACATTCGACGGCGCCGACCGCTTCGTGCCGGTGACCTACCTGAAGGAGTGGGAGGTGGTGCGCAAGGTTGCCGAAGGTTCGGACGAGTCGTTCAACCGTGCCGCTTACGAAAAGGAATCGGCGCGCGAGGAGGCGGCGCGCAAGAAGGCGGCCGAGGAAAAGGCCGGCAAGAAATAGCGGCATGGATAACGCCGCGCTCAGCATTCGCGATCTGACCAAGGAGTATGTGCGCGGCAAGCCGGTGCTGCGCGGCATCAGTCTCGATTTCGCCGGCAGCGGGTTTACCGCGATCATCGGGCCTTCGGGCACCGGCAAGAGCACGCTGATCCGCTGCATCAACCGGCTGGTCGAGCCGACCGCCGGTTCGGTCATCTTCGAAAATCAGGACATCGTCGCTTTGCCGCGCCGCGCGCTGCGCCTGGCGCGGCGCCAGATCGGCATGGTGTTCCAGGAATACAACCTCGTTGAACGCCTGACCGTGATGGAGAATCTGCTGAGCGGCCGCCTCGGTTATGTTGCGCCGTGGAAAGCCTGGCTGCGCCGCTTTCCGCAATCCGATATCGACGATGCATTTGAGTTGCTCGATGTGGTCGGGCTGGCAGGGTTCGCCAACCAGCGCGCCGACAGCCTCTCCGGCGGGCAGCGCCAGCGCGTGGGCATTGCGCGCGCGGTCATGCAGCGGCCGCGCCTGCTGCTGGCCGACGAGCCGACCTCGTCGCTCGATCCGAAGACCTCGGTCGAAATCATGACGCTGCTGCGCGATCTCGGCCGCGTAAAAAACATTCCCGTGATCGTCAATATGCACGATGTCGAGCTGGCGAAGCGCTTTGCCGACCGCGTGATCGGCATGTCGGGGGGCGCGGTGGTTTATGACGGTGCGCCGTCCGGACTGAATGATACGCACCTCAAATCGATCTACGGCGGCGAGGACTGGCTGCAGTGATCGCCGAGGCGCCCCGCGTCGCATTTCCGCCGAACTGGCGGGCACGTGCCGCCTGGGTCGCGCTGGCGCTCTACATCATCTACGCGTGCTCACTGCTCGATTTCACGTGGGCGCGTTTCATGGTCGGCCTCGACAACGGCGCGCGTTTCATCGGTCGCATGCTGCCGCCGAATTTCGCGCGCTGGGAAATTCTGGTGAAGGGGCTCACCGAAAGCATCGAGATCGCCATCCTTGCCTCGGTGCTGGGCATTCTGCTGTCTTTGCCGATCGGCCTGTTCGCCGCGCGCAACCTGATGCCGCTGTGGGTGACATGGCCGTCACGCATGCTGATTGCGCTGTGCCGCTCCTTCCACCCGGTGATCGTTGCGATTGTCTTCGTCAAGGCGCTCGGCTTCGGCGCCATGTCCGGGATTGCGGCGCTGACGGTCGCTTCGATCGGTTTCGCCGGCAAGCTGTTCGCCGAGGCGATCGAGGAGATTTCGCTCAAGCAGGTCGAGGCGGTGCGCGCCACCGGCGCACCGTTCATGAATGTCATCACCTATGGCGTGTTGCCGCAGGTGTTCGGGCGCTTTCTGGGCTTCTCGACCTACCAGCTTGACTCGAATTTGCGCAACTCGACCATGGTCGGCATTGTCGGTGCGGGCGGCATTGGTGGCGCGCTGTTCGCGGCCTTCCAGCGTTTCGATTACGACTTCGTTTGCGCCATGCTGCTGTCAATCATATTGCTGATCTTCGCCGGTGAAGTTCTCGCCAACAAGGTGCGCGCCATATTCGTCGAGCGCACGCGTGTGGACGAGGAATAACCGGTGAACGACGCGACGCTCGAAGCCCGAATCTGGCGCCGTTTCACGCCGGCGCAGCGCCTGGCGCGCTTCGCCGTCTACCTCGCGGTCGTCACCGCCGTGGTTGTGTCGATCCAGACCGTCGAGGTGATCCCGGAGTTTCTGCTCGACGCACCCGAGCAGATGGCCGACCTGCTGCGCCGGATGTGGCCGATCGCGTTTTCGTATTATCCGAAAGGGGTGCACGAAGCACTGGTCGAGACGCTGCATATCGCCACCCTCGGCACCATCATTTCGGTCGTCATTGCCTTTCCGATCGGGTTGGCCGCAGCGCACAACATCGCGCCCAATCGCCTGCTCAATCACGCCGCACGCCTGCTGCTGGTGTCGAGCCGGTCGGTCAATTCTCTGGTGTGGGCGCTGTTGTTCGTTGCGGTGTTCGGCCCGGGCGCGCTGGCCGGCACGCTGGCGATCGCGTTCCGCTCGGTCGGTTTTGTCGGCAAACTCGTCGGCGAGGCGGTCGAGGAGGCCAATCGCGGCACGGTCGAGGCGCTGGAGGCGAGCGGTGCGCCGTGGCTGTCAGTGCTGAGCTTCGGCTACTGGCCGCAGATTCAGCCGTCGTTTTGGTCGGTGGTGCTGTTCCGCTGGGACATCAACGTGCGCGAGTCGGCGGTGCTGGGACTCGTCGGTGCCGGCGGCATCGGCATGGCGCTCGATACCGCGATGAACCTCTTTCAGTGGGACCGAGTGGCGATGGTATTGCTGGCGATCTTCGCGGTCGTGATCGCCGCCGAAATCGTCGTGACCGCAATCCGCAAGCGCATCCTCTGAGCGCGCTTCAGCGCGCGGCAAGCAGGGCGGCGGCAAACTCGCAGAAACCCGCCCCGCTTTTTTCAAGCGTGACCCAGACGGGCGCGGATTCAATGCGGCCGGCGAAGGCGCGCACGTTGGCGACACCGACCGAATGGCGGAAGTAGCCGAACATCGGCGCGTCGTTCGGCGAATCGCCGATGAATGCAATCTGTTCGTTGTCGCGGCCGGTATCGATGCCGAAGCATTCGGCGAACAGCGTTCTGGTCATGCCAAGTTTGTCGTAGGCGCCGAACCAGCCGTTGACGTGGATCGAGCTGACTTTGGCGGTGAGCCCGCCTTCCTGCATCAGCGTAACGATGCGCGCGACCGCACTGTCGGCAAGGCGCGGCACGTCCTCGCAGAAATCGATGGCGAGATCGGCTTCGCGATAATGCTGGTCGGCGGAAATTGCGCAGCCCGGCACCGCAGCGACGATGCGTGCGCCGATCGCGGCGAGTTTCGTGCGGTTGGCCGCCCGCGTGGCGTCGTCCTCGGCGTAGCGTCGCCGCATCGCCTGCGCGGCGTGATCGTAGCGAAAATAAAACGCGCCGTTTTCGCCGACGACACCGTCCACCGGCCACATGCGTGCGATGTGATCGCACCAGCCGGCGGGGCGTCCGGTCACCGGCACCACGCGTAATCCGGCATCATGCAGCGACTCCAGTGCCGTGTAAGCCGCCGCTGTCAGGCGACCGTCGCTGGTCAGCGTGTCGTCGATGTCGCACAACACGTTGCGGATCTGGCGGCGCTGCAGCGCCGGGAATTCGGCGAGCGGCTTCATTATTCTGCGCGTATGCCGGCGTCCTTGATGACCTTGCCCCAGCGCGTGAACTCGGTGCGCAGGAACTCGGCGGCCTGCTCGGGGGTGCCGGTCGCCGGTTCGCCGCCGACCACGAGCAGGCGTTCACGCGTCTCCGGCAGCAGCATGACCTTGGTCAGTTCCGCATTCAGCCGGTCGATAATCTCGCGCGGCGTTCCCGCCGGCGCGGCGACGATGTACCAGTTGATAGCGGTGAACTGCGGCAGGCCCGCCTCGGCCGCGGACGGCACCTGCGGTACCGCCTTGACGCGCTTGGTGTCGAGAATCGCGAGCCCGCGCATTTTGCCGTCGTTGATATAGGACGCGGAGGCTGCCGACATGGTGGCAATCGAGATGTCGACTTCGCCGCTCATCGCGCCGATCAGTCCCTGTGTGCCGCCCTTGTAAGGCACGTGCAGAATCTGCGTCTTTGTCAGTGATTTGAACAGTTCGCCGGCGAGGTGCGGCGTCGAGCCGATGCCGCCAGAGGAATACGACAGCTTGTTCGGCTGCGCGCGCGCGAGCGCAATCAACTCGCGCAGCGTCTTCACTGGCACCGAAGGATGCGATAACAGCAGCGAGGGGATCGAGCCGCACTGCATGACGGGCGCAAAATCGCGCAGCGGATCGTAGCCGACCTTCGCGTACAGGTTCGGATTGATGACAAAGGGCGGCGGTGCCATCAGCAGCGAGTAGCCGTCGGGTGCGGCGCGCGCGACGGCTTCAAAAGCAAGGTTGCCGCCGGCGCCGGTGCGCGGTTCGGGCACGATCTGCTGACCGAGTCCCGGTGCGAGTTTGAGCGCGAGCCAGCGTGTGACGAGATCCGTGCCGCCCGTTGAGAACGGCATGGCGATGCGCACGGGTTTCGCCGGATAGGCCTGTGCGCCAGCAGGCCGCGGTGCGAGTGCCGGCGTCAAAGACAGGGCGATGATGCAAATGCGGGTTCCGATGCTGCGGACGTTCACGTTTTTATCCCGTCAAAGATACGGCTACGTTGCCGCTGTCCTACTCTGCTTTGATGCCGGCGTCCTTGATGACGCGGCTCCAGCGGTTGAATTCTTCGCGCAGGAACTCCGCGGCCTGCTCGGGGGTACCGGTCGCCGGTTCGCCGCCGACGGCGAGCAGGCGTTCGCGTGTCTCCGGCAACTGCATGACCTTCGCGACTTCGGTGTTGAGGCGGTCGATGATGTCGCGCGGTGTACCGGCCGGTGCCATCAGCACGTACCAGTTGATCGCCAGCAACTGGGGCAGACCTGCTTCGGCCGAAGTCGGCACCTGCGGAATTGTCTTCACGCGTTTGCCGTCGAGGACTGCTAACCCGCGCATCTTGCCGTCGTTGACGTAGGAGGCCGACGCCGCCGACATGGTGCCAATGACGATATCGACTTCGCCGCTCATCGCGCCAACAAGGCCGAGATTGCCGCCCTTGTAGGGCACGTGCACGATCTGCGTTTTTGTCAGCGACTTCAGCAACTCGCCGGCAAGATGCGGCGTCGAGCCGATGCCGCCGGAGGCGTACGACAGCTTGTTCGGACTGCTGCGCGCCAGCGCGATCAGTTCACGCAGCGTTTTTGCCGGCACCGAGGGATGCGACAGCAGCAGCGACGGGATCGAACCGCACAGGGTGACGGGCGTGAAATCGCGGAAGGGGTCGTAGGGCGTTTTGGCGTAGAGCGTCGGGTTGACGACGAAGGGCGGCGCAGCCATCAGCAGGGTATAGCCATCGGCCGGCGAGCGGGCGACGAATTCATGGGCGATATTGCCGCCGGCGCCGGTGCGCGGTTCGGGCACGATCTGCTGGCCCAGGGCCGGCGCCATTTTCAGCGCAATCCAGCGCGTCACCAGATCGGTGCCGCCGGTGCCGAAGGGCATGGCGATGCGTATGGCTTTTACCGGGTACGATTGCGCAAATCCCGCGTGTGCGGCAAGCGCGAGTACCAAGGCCAGAATTGATGTCGTAACTCGTTTCACGCCTCGCTCCTCACACCTTACTCGCTCTTGATGCCACCGTCGCGAATGACGCGGCCCCAGCGTTCGTATTCGTTTTTCAGAAACTCGGTCGCCTGTTCCGGCGTCGCGGAGGCCGGTTCGCCGCCCATCGCGGCGAGACGCTCGCGCGTGTCTGCCTGCGCCATGGCCTTGACCGATTCGGCGTTCAGGCGCTCGATGATGGCGCGCGGTGTGGCCGCCGGCGCCAGCACCATGTACCAGTTGACCGCCACCAGTTGCGGCATGCCAGACTCGGCACTGGTCGGCACCTGCGGCAGCGACGCCACACGTTTGGCATCGAGGATCGCCAGCGGACGGATACGATTCTCTTTGATATACGGGACCACGCTGGAACTGGCGACAATCACGACATCGACCTCGCCGCTCATCGCGCCGACGAGTCCGACGGTCGCGCTTTTATACGGCACATGCAGGATGTTGGTTTTGGTCAGCGACTTCATCAACTCGGCGGCGAGTTGATTGACCGAGCCGACGCCGCCCGAGCCGTAAGTGAGTTTGCCCGGCTGGCTGCGCGCGATCTTGATCAGATCGCCCAGCGTTTTTGCCGGCACCGACGGGTGCACGACCAGCACATTGGGGATCGAGCCGAGCACCGCCACTGCAGCGAAATCACGCACCGGATCAAAACCCGATTTCGGATTGAGGTTCGGGTTGATGACCACCGGCGGTGCCGCCATCAATAGTGTGTAGCCGTCGGGGGCTGCCTTCGCCACGGCATCGTGCGCGATGTTGCCACCGGCGCCGAGGCGCGGATCGGGCACCACCTGCTGACCGAGGGCGGGCGAGAGTTTGAGTGCGATGAGGCGACCGACGACATCGGTGCCGCCGGCAAACGGCAGCAGCA
>JANXSE010000324.1 GCA_025356695.1 Betaproteobacteria bacterium
CTCGGTCAGTTTCTCCACCGTCAGGTTCGAATCGTCCTTCAATTGACCGAAGGTGCCCTTGTACTCGTTGGTGATCTTCTCGGTCAGGTCGCCCTTGGCCAATGCTCCGAGCACACGCACCACTTCGTTTAGACCCACCGAGCTGGTTTCCATCAACTGGTTGATACCCTCGCCCAGCGCCTTGAAGAAGCCCTGCTTACCGTTCATGTCAAAGCGCTTGGTGAAATCGCCATCCACCGCCGCCTTGACCAGGTTCGCAACGTCGTTTTCCACCGCCACTTCCGCCGTGCGGTCTTTCCATTCGACCACCGTGCCGACCCGTTCGCCCTTCTCGTCGATGATCGGGTTCGCCACCAGCCCGAAATACAGATTGCCGACCTTGATTTCGGTACTGTAAGTGCTCTTCAGGTTCGCCAGCATGTTGCGTTGATGCGACGGGTTCTTGTGGAACACATCGATGTTCGCGCCGATCAGCTTCTTCGCATCGAACTGCGGCAGCACCTTGCGCAATTCGGCTTCGTTGCCCGACATCATTACGCTGACCGACTCGTTCACATAGGCAATCTCACAGTCCGCATTCGCGATCATCACGTTCGTCGAGCACTTGTCGAGCGCATTCTTGATCCGCAGGTTCTCGGCGAATATCTTCTGTTCGGCGGTGATCCGCTCCAGCAGCCCCTGCTGCATGGTCTTCAGCGATTCCAGCAGCCGGCCGGTTTCATCACGTCCCGCCACCTCAATCACGTTATCAAGCTTGCCGCCGGCCACCGCATTCGCAACATCCACCGCGCGTCCCAACGGACGCGTAATCGAACGCGCGACCAGCCAGGCGATCAGCGCACCGGCAATAATCGCGAAGCCGGTAATGCCGAACATGAGCATCATCGAAAAATGGTTGATCGACTCGATTTCTTTCTTACCTTCCTCGATGTTGCTGATCTGCAGCTTGACCATGCTGGCGATATCGCCACGGTAGGACTCCATCGCCGGCAAACCTTCCTCGCGCCAGGATTTCATCGCCTCATCGCGTTTGCCATCCTTGACCAGCATATCGTAGGCCTTGGCACGGGCCTTGACGTAGGTCTGGCGCGTGCCGTTCATCTTGGTAATCAACTGTTTGCCTGCCGGCGAGACCACCAGTTCAGTCAACTGCTTGAACGTCTCCGAATTCTGTGCGCGCACCGCTTCAATCTGTCCGACGATGACATTGATCGTCGCCTTGTCGCCGGCAAGAAATAGATCTGACATTTTGGCCACATTGTCGTAATTGGCCACCTGCATGCGGTAAGCGAGATCGAGTTTCAACGTATCTTTCTCCGCTATACGTTCCGCCAGTACGCGGGCCTGCTCCTGATTGTAATTGGCGACGCCGGCGAGACCTGCCATCAGCAGGAGCAATACGGCGAACGCGAATGCCAGCCGTGTACTGATTTTTGCATTGGCAATGAGTTGCTTCATGTCTACTGCTCCTTGTTTCGGATATTCGTTAAATAGCGAGGTTCGCGATCGGCTCAATCCCGGCACAGCGTTCGTGCCTCGGCGCGATTTTTTCCGGATTCAAAATAAGCCTGTTCCTGCGTCAGGATCAACGCGGCAAAGTGCTGCGCGTCAATCATCGTTTTGGCGAGAACCGCGTAAACCGCGGCCCACGCACACTTCACCTCCGGCGTGAATTCAGGGCCGAGCCCGCGTTCAAGCGTCCACAGCAGCGCGGCGCCTACCGTGTCGTAATCGCCGTACTTGACGCCGTAAGCGCCGTGCCTGGCCCCCAGCGATTGCAACGCCGGCACTAGCGTGTTCACGTCGGCGAGGCCGCGCACCGCCGCCGCGATCATCGTCATCAGTTTGCGGCCCTGCTCCGTCATATCGCCCCTGAACAATTTGGCGAGCGACGGGTCGAGTTCGAACAGCCGCTGGTAAAACATGCTTGCGGCCGTGTCCGCAATCGGTGCCACCTTGGCAAAACTCTCCTGCACCAGCCTGATCTGTGTCGAATCCACGTAATCTCCAGTTCCTGTATTACGGCACCCGCGCCGCCGTGCTTCAATCAATGCGCTTCAACAATTCTTCGGCGCCGCGCCTTCGCGTATGTCGCCAGCCACCAAGCATGCAAAATCCACCGATGCAAACCACCGTCCACACCAGCAGGTGCGGAAACAGGTCGGCGCCCCCCTCATCCCGCACTGCAAACAAGGCGGTGACAATCACTGCGCTGGTGCAGATGCCCTTGAGCGTAAATGCGATCAACACGCCCACGCCAAACTGTCGCCCGCGCGCCGACCAGTGTCCGCTCCGCGCGCTGTCGCCGGCCTCGCGGTTATGCATCGACGCCTGCGGCACGGGTTAGAACTCCGCCCACTCGTCGTCGGTGCCGGTTTTGCCTTTCGACGCCGCGTTGGCTAACTGCCTGGCAACCTGTTTCGGTTTGTCCTTGCCGGGCAGGCGCGCCACATTGGCCGGACGCTTGCCCGTATCGCGACGTTCCACCACCCGCGAGGCGCTGCCTTCGATGACGTCGCCGACACGGAACACCGCCACCGCGCGCGCCAGCACCT